>JAJDXW010000205.1 GCA_022823045.1 Gammaproteobacteria bacterium
GCCGGGGACCGGCCGAAGCCCCGCCGCCGAGGCGACGTTGACGATGGCGCCGCGGCCGCTTGCCGCGAGTGGGTCGAGCGCCGCGCGACAGACTTCCATGGCGCCGACCAGGTTGACCGCCATCACCCCGTTCCAGTCCGAGGCGCTCACCTCCGCGAATGGGCGAAGGAGGTCGACGGCGGCATTGTTGACGATGCCGTCGATGCCTCCCATGCGCCGGGTGGCTTCGCCCACCCCTTCCCGGACCGCCGCGGCGTCCGACACGTCGAGCGCAATCGAGAAGGTCCGCTCCGACGCCGCCAGCGAGTCCCGCGCCCCCGACAGGCGTTCCGGGTCGCGGTCCACCATGGCGACCCGGGCGCCCTCGGCCAGGAATCGGCGGGCGCAGGCGAGTCCGATGCCGGCGGCGGCGCCGGTCACGAGCACCCGGCGTCCGGCGAGGCGCGGCGCCGGGGATTCAGGCGTCTCGGGCACGGAGCAGGGGACGGAGCTCGTCGGCGACGTGATCGCAGCGCCCGAACCATACGTCGTCGTGCGCTTCGATGTGCCGGATCAGCCCTTCCAGCGCGAGCAGCCGGGAGGGGCGACCGATGATCTGCGGGTGCATGGCGAGCACGAAGGCCCGGTCCTCCGCGTAGAGCATGTCGAACTCCGCCTTCCAGGCCTCCAGCACCGCCGAAGGGGCCTGCATGGTGCGGCCCGGGAGGGTGATCGAGTAGTTGAAGAAGGGCGCGTCATCGAGCACCCAGTGAAAGGGGAACTCCACGATGTCGCTCTCTTCGCCGTCGATGGTGTGGAGATAGGGCGAGTCGTCGTCGAAGTAGTTGGAGGAGAACCCGAATCCGTACTCGCGGATGAGCGACAGGGTCTGCGGGGAGAACTCCGCGGCGGGAGAGCGGTAGCCTCGGGGCGGCTCGCCGGTGGTCTTCTCGATGATCTCGAAGGCCCGGTGCATCTCCTCGCGTTCTTCCTCTTCCGTCATGTTGACGATCCACTTGTGCGACCAGCTATGGTGCGCGACCTCGTGCCCTCCCTCCAGGATGCTCTCCACGGCCTGGGGGCGTTGCTCGATGACGAGACCGGGAACGAAGAAGGTCGCCACGATGCGATGGCGCGCGAGGAGCGCGAGCACCCGGCCCAGGCCGACCTTCCAGCCGTAGGCGCCCTGCGACAGGATGATCGGCCGCTCCGCGTTGGCCGGATCGCGCGACGTCCACATCGTCTCCGCGTCCAGGTCGAATGTCAGCAGTACCGGAAAACCTTTCGGTGAAAGAGGCATGGGAGTACTCCGGAATGACGCATCCCCGATTGGTCAGCGAATCCACGCTGCGAATGTCAGTGGATTCTGCCCCCCGCTTCCACGGGAGCGGAAGACCCTCGCGCGATCGGCGGTGTACGTGTCAACGACGTCGCTCCTTGGAAGAGCGGGAATCCACGCGCGTGGCTCGAACACGAATGCGGGACGGCATGATTGGCGCGCGGTGCGCTCAAGGCGGCGCGGCCGGCTCGGCCGCGCGAAAGCAGGCGGCGAAGTGGCCGCGCCCGATCTCGAGGGTCCGGGGGGCCTGTTGCGAGCAGCGCTCCATCGCCACCGGGCAGCGGGTGCGGAACGCGCAGCCGCGAGGCGGGTCGGCGGGGCTCGGGATGTCTCCCTCCAGGATGATGCGCCGGCGGGTGGCTTCGATGTCGGGATCCGGTACCGGGACCGCGGACATCAGGGCCCGGGTATAGGGATGCGCCGGATTTTCGAAGAGCGCCTCGGTGGGGGCGGTCTCGACGATCTTTCCCAGGTACATCACCGCGATCCGGTTGCTCACGTGCCGCACCATGCTCAAGTCGTGGGCGATGAAAAGATAGGAGAAACGGAAGTGCTCCTGCAGGCGCTGGAGGAGATTGACGATCTGGGCCTGGATGGAGACGTCGAGGGATGCGATCGCCTCGTCGCACACCACGAGGTCGGGGTCGAGCGCGAGCGCCCGGGCGATGCCCACCCGCTGCCGCTGCCCGCCCGAGAACTCGTGCGGATACCGGTTGCGGCTGCCGGTATCCAGCCCCACCAGGTCCAGCAGGTGGTCCACGCGCTCGCGCAGTTCCTTGCGCCCGATGCCGCCCTCCACCTCCAGGGGCTCGCTCACGATGGCGTGCACCGGGAGACGGGGGTCGAGGGAGGCGAAGGGGTCCTGGAAGATCATCTGCATGCGGCGGCGCAGCCTTCGCAGCTCCCGGCCCTTCACCGCGAGGAAGTCCCGGCCGTCGAGGAGCACTTCGCCGGCGCTCGGTTCGATGAGCCTGAGCACGCTGCGCCCCACCGTGCTCTTGCCGCTGCCGCTCTCTCCCACGAGGCCCAGCGTCTCGCCCCGGTGAATCTCGAAGCTCACGCCGTCCACGGCCTTGATGTCGCCGACCTTGCGATCGAAGACGAGCCCGCTGCGGACGGGGAAGTACTTCTTCAGTCCCCGGACTTCCAGCAGCGGCACCGAGTCAGGCGTCAAGGGAGAGCCCCCCGTCGTGCCCGGCCCGTGCCTCGGGCCACTTCCAGCACCGCACGTGGTGTCCCGGGTCGCCCGTTTCGTCGAAGGGGGGCATTGCCTCGCGGCACCCGTCGTCGGCGAGGGGGCAGCGCGGCTGGAAGGGACATCCCGGCCCGAGCCGGGCGAGGTCCGGCGGCCGGCCCGGGATGGGCCTGAGCCCACCGGCGTCCTTGCGGTCCATGCGGGGCATGGAGGAGAGCAGCCCCACGGTGTAGGGGTGGCTCGGCCGCTTGAAGATCGCCCGCACCGGGCCCCGTTCCACGACGTAGCCGGCATACATCACGTTCACCCGGTGCGCGAGGCCGGCCACGATGCCGAGATCGTGCGTGATCCAGATGACGGTGAGGCCGAGCTCCTCGCGCAGCTCCTTGATGAGCTCGATGATCTGGGCCTGGATGGTGACGTCGAGCGCGGTGGTGGGCTCGTCCGCGATGACCAGCCGGGGGTTTCCCGCCAGCGCCATGGCGATCATCACCCGCTGGCGCATGCCGCCGGAGAGCTCGTGCGGGTAGCTCGCCAGGCGTTGCCGGGGGTCCGGTATTCCGACGAGCTCCAGCAGCTCGCAGGCCCGCCCGGTCGCCGCCCCGCGCGCCAGGTCCAGGTGCAGGCGCAAGGTCTCCCTCAACTGAAAACCAACCGTGTAGACGGGATTGAGCGACGACATCGGGTCCTGGAAGACCATGGAGATCTGCTTGCCGCGCACATCCCGCATGCGTCTGCGGTCAAGACTCAGCAGATCCTGGCCGCCGAAGCGGATCTCGCCTGACTCCATCCGGCCCGGCGGTGCCGGTATCAGGCGCATGATGGCGAGCGCGTGAACGCTCTTCCCCGAACCGCTCTCGCCGACCACGCCCAGCACCTCCCCTTCCTCGACGGAATAGGAGACCCCGCGCACCGCCCGCACCGAACCCTCGTCGGTATCGAAGGCGACCGACAGGTCCCGAATGTCGAGAAGGTCCGTCATGGATTCCCGCCTGGCGCCCGCGTTGCGACCGGGGCCGTGCCCGGAGTCCATTATGAACTCCCGGTGGTCGCGTCGAGCGGTCCGCTGCGTCGCCTTGCCCGTCTCGTCGCTGTTCCGCTAATGTCACTCGCGCAATCATCGCCGGCTGCGTCCTCGGCCGAAGCACAGCGTGCGAGCCGCGGCCGGCACTCACTCGAATCCAGTCACGGGGAGCAACGAGATGGAAATCCGGCAATTGAGCGTGGCGCGTCCGATCCGGGCGCTTGCCTTTGTTGCGACAGTCGCCGCTTCGGGAGCCCTGCTCCCCACCGCCGCGGCGGACGAGCAGTGTCCGGTCCGGGGCGGCACCTTCACCATTCCCTTCGCGCCGGAGCCGGCCGATCTCACCCCCGGCGCCAACGCGCAGTACGCGCCGAGCCTCATCTTCGACCAGATCTACGACACCCTCCTGATCCTCGACCGGGACGGCAATCTGCTTCCCGGCCTCGCGACGAGCTACGAGGTGTCCGACGACTCGCTCTCGGTCACCTTCACCCTGCGCGAAGGGGTGATGTTCCACCACGGGCGCGAGTTCGAGGCCCGGGATGTCGTCTACACCTTCGAGCGCCTGCTCGACCCGGAGTTCGCCTCTCCCTGGGCCGCCCAGCTCGGCTCCATCACGGGCATCGAGGCGCTCGACCGCTTCACGGTCCGCATGAGCTTCGAAGAGCCCTTCGCGCCTATCCTCAGCGTGGTGTCGACGGCGTGGTACACGGCCATCGTCCCCTACGACTTCACTCCCGAGAACAACCTGAACGAGAAGGCATCGGGCACGGGCCCCTTCAAGCTGGTGACCTACGTGCCCGACGACCACGTGCTCCTGGAAGCCAACTCCGACTACTGGGAGAAGGGATATCCGTGCATCGACGCGGTGCGCTTCAACATGGTCCCCGACCCGCAGACCCAGATCTCGGCGTTCCGCCAGGGCAATGCGGACATCGTCGTCCTCAACGATCCGAAGTTCATCCCGATCCTGCAGAACGTCGAAGGCGCACGCCTGATCGAGCCGGCGGGAGCCGTGAACGAGTCCGGGCTCGGCATCAACACCGCGGAAGGCTCCACCGCCGACGTGCGGGTCCGGCGCGCGCTCAGCCTGGGCACGGACCGCCGGGGGGTGATCGACACCGTCCTCTTCGGCTACGGGGAGGTGGGGACCAAGATCTCCTGCGGCAAGGTGCCCTACGGCTGGTGCGAGGACGCCGATCCGCCGCTGCCCTATCACGACTACGACCCCGATCAGGCGAAGGCCCTGCTCGCGGAGGCGGGCTACCCGGACGGGCTCGACCTCACCATGCAGGTCAGCCTGCCGCTCGACATCCAGACCGCGGAGATCCTCCAGGAGCAGTGGAGCGCGATCGGCGTAAGCTTGAGCATCGAGCAGATCGCCGACTTCAATCAGCAGCTCGACAACTACATCAACGTCAAGCACGAGACCTCGATTGTCTCCCTGGTCTGGCAGCCCGACCCGCACTCGGACGTCTACCAGATCTACTACTCGACCTCGCCGATCAACCTCGGCAAGTTCGCCGACGAGGAGCTCGATCGCCTGCTGGATGCCGGCAAGGTCGAGCTCGACGTCGAGAAGAGGATCCAGATCTACAAGGACGTCCAGCGGCTCGTGGCGGATCAGGTCTACATGATCTATCCCTACACCAAGCCGGTGAACTGGCAGTACGTCTGGGACCACGTGAAGAACTACCAGGCGATGCCGAGCGGCACCTACCTGCACCTGCGCTATCTCTGGCTGGACAAGTAGGCGCGCGAGCGGCTTCGAGTCTGCGCGGTCGGACCCGCCGGTGCGGCCATCGGCCGGCGGGTCCGTCTCCATCCCCGGGCTTCCGGCGCCGGTTGCGGGTGGCGCCGTCCCGCCTCGATTCGGCCCGGACCGCGATGTTCCGGCGCGCTCCCTCCGGTGGCGTGCGGCATGATTCCGCGAGGGATGTCGCTTAAGGAGGGAGAGTCGCGAATGAAGCGGCCGCGCGCGGATACCCGACATGGGTAGGTACATCGTCCGGCGCCTGCTGCTGCTGATCCCGGTGTTGCTGGGGGTCACCTTCCTCACCTTCCTGCTCATCCGCATCATTCCGGGCGACATCGTCACCCGGATGATGGGGGTCACCATCGCCAACAACCCCGAGACCCGCGCCCTCATCCTCGCCGAGCTCGGTCTCGACCGCCCGCTGCTCGAGCAATACGTCTGGTGGCTCGGGCGCATCTTCCTTCAGGGCGACTTCGGGTACTCGTTCATTCACGGCGGCCCGGTCATCGACCAGATCCTGTCGCGCGGTCCGGTCACCCTGCAGCTCGGGCTGATGTCGATGGCGATCGCGATCGCGAT
>JAJDXW010000220.1 GCA_022823045.1 Gammaproteobacteria bacterium
ATGCGCGCGCATCTCATCGAGGCCAGCAAGGGCCGCGCCCTTCGTCAACAGGCCGGATATACGACCGCAATCCTGTCCCTGTCACGCTCAACCAGCGCCTTGCAATACGGGAGGAGACCATATACGGATTAGCGAAGCGTAGTCCGACATCGCCTGCAAGTGGTTGCCCTTGGCCCACAAGTGTCGGATTACGCTTCGCTAATCCGACCTACGGCTTCGCCGAACACCGGGACGCGCTCAATCTCTCGAGGTGCTCGTCGAACCCGAGCACCTGCCCGTTCTGCGATGAACACCAGAATTCAATCGATCAAAGCCTCTGTGCAGAGCGACTAGCTGAAAATCGGTGAAACATGCGGGCAGGCGTCGCCGGCGCCGCCCGCGTTCCGCGCACCCCGGCAGAGTCTTTCGCCCGGGACGGTGGCGTGCTCGCCGCCGGGCGCGTTCATCGAGCCACCCTGCCGATCATCCGTTTGCATCGTTGCGCACGGCCAGCGGTCATCTCGGCAAGCCGCGAGAGCGCCTCGCCATCGAGCCCGGGTTGCATCAGCGCGCCTGCGACCTGCTCCGACCGCGCCATCACCCCTTCGCTCACCTCGGCGACCCGCCGGCGGACCAGCGGCAAGCCGAGGCCCGCGTCTGCCGCGAATCCGGCCCAACCCCGGGCGTCCATTTCCGCGAGCGTTGCCCGCCGACCGACCTTCATGGCCAACCCGGGCGAGAGCTCGGGCCAGGCCACCGTCGCCAGCAGATCGTAGAGGGGCGCAAGACGTGGGCCGGTCTCGTCATGGAGAATGGAGAAGTTCTTGCCGTGCGCGTCCGCATTCCCGACGATCAGGTTGAACACGACGGCGTCGAGCAGCTTCAGGACATCGACCGCGGGCCGAACCGCGATCTCGCGAAGGAGCGCAAAGCAGTCCCTGAGCGTCGGCCCACCCTCACTCGCGTACTTGCGCTCCGGAGGGAAGGCGAGCGCCTGACAGAAGTCTTCCTGGTGGATGCGCCGGACACCGCCCTCGGTGCCGGGCGACCGGTCATACCGCTCGACCAGGAGGAACTTCCGAGTCCGCACCACGCGGGGCTCCACGCGCGCAACGTCCAGGCCCGCGGCCGCCGCGAGGCGCATCACGAAGGCTTCGTTCTCGGTAATCCCGGGGAAACGCGGAATCGCGGGCTTGAGAATGTGCGTCGTCGGCTGCCCGGAGACGGGCAACGCGACCGCGCCCTCGACGAGGACGACCGGCAGTTTCGACTGGGCACCGGCGAGCGAGAGCCGCAGACCGTTCCTTCCCGCAAGCAACGGGCGCAGCGGCAGCTCGTCCAGCACCTGGACGAGGCTCGCCTCGTCGAGCGGCAGCGGCGAACGCTCCGAGGGGTGCTCCTCGGGCCGCTCCTCGGGCCGCTCTCCGAGCGGCAGGAGCTGGAGTGCGCCTGCGACGTCGCCACCGAGCCCGTCGAGAAGCGCAAAATCATTGGCGCGCGACACGCCGAGAGCTCGCGCCGCCGCCTCCCGCTGGCTTTCTTCGGGGAGGAGGCCACTGAAGAACGGGCGGCAGTCGCGTCGGGCGTATGGCTCTACGCGCTTGGGCAGCGAAGCGGAGATATTCGGAGCGTCTTCGTCCCGAAGCCAATCGTCCGAGTAGACGAACGCGAGCGCGCCGTGGCGATCCTGGGTCAGGCGGCCGACGACCCGACCCTCCCACCAGACTTCGAGCGCGCGAGTCACCGGCTGCGCATTCCCCCCGATTCGGGCGGCGGCACGATGTCGACCGAACAACCGAGGGCCTGCAGGACTTGAAGCGTCTTTCCGATCTGCGCCGTCGGTTTTCCCGCCTCGAGATCGACGATGAAGCGCACGCCCACACCGGCGGCGCCCGCGAGCTCATACTGCCGCAGGCCTGCGCCCACGCGAGCTTTCCGGATGATTCCGCCGATCTCGGCCGGTGTCGTGGTTCGTCTGGCCATGAGATTTCCCGATCGGGAATTTTCAGGGCATATCGAAGAGATGTCAATGAAAAGTTCCCGATCGGGAACGACTCGGGACAGAACGGTTCGACCACTGACACCGATTCCCGATCGGGATTGTCCCGCGGCCTGAAGCGACCGATCCCGGCCCGGGCACCTCTTGGAGCCGCCGCGGGCGGCCGCGGTCGGCGGAGTCCGGACCGCGCGGGCCGGCGCCGGCCCGGGACGGACCGAAGGGGATGCTCAGCCGGGGTCGCGGCGCGGGTAGCGCGATTCGACGTAGTCGTCGACGATCCGGCGGAACTCGTCGGCGATGGCGGGGCCGCGCAGGATCATCGCCCGCTCGCCGTCGATGTAGACGGGCGCGGCCGGCTGCTCCCCGGTCCCCGGGAGGCTGATGCCGATGTTCGCGTGCTTGCTCTCGCCCGGGCCGTTCACCACGCAGCCCATGACCGCGACCCGCATGTCCTCCACCCCTTCGTAGCGCTCGCGCCACACGGTCATGCTCTCGCGCAGGTGCCCCTGGATGGTCTCCGCAAGCTCGCGGAAGAACGCGCTCGTCGTCCGCCCGCAGCCGGGACAGGCGGTGACCAGCGGGGCGAAGGATCGAAGTCCCATCGTCTGGAGCAGCTCCTGCGCGACCACCACCTCGCGCGTGCGCTCTCCCCCGGGCTCCGGGGTAAGGGAGATCCGGATGGTGTCGCCGATCCCCTCCTGGAGGAGCACCGCGAGGGCGGCGGCGGAGGCCACGATCCCCTTCGAGCCCATGCCGGCCTCGGTGAGGCCGAGGTGGAGGGCATGGTCCGCGCGGGCAGCTAGCTCGCGGTAGACCGCGACAAGCTCCTGGACCTCGCTCACCTTGCAGGAGATGACGATGCGGTCGCGCCCGAGCCCGAGCGCCTCGGCCTGCTCGGCGCTTCGCAGGGCCGATTGCACGAGCGCCTCGCGGGTCACCTCGGCGGCGCTCTTCGGCTCTTCGGCCTTCGCGTTCTCGTTCATGAGGCGCGTCGCGAGGCTCTGGTCGAGGCTCCCCCAGTTGACCCCGATTCGGACCGGCCGCCCGTACTCGATGGCCGCCTCGACCATGGTCGCGAAGCGCTCGTCGCGCTTCTCGCCGAAGCCGACGTTGCCGGGGTTGATGCGGTACTTGGCGAGCGCCCGGGCGCACTCCGGGTAGCGCGTCAGCAGCCGGTCGCCGTTGTAGTGGAAGTCGCCGACGAGCGGAACGCGGCATCCGGACCGGTCCAGGGCGCGCCGGACCTCGGGGACCGCCTCGGCCGCGTCGGGGTTGTTGACGGTCACCCGGACGAGCTCGGAGCCCGCCTCGGCGAGGGCGCGGACCTGGGCGACGGTCGCCGCCACGTCGGCGGTGTCCGTGTCCGTCATGGACTGGACCACGACGGGGGCTCCCCCGCCGATGACGACGTCTCCGACCCGGACGCCGACCGTCCGGCGGCGCGGCTCGCGGGGGTGCTCCATGGCGGATCCTCCGTTCGGCCTGCGAAATTTTACCGGTGCACGGGGCCGCGGGCCACCGAAGGTACTGCACGCGGGCGTGCCGCGGGCCGCCGGACCATCGATGTCCGTCCTCGCACCGTAGCGTCAAATGGTTCCGTGCGGGCCACCGAAAGCCTTGCCCGGCCGGGGGGTGAAGCCTATCCTTTCGCCCCCCGTCGCCCCGAGCAGGAGGCCCGCCATGGCCGAACCCGCGCCGCGTGCCGACGCGACGCTCGACACGAGCGAGGACGACCGTCGTCCGGCCTTCGGCCCGGACCAGCGGATCGCGGGATTCGACGACGAGCTTGCGACCGCGTTGCGAGCCGAGGCGGACCGCCAGGAGCTGCACCTCGAGCTCATCGCATCCGAGAACTACGCGAGCCCGCGGGTACTGGAGGCGCAGGGGTCGGTACTCACGAACAAGTATGCGGAGGGCTACTCCGGGCGCCGCTACTACGGCGGGTGCGAGTTCGTCGACGTAGCGGAATCGCTAGCGGTGGAGCGGGCGAAGAAGCTGTTCGCGGCGGACTACGCCAACGTCCAGCCCCACTCCGGCTCCCAGGCGAACGCGGCGGCGTACCTCGCGCTCGCGAAGCCCGGCGACACGATCCTCGGCATGAGCCTCGCCGAGGGTGGGCACCTCACCCACGGATCGCCGGTCAACTTCTCCGGGCAGATCTTCCAGGCGGTGCAGTACGGGCTCGACCCCGAGTCGGGGGAGATCGACTACGACCAGGTCGCGGCGCTCGCCCGCGCGCATCGGCCCCGGATCATCGTCGCGGGCTTCTCCGCGTACTCGCGGGTGGTCGACTGGGCGCGGTTTCGCGCCATCGCGGACGAGACGCGGGCGTACTTCGTCGCCGACGTGGCCCACGTCGCGGGCCTCATCGCGGCCGGCCTCTACCCGAGCCCCGTGCCGCACGCGGACGTGACCACCACCACCACCCACAAGACCCTGCGGGGGCCCCGGGGGGGGCTCATCCTCGCCCGCGCCAACCCCGAGATCGAGAAGCGGCTCTCGTCGATCGTGTTCCCCGGGATGCAGGGAGGGCCTCTCATGCACGTCATCGCGGCGAAGGCGGTGGCGCTCAAGGAGGCGATGGACCCGGCCTTCGCGGCCTACCAGCGCTCGACCGTCGGGAACGCCCGGGAGATGGCGACCACCATCGAGGCGCGAAGCTACCCCATCGTGTCCGGCGGCACCGACAACCACTTGATGCTCATCGATCTCCGCCGGCGCGGGGACCTTTCCGGGCGCGACGCCGAAGCCGCCCTCGGGCGCGCCCACATCACCGTCAACAAGAACATGGTGCCGAACGATCCCCGTTCGCCGTTCGTGACGAGTGGGCTCCGGATCGGGACGCCGGCCATGACCACGCGCGGGATGGGGGCTTGCGAGGCGGTCGAGGTCGGCCAACGGATCTGCGACGTGCTCGACCATCCGGACGACGAGGCGGTGCTCGAACGGGTACGCGAGGCGGTGATCGCACTCTGCCGGCGCTTCCCCGTCTACCGCCGCTAAATGGTCCGCCCGTGCGCTGCCCGCGCTGTTCGTCGGGAGAGAGCAAGGTCATCGACTCGCGCGTCGCGTCCGGCGGCGCCGAACGGCAGCGCCGGCGCGAGTGCAGCGCGTGCGGCGAGCGGTTCACCACCTGGGAGAGGGTGGCGGACGCGCTGCCCCGGGTTGTCAAGCGAAGCGGCGACCGCAGCGCCTTCGATCCCGAGCGGCTGCGGAGCTCGATCCTGAGGGCGATCGAGAAGCGCCCGGTCACCGCGGCCGCCGTCGACGCCGCGGTCGGCCGCATCCGGCAGCGCCTCCCGCTCGAGGAAGGGGGCGAGGTCCTCTCCGCCCGGATCGGAGAGTGGGTCATGGACGAGCTCCGCGCCCTCGACGCGGTGGCCTACGTCCGGTTCGCGGCCGGGCGCCGTCACTTCGTGGACGTCACCGGGCTTGCGGCCATGCGGGGGCCGCCGCGCGACGACGACGACGCGGGGCGCTCCGCCTCGCGCCCGGCACGGCTGGAGGCGCGCGGCCCGCAGCTTCCGCTCGCTCCGCGGGAGTAGGGGGTGCGCGACCGCGAATTCCTCGAGCGCGCGCTCTCCCTCGCGCGACGCGGGCTCTTCACCGCCCACCCGAATCCCCGGGTGGGCTGCGTGCTGGCGCGGGACGGGGAAATCGTCGGCGAAGGCTGGCACCGGCGGGCGGGAGAAGCCCACGCCGAGGTGCGCGCCCTCGAGGTCGCGGGCCCGCGGGCGCGGGGCGCGACCGCCTACGTGTCCCTCGAGCCCTGCTGCCACCACGGCCGGACGCCGCCCTGCACCACCCAACTCATCGAGGCCGGGGTGGCCCGGGTGGTTGCCGCCGTGCGGGATCCGGACCCGCGGGTCGCGGGCCGCGGGCTCGAGCACCTGCGGGCGGCCGGAGTCGAGGCGGCGACCACCGACTGCCCGGAGATCGCGCGGGCCGCGGCCGACCTCAACGCCGGGTTCTTCCGGCGCGCCGCGGGCGGGCGGCCGTTCGTGCGCCTGAAGCTCGCCGCGAGCCTCGACGGACGGACCGCCCTTCCGGACGGCACGAGCCGATGGATCACCGGGGAAGCGGCCCGCCGCGACGTGCAGCGCTGGCGGGCGCGGGCCGGAGCCCTCCTCACCGGCGTCGGCACGGTGCTCGCCGACGACCCTCGCCTCACCGTCCGTCCCGCGGAGATCGAACGCCAGAACACCGGCGCAGGGCCGGAAGCCCTGCCGGACCCGGAGCGCCTTCTCCGGGTGGTGCTCGACTCCGGGCTCCGGACGCCGCCCGGCGCGGCCCTCTTCGCCTCCCCCGCCCCGGTGCTCGTCGCGACCGGCAGCGAGGCGGCGGCGAGAAGCGCGCGCGCGTCCCACCTGCGGGCCGCGGGAGCCGAAGTGGTCGCGGCGGGAAACGCCGGCTCGGGCGCCGGTGGTGACGGGCCGGACCGGGCAGACCTCCACTCCCTCCTCCGGCTGCTCGGCGAACGGGAGATCAACGAGGTGATCGTCGAGTGCGGCCCGACCCTGGCCGGCGCCCTCCTCGAGGGCGGCCTCGTCGACGAGCTCCTCCTCTACCTCGCCCCGACCCTGCTCGGAAGCGGGTCGCGTCCGCTCGCCGACCTCCCCGCGCCAACCGACATGGACTCGCGCACCGCGCTCCGGATCCTCGAATCGGACCCGATCGGAGGGGACGTCCGGGTGCGCGCGGCCGTCGAGAGATTGGGGTCGGAGTGAGACTTCGGGCTCGGTCGAACCCAAGGACTCGCTCTGACGCCAATTTCCACCCGAACCCGAAATCTCGCTCCGACCCCAATCTCTCTGTTTCCCGGCCCCCGTTTCCGGGCGTCCTGGCGCCCTCGCGATGAAAATCCATGAGAAATTGCGGTTAAACTTCGCGAATGTTTACGGGAATCGTCCAGACCCGCGGCACCGTGGCGAGCGTGGAGGATCGGGGCGGCGACGGCCGGTTCGCAATTGACGCGCCGGACCTCGGCGAGTTCGCGATCGGGGACAGCATCAGCGTGAGCGGGGCGTGTCTCACCGCGGTCGCCCGCACCGCCTCGGGGTTCGTCGCCGACGTGTCGCGCGAGACCCTGGACCGCACCACCCTCGGCGACCTCGGGCCGGGCGCGGCCGTGAACCTGGAGCTCTCTCTCACCCCCTCGACCGCGCTCGGCGGGCACCTCGTCACCGGTCACGTGGACGGAGTGGGCGAGCTCGTCTCGGACGAGGAGGACGCCCGCTCGCGGCGGCTCCGATTCCGGGTTCCGGCCGGGCTCGAACGCTACATCGCGGCCAAGGGATCGGTGTGCGTGGACGGAGTGAGCCTCACCGTCAACGAGGTCGAGGGACGGGAGTTCGGAGTCAACGTGATTCCTCACACGATGGCGGTGACGACCCTCGGCGCGGCCCGCCCCGGGTCGCGCTTCAACCTCGAGGTGGACCTCATCGCCCGCTACGTCGAGCGCCTGCTGAACGGAGCCCCACCCGCATGAGCGAGCTGCCGAGCTTTCACACCACTCAAGCGCTCCTCTCCGAGGTTGAACCGCCGGAGGCGCATCTCCCGACACGGGACGAACCCGACGGCACGGACCCCCGGGAGCGCCGGCTGAACGGAGCCCGGACCCCATGAGCGAGCTGCCGAGCTTCCACACGACTCAAACGCTCATCGAGGAGTTCCGGAACGGCCGGATGGTGATCCTCGTCGACGACGAGAGCCGGGAGAACGAGGGGGACCTCGTCATCGCCGCGCAGCACGTCCAGCCGCACCACGTCAACTTCATGGCCCGCTACGCACGGGGCCTCATCTGCCTGCCGATGACCGCCGAGCGCTGCGACCAGATCGGCGTGCCGCCGATGGTCGAGCACAACACCGAGCCGCACCGGACGATGTTCACCGTCTCGATCGACGCGGCCGAAGGCGTCGGCACCGGCATATCGGCACACGACCGGGCGCTCACCATCCAGCGGGCGGTGAGCAGCGAGGCCCGGCCGGAGGACTTCGTCCAGCCCGGCCACATCTTCCCGCTCCGCGCTCAGGCGGGCGGGGTGCTCACCCGGGCCGGGCACACCGAGGCGGCCTGCGACCTCGCGCGGCTCGCGGGGCTCGAGCCGGCCGCCGTCATCGTCGAGATCATGAACGAGGACGGCTCGATGGCCCGGCGGCCGGACCTCGACGTGTTCGCGCGCGACCATCAGCTCAAGATCGGCACCATCGCGGACCTCATCGAGTACCGGATGCTGTACGAGCAGACGGTCGACCGGGTCGGGGAGTGCCGGCTGCCGACCCCGTTCGGCGAGTTCCGGATGGTCGGATACCGCGACATGATCGACGGCGCGGTCCACCTCGCCCTCGTCATGGGCGACATCGACCCGGAGGAACCGTCCCTCATCCGGGTCCATGTCCAGGACTCCCTCCGCGACCTCGTGCACTCCCAGCGCCGCGACACCGGGTGGCCGCTCGGCGACGCGATGGACCGCGTATCCCGGGAAGGGTCGGGGGTGGTGGTGGTGCTTCGCGGGGACGAGCGCCCGCAGGACCTCATCCGTTCGTTCGAGTCGATGATGCGCTTCGACGAGGGCGAGGACACCGTGCCGCGCGAGTCGCACGAGGACCTTCGCACGTATGGGGTGGGGGCCCGGATCCTGCTCGACCTCGGCGTGCGGCGGATGCGGGTGCTGAGCGCCCCGAAGCGGATCCACGGCCTGTCCGGGTTCGGGCTCGAGGTCGTCGAGTACATCGAAAGCTGAGCCGGGCCGGACCGGGCCGGGGCGAGACGCCGCGGTGCGGATCGGCTCGCGACGCCACGGAGACGGGAACGGAGCGGAGCACGTCGAGCATGGCCACCTACGACATCGTCGAAGGAGAATACGAAGTCGCCGGAGCGGGGATCGGCATCGTGGCCGCCCGCTTCAACGCCCGCTTCGTGGACCGGCTGCTCGAGGGCGCGCTCCGGGTGCTCGCCCGGCACGGGGTGGCGGACCCGACGGTGGTGCGGGTGCCGGGTGCGTTCGAGCTCCCCCTCGCCGCCCGGCACCTCGCGGGGGCCGAGGGCATCGAGGCGGTAATCGCCCTCGGCGCGGTCGTGCGGGGGGAGACCCCCCACTTCGACTACGTGTCCGATGCTTGCGCGCAGGGCGTGATGCGGGCGGGGCTCGACACGGGCGTCCCGGTCATCTTCGGGGTCCTCACGACCGACGACGACGAGCAGGCGGCCGCCCGCACCGGCGGGGCGCACGGCAACAAGGGCGAGGAGGCGGCCCTCGCCGCCCTCGAGATGGTCACCCTGCTCCGCCGCGTCCCGCGCTGAACGACCCATGAACGCCCCCCCCGAGAGGACGGCGGCCAAGCGGCGCGGGGGGGCAAGGCGGCGGGCCCGCGCCGCGGCGGTCCAGGCCCTCTACCAGTGGCACATGACGGGCCAGGACGCGGCCGAGATCGAGCGCCAGTTCCTCGCCGACCGGCTCGCGGAGGAGGCGCCGCCGGTGGACCGCGGCTTCTTCCGCGAGCTGCTCCACGGGGTGGTCGCGACGGCGGACAAGCTCGACCGGCGCATCGAGCCGCTCCTGGACCGCCCGGTAGCCCAGGTCGACCCGGTGGAGTGCGCGATCCTTCGGATCGGCGCCTTCGAGCTCGTCGAACGGCTCGAGATCCCGACCGGCGTCACGATCAACGAAGCGGTGGAGCTCGCCAAGACGTTCGGCGGCGAGAACGGCCATCGCTACGTGAACGGCGTCCTCGACCGGCTGGCCCGCGACGTCCGCCCCGCGTCGGACGGCCGCCGCGGGGCACCCCGTTCCGGCGGTTCCGGCTGAATCCCGCCCCGTCGACCCGGCCCTCGCCGGGGCGAGCGCGCGAGGCGCCCGGCCCGAAAGCGCCCTCGCCGCCGCCGGGCGCTTCTGGTAGAACCCGCGGACCCGAATCGTCCGGAAGCGGAACATGAGAAGGCGCACCCCCATCATCCTCGCTGCCGCGACCCTCGGCGTCCTCGTTCTCCTCGCGGCGCCCGGGTCGCGGGCCGACGCGTCCCCCTGCCCCGCCGGCACGGAACGATTCGCCGAGTACCGGCTCTTCTTCGGCCGAAGCCGGGACGGCGTCGAGGTGGTGACGGACGCGCAGTGGCGCGCGTTCCTCGCCGAGGAGATCACCCCCCGGTTCCCCGACGGGCTCACCGCGGTGGATGCGGCCGGGCAGTGGCGCGGCCCGACCGGCACGATCGAGCGTGAACGGACGAAGCTGCTGATCGTCCTCGCCGCGCCGGGCGAGGAAGGGATGCGGCGCACGGACGAGATCGCGGAAGCGTACAAGCGGACCTTCGGCCAGGAGTCGGTCCTCAGAGTGGTCGGGACCGCCTGCGCCTCGTTCTAGCTCCGATTCAGAACAGCCGCAACGCGGCCGCGATGGCGATGAAGGTTCCGACGACGAGGACGATGCCGGTGCCCTGGATCCACAGGGCGCGGTAGAGCCGTCCTTCGAGGGCTTTGAGTTCGGCTTTGAGGTCGGCCTTGGTGGCGAGGTGCTCGCCGGCGCGGCGGTGAACGTCGATGATGGCGCGGACCTGCTTGTCGTCGAAGCCGGCGTCACGGAGCTCGTCCGCGGCGGCGAGCGTGTCGAAGGTGGATGCGGCCATGTCGAGCCTCCTGCTCCAGGTTCGATTCTACGTCGGAAAGATTGGATTTCGGAAGGTCTTGATGAGTTCCGCTCTTCGCGATGGCTCACCCGGTGTCCGTGCTCTCGATCACCGGCCCGCACTTCAGCGCTCGCGGAGGGCGTTGCTCCCGTACGCGACGAGGGGGGCGACGACGTACTCGAGCATCCGGCGCCGTCCGGTGCGGATGTCGATCGCGGCCTGCATGCCCGGGCGAAGGGGAACGACGGTCCCGTCGATCTCGAGGACGGGGCGGGTGAGCGCGATGCGGGCGAGGTAGCCCGCGGTGAACTCGTCCGGGGTTCCGTCCGGGGCCCCCGGCCCGCCCCCGCCCACCGCGTCGAGCGAAACGCCTTCGACCACCCCTTCGGTGGTCCCGTAGCGGGTGAACGGAAAGGCGTCGATCTTGACGATCGCGGCCTGCCCCGGCTTGACGAACCCCACGTCCCGGTTGCGGATCAAGGCGCGGATCTCGAGCCCGCCCCCGGCCGGGACCACCGCCATCAGCCGGTCTCCCCGCTGAACGAAGCTGCCTTCGGCGAGCTCCCCCACGTCCTGCACCTCCCCGTCCACGGGCGCGGTGATGCGGTGCCGGACGAGACGGCGCCGCGCCTGCACGAGGTCCTCGCGGAGTTCGGCGATCCGCAGTTCCATCTCCACGAGGTCGCGCTGCCGCGCGGTCTCGTACTCGAGGCGGAGAAGGCTCCCGGAGGCCAGCAGGCGGGCGATCTCCTCCTCTTCGCGCCGCGCCTCGATCGCGAGCGATTCCGCGCGGCCCTCCATCTCGATGCGCCGGGAGAGCTCGCGCAGGTAGTCGTGGCGCGAGGCGTGCGAGCGGGCGGAGAGCTTCTCGAGCCCGTCCACGCGCTCCCGCACGACCGGAAGCAGCCGATCGACCTGGCGGCGCTCGGCCTCGATGGCGGAGAGCCGCAGGCGCCCCGCCTCGACCTCCCGGTCCGCCTCCGCGACCGCGGCCGCGAGCCGCCGTCGCTCGACCTCGGCGAGGCGAACGTGCCTCGTCCAGCCGCGGTCCCGCGTTCTACCCGCCGGATCGGACGGCCAGCCGCCGCGCCTCGCCCCGTCCCCGTCCCCACCCCGGTCCCCTGCCGCCCCTTCCTCCTCGGTGCGGCCGGCGACGGTTCCGGCCGCGAGGAGGCGGAGCCGACGCGCAGTGCGGCGGGCCTCGCGAAGGCCGGCCTCGATTCGGCGGACCTCGGAGGTCGCGATCGTGTCGTCGAGCTCGACCAGCAGGAGGCCCTTGCGGACCCGCGCCCCTTCGTCCGCGTGGAGCGCCGACACGACCCCCGTCTCGAGCGCCTGGACCTCCCGGGTGCGCTGCCGGGCGACGACCTCGCCCCGGGTCGGGGCGACGATGTCGATCTTCGCGACCCAGGAGACCGCCGCCGCGGTGACGAGCAGCAGGGCGAGGATGAGGACTACGCGCATCGCGCGAGATGCGGCGGCACCCAGCGGGACCACATCGCACGGTAGGCGCCTCCGGCCCGCAGGAGCTCGGAGTGGGTCCCGGCCTCCAGGAGGCGTGCGTCGCCGAGGACGAGGATGCGGTCGCTCGCGGCGACCGCGGCCGGGCGATGCGTGGCGGCGAGGACGGTTCGGGTGCCGCGCGCGCGTTCGATCCGTTCGAAGAACGACGCCTCTTCCTCGTAGTCGAGCGCGCTCGTCGCCTCGTCAAGGACGAGGATCGCGGGGTCGTGGACGAGCGCGCGGGCAAGGGCGATCCGTTGGCGCTGCCCGCCCGAGAGCGCCCCGCCGCGCTCGCCGACGAACGCCCGATAGCCGTCGGGGAGCTGCTCGATGAACTCGCTGGCCCCCGCGAGCTCGGCCGCCCGCACGACGTCGTCCGGGCCGATCCGCGGGTCGTCGAGCGCGATGTTGTCGTAGACGCTTCCGGTGAAGAGCATGGCCTGCTGCGGAACGACCCCGACGATCGAACGCAACGCCGGGCCGTCGATCTCGCCGACTGGAACATCGTCGATGAGAACCGCGCCCCGGTCGGGCCGGCAAAGGCCGAGGAGCGCCCGCACGAGGGTGCTCTTGCCCGCTCCCGAGGCTCCCACGAGGGCGACGAACTCGCCGGGAGCGATGCGGAAGTCGACGCCCGCGAGGACCGGGGCGGGCGCCGAGGGGTAGCGCACGGTCACGTCGCTGAACCGGACCTCCCCGGCCGGCTGCTCCGCGAGATCGGGCCGCCCGGCACGCGCGTCGACGGGTTCGCCTAGGAGCGTCTCGATACGGCGCACCGCGTCGCGGGTCCGCTGGAGATCGGGCCAGATCCGCGAGGCCCGGATGATCGGCGCGGAGAGCCGCATCGCGATGAGGTTGAACGCCACGAGCTGCCCGAGGGTGATCTCCTGCGCGACGACGAGCCCGGCGCCGTACCAGAGGATGGCCGCGGTGAGGAGCCGCTGCACGAGCTCGGTCGCGTTCGTGATGCCGCCGGAGAGCCGGTGAACCGCGTCCTGCACCTCCGCGAAGTCCCGGACGTTCGCCTGCCAGCGACGGTCGAGGCCGCTCTCGAGCGCGAGCGACCGGATCGTCTCGATGCCGACCACGGTCTCGGTTACCACGAACTTCGAGCGCTGTGCGCCCTCCGTCCCTCCCCGGGTCCGGCGTCGAACGGCCGGCAGGGTGGCGAGGACGATGAGCGCGTAGATGGGGATCCCGGCGATCGCGATGCACGCGAGCCGGACATCCACGAACAGCAACAGGGCGGTGAAAAGCACGGCGAGGACGAGATCGGTGACGTGGGCCACGGCCAGACGCGCGATGAAGGCGCGGAGCCGCTCCACCTCGTCGAAGGCCGGGACCACCGTTTCGGCGATCCGCGGAGCGGCGAGGGGCCGATACAGGAGGTGCCGGTACACCCTCTCGGAGAGCGAGGACCAGGCGTCGGCGCCGGCCCGGCCGAGCACCCGCTCGCGCGCCGTCGCGAAGAGGAACTCGAACGCGCCCGCGAGGACGACCGCGACGGCGATGACGTCCAGGGTCTCGAAGGCACTGTTGACGATGACCCGATCGATGACGAGCAGCAGAGCGATGGAGGGTACGAGCCCGAGGCACTGCACGAAGAACGACGCACAGCTCGCGTGCAGGATCGGCCGCAGGTACGGCCGCAGGATCCCCGCCCGGGCAGGCGCCTCTCCGGTCTCGAAGAGCCGGGTCGAGCCCCCCGTCCGTGCCTCGTCCATGGTCACGATCCCTGGCCCGGCAATTTCACCGACTTTCGTCGCGAGGGCGCCGAGACGGCTGCGCGTCGCAGTGGCTGGCCGCACGGACCGAAAGACGCTGAAGGCGTAGCTGAACACTACGTCGAAGCGGCTTGAGGGAGTACGGCCAGTCACCGCGCATGGATCGGCGTCCGCAGCAGAAAGTTGGGGAGATTGCCGGGCTGGATCAGGCGGTTCCCGGACGAGGCCCGCGCGCGCCCTTCCCGGACCGCGAATCCGCCTCCGACTCCGCGTCTCCCTCGACCCGGGGAGAGTCCGCGGATGCGGCGGACGGCACCCCCGGCTCCCGGGGGAGATAACGTTCCCGGGTTCCCGCCCGGAACGCCGCGAACTCCCAGAAGTCCTCGCCACCGGTGCCGACCCCCCGATGAAGGACGAGGAGCTCGAATCCGAGCCAGGCAAGCCAGCGCACCGCGACCCGATTCGCGTCCGGGACGAAGTTGGCAAGCACGTCGTGACCGATCATCAGTGCGTCGACCCAGTAGGGACCCTCGCGGCGAAGCTGCCGGCCGTAGCGTTCGAAATCCTCCGAGGCGAGGAGCCATGCCGTCCCGATCCGTGGATGTGGGCGCCGTCCAACCCCGAACATCGCGATCGGACGGGCACCCGCGACGACCGTCCAGCAGCGTTTCGCATTGCGGAACCCGGCTCCGAGGATGGCTTCCGCGGGTCGTCCGAACGCGGCCCGGATCTCGCGCCGGTCCGCCTCGCGAAGGCGGGGGGCGAGCGACTCGACGTGGGCCGCGACGGCGGGCACGACCCGGGCTGGCTCCATTGGGCAATCCATTTCGAACATGACTTCCTGCCCCCGACCGGTGGAGACCCCGGCCGGGACGATTCCTTGACGTTTCCGAGCCGTCAGTTCAGGTGTCGATCGAGGAACTTCAGGATCCCGCGATACGTCCTGACGACGTTTTCGGGCCTCGCGATCACGTGCCCCTCGCGGGGGAAGGAGAGGAGCTCGGCCACCCGGCCGCGCCCGCGGAGCTTCCCGGCGAGCATCTCGGCGTGGCGCGACTGCACCACCCGGTCGGCGTTTCCGGTCACGAAGAGCACCGGGGCGCGGATCGCGTCGACGTGGCGAACGGGCGACACCTCCCGCAGGATCCGCCTCATCTCGTCCACGTCGCGGGTTCCGAGGTACTTCGCCCACAGCGCCTGTCCGGGGGCCGAGAACGTGTTCTCGTCGACCATCGCCTCGGTGTCGACGACCCCGTTCAGGACCACTCCGGCCCGCACCGGCACGCGGCCCCGAATCATCGCGGTCAGGACGGAGAACCCGCCGAAGCTGTCCCCGAGGATCGCGAGGCGCGAGCGGTCCCCATGCCCTTCTCGTACCACCCAGTCGGCCGCGTCTTCGACATCTTCCTGGACCCGGCCGGCGAGCTCGCCGACCGCGGCCTCCCGGAAACGGTTTCCGTACCCCGCGGAGCCGCGGTAGTTGAGCTTGAGCACCGCGTATCCGCGCGAGGCGAGAAGCTGGGTGAGCGGATCGAAGGTCCACCGGTAGAAGAGCCACGGGCCGCCGTGGACCATGAGCACGAGGGGCGGCGGAGCCGACCCCTCCCGGTCGCGCGGAATGGTGAGGAGGCCGGGGAGGGCAAGCCCGTCCCGGGCCGGGATGCGGACCGGCCGGGTCGGCGAGAAATCCTCCCGGAAGCGGCCGGCCGGGCTCCGGTCGAGCTCGGAGATGGCATCCTGCGAAAGATCGACGACATGGGCGACCCGGGCGTGGACCTCGTCGAAGACCTCCGCCACGAAACGCTCGAGCGCCGAGTCCGCCGCCGCGAAGTTGACGAGGGCCGGACCCGGATGCCGGTCCCGCACGAGCTCGAGCGCCCGCTCCACAGCGGGATGCAGGGGGGTGGTCGTCGGGAAGCCGGGAAACGAGGTCGCCGCGAGCGGCTCGCCGTCCGGCGAGAGGCGCACCTGCTGGAGGTCCGCTTCGGGCGTGGAGAACACCGTGCGCTCCTCGAGGGTGCGCGCGTTCCAGCGGACCAGGCTCGACGTGTCGAGCGTCCGATTGGAAAGCGCCAGCCCCCAACCGTCCGCATCGAGGGGGGTGACGGGGGCGAGGTGCCGGTCCGTCTCCATCTCCCCCACCGCCTTCCAGGCTCCCGCGGTGCGTGCCTGGAACTCCACCCCCTCGCCCGTGAAGCGGTGCCGCGCGGCGGGCCGGCCGTCCCGGTCGATGATCGAGCGCCAGCCGCCCCCACCGGAAGAGACGCTCTCGCACCCGGCGTCCTCGAGCCCGCAGTGCCAGATGCCCTCCCCCGCCCGGCCGAACGACCGGAACACCAGCCGATCGGCGCGGGCCGGATGAAGAAAGGCGCCGATCACTCGCCCGGCGACACCGGGAAGAGGGACCTCGCGGGGCTTCGCCTTCGGGCGGGCGGGGTCGATCACGAGGACGAGCGGAGTCCGATCCCGAACCCCGACGCCATAGAGTCGGCTCCCGTCGCGCCCCCAGACCGGGAACCGGATTCGGTGCCGGCCGATTTCGACCGGACTGCCCACCTCGCCGTTCGCGTCGACCGGAAACATCCGAAGGTCGAAGGAACGAAGGTCTCGCCGCAACACGTAGCGGCCGTCCGGCGACAGGAGATACAGGAAGGTGGGGCTGAACCCCTCCACGAGATCCGCGACGGGAATGGGCGCGGCCGGAGCCGCCCCGACCTGTACCCCGAGGAGCGAAGCGGCCAGGCACCCGAGCAGGAGCCGGCGGAAAGCGGTGCGTCGGTGCATCTCAGAACCTCCGGAACAGACGAACTAGCCACGTGGCGACCACTCCCGCCGCCCCGCCGGCAAGCGCCCCCGCGAGCAACGTGTCCACCGGGGGGAAAAGGGGCAGAACACAGAATCGGAAGAAGGGATAGAGCACGAGAATGGGCGCCGCGTGGAGCAGGGCCGTCCGCACCGCCCGGTCCAGGTCACCCGGTTTGGGAGCCTTCCGCACCTCAGTACCTCCACCAGCGAAACGCGACCCACCACGCGCCCACGGCCAGCACCGCGGCCATCAGCGCGGCGTGGAGCGGACCGTCCAGAACCGGGTGGAGTGGAACGAGGTAGAGCCGGCCCGGGAACACCGTCACGAAGACGAGGCCCCCGACCAGAAGGCCGCGTTGCAGGGCGGTCCCCTTCGGTCTGTCCATGGTGGTCGTCATGTTTGCCCAGCTCCTCGTGCGTGCTGTTTGATGTGCCCGGACCCGTCACGTTCCCGGCTCTCTCGATCGCCGGCCGCACGGGTCCGCAGTTGCCAGGCGGCCGGGAGACCCCGGCCGCCATGCCGTTCCCCTTCGGGTCACGATGACGATGCCGTCTGCAGGAAGGATTCCGGAACGGCGGTCAGCGCGGACCAGCCGGCTCAGGGATAGTCACTTCCGCAGACGTGGTTTCCGAGCGCGGTGCCGTAAAGGCCTCCCAAGACCGAACCGACCACCGCGCCTACCGGAGTGGACACCGCACCGCCGATGACCCCGCCGAACGCCGCTCCAGTGAGCTGAAAGGCGGCCTCGCACAGTCCGGCGGTGTCGTCGCCGCCGCCTCCTCCTCCACCGTCTCCACACATTTCCTTGTCTCCTTGTGGCTGTGTTCGCGGATTTGCTCCGCGCCATCGACCTCCGATGGCGAGCGAAATCGTGCCACCGAAAACGTTTCCTGGAATCCTCAATTCGGATCGATGTTAGTAGGATTTTTTCTTCAATAAAATAAGATTTCGTCCTGCCGAACGGGCGGCACTTTCCTACGCCGCAGGGCGACGGCTCGCGAGCCGTTCCGCCCCGGCGCGTCAGGGCGCCTCGCAACCGGCGGAGCCGCCGGCGATGTCCGAACCGGACGGGCTCTCGCCCGGGGACTGGACCGCGACGCCAGTCCGGGAGCCGAGGCGCCGCCATGGTGAGCGAGGAGACGCGGACAGCACCGCAGCACGCGGGTTCACCCGGGAAGGAATGAACGCAAGGTGCGCGCGCGAGGCCGGGCGGACGCGTGTCACTCGGCGCGCGCGAGCACCGCGTCCGCGTCGAGCTTCGCCCGCAGCTCCCGGCGCACCTCCTGCCATCGGAAGCGCACCGAGTTGCGGACGATCTCCTCGTCGAGCGCCATCAGCTCCGGCATGATCGGCGCGTGACGAACGAGCGCGTCGGGGCTCGCGGTGAACGCGCTCTCGTCGTCCGCGAGGGCGCTCCAGTCGCACCGAGCGAGACGCGCGCGCACCGCCTCCGCGCCCTCGGCGAACAACGGGCCCGAGTCGTCGGGGGTGCCGGTGCGCTCGAGGATCTCCTCGACCAGCCGCCCCACCAGATCGCCGGCCGCCGCCGGCCCGGCCCGCGAACGGTGGGCGAGCAGCCCGCCCGCG
Organism: Gammaproteobacteria bacterium; assembly: GCA_022823045.1. Lineage (GTDB taxonomy): Bacteria > Pseudomonadota > Gammaproteobacteria > HK1 > HK1 > JAJDXW01. The sequence continues at coordinate 18,222 of JAJDXW010000220.1, forward strand.
TAGACCGCGAGGTCGGAAAGACAGGCGAGCCACATCTGCCACTTCGCACCGTTGAGCATGACGACGAACGCGTCGTCTTCGAACAGCACCGAATGCCGGGTGCCGGCGCGCGTGCGGAAGTAGCCGTACAGTGTCGTCTGGGCGATGTGGCTCGCCCGCGTGTCGAGAAATGTCCCGAGTTCCGCGGGATCGGCGAGGGCCCGCCGGCGGCCCGCGCGCCCCGCCCCGAGATACTCCTTGAGCACCGACAGCCCCTGTCGAAGCTGCAACAGCATTGACTTGTCCATGCGAAAACTGTATCAGTACGAAATCCGACCAACGGAGTTTCTTCGGACCGATTCGTTGATCGAGCAGCAGAGCAAGTCGATGAATCCGAATGGGTCGGCTGTACGGACTCGCAATCCGCGGGACCGCGCGCAAAGCAGACCCGACCCCCGAGTCGACCACCGCCGCACCGCCGGGAGCCCCGGCTCCGAAGTGCGCGATGCCCCCTCCCGCACCCCGCCAGTGCGAGATCTCGAATCAATCCATGAGCTTTCTCCGGCCGGCGCCATCGCCACCCCGGGCGACCGCCCGTGCCGGAGATCCGCGGCGACGATCCCGCCGCGCCGCGCGCCCGTTCGCAATCCGCCGCACGGGCGTTGACCGCGAACCCGTGAATGCAGCCATTCCGGGAAAAGCACCACAAAGGAGGACGCTAGATGAATGGTGAACAAACCACGCACTGGCGGCGCACCCGCTCGCTCATGTGGGTCACGCTCGTCATCTGGTTCGTGTTCTCGTTCCTCGTGCATTGGTTCGCCGATGCGCTGAACGGGATGAGCTTCCTCGGATTCCCGCTCGGCTTCTACATGGCCGCGCAAGGGTCTCTGGTCGTGTTCGTCGTGCTGATCTTCTGGTTCGCGAGAGCCCAGGACAAGATCGACCGCGAATGCGGCGTGGCCGAAGACGACTGAGGGGAAAGCGATCATGAGAATGCAAGGGAGCTTCATCGACAACCTGCCCAAGATCTACGGTCTGTACACGGGCGGGTTCATCGTCTTCATCCTCCTCATGGCGGTCCTCGAGCAGATGGGCTTGGGGGCCGACACCATCGGCATCCTCTTCGTCGGGTTCACCGTCCTCATCTACGCCGCCATCGGATGGCTCTCGCGCACGATGCAGGTCGATGCCTACTACGTCGCGGGGCGCACCGTGCCGCCGGTGTTCAACGGCATGGCGACCGCGGCGGACTGGATGTCCGGCGCGTCCTTCGTCGCCATGGCGGGCGGCATCTACATGGGCGGCCACGCCTACCTCGCGTTCGTGGTCGGCTGGACCGGCGGCTACGTGCTGGTGGCGGCGCTCATGGCGCCTTACTTGCGCAAGTTCGGCTGCTACACGGTGCCCGACTTCATCGGCACCCGCTACGGCGGGAACACGGCGCGCTTCTGCGCGGTGCTCGTGCTCGTGATCGCGTCGTTCACCTACGTGACGGCGCAGATCAATGCGACCGGCACCATCGCCTCGCGCGCCCTGCACATCCCGTTCGAGGTCGGGGTCTGGTTCGGTCTCCTCGGCATCCTCCTGTGCTCGATGCTCGGCGGCATGCGGGCGGTGACCTGGACCCAGGTGGCTCAGTACATCGTGCTCATCATCGCGTACGTCGTGCCCGTGGTGTGGATGTCGAACAAGCAGGGATTCGGCCTCGTTCCGCAGCTCGTCTACGGCGACGCGGTCATGCGGCTCGGCGAGCTCGAGACCCTGCACCAGGTCGGGGTGCTGAAACCGGAGCAGGCGGTACCGGGGCTCAAGGCCCTCACCGTACCGCATGCGGCGGCCGGCACGAGCGCCCTCGACAGTTGGCGGTTCATTACCCTCGTGCTGTGCATGATGGCGGGAACCGCGTCGCTGCCGCACATCCTGATGCGCTACTTCACCACTCCTTCGGTGCGGGCGGCGCGTCAGTCGGTGGCGTGGTCGCTGCTCTTCATCTTCCTGCTCTACTTCACCGCCCCCGCGCTCGCGACGTTCACCAAGCTCCAGGTGCTCGATCCGAACCTCGCGACGGGCATCATCGGCAAGGCGATCGCGGACGTGAACGCGCTCGACTGGGTGCGGAACTGGAGCGAGGTCGGGTTCCTCAAGGTGATCGACGCGAACGGCGACGGGATCCTGCAGATCAACGAGTTCTTCATGCGCGGCGACATCGTCGTGCTGGCGACTCCGGAGATCGCGGGCCTGCCCTACGTCATCTCGGGTCTGGTCGCGGCCGGCGGCATGGCCGCCGCGATGTCCACCGCGGACGGCCTGCTCCTCGCCATCGCCAACGCGCTGTCGCATGACCTTTACTACAAGATCATCGACCCGAAGGCGGAGACGCGGACGCGGCTCGTCGTGGCCCGCGTGCTCCTCATCGTGATCGGAGCGGCGGGAGCGTTGGTCGCAAGCCTGAAGCTCACGGGGATCCTCGGGGCGGTGGCCTGGGCATTCGACTTCGCGTGCTCCGGGCTCTTCTTCCCGCTCGTCCTCGGCGTGTGGTGGAAACGGGCCAACCGGCAGGGAGCGATCGCGGGGATGCTCGCGGGGCTCATTGCCGGCACGTGGTACCTCTACATGGTGCGGTTCGCGGGCATGGATCCGTGGATCGGCATCGACCACCTCCGGTTCGGGATCATCGGCATGCCGGTGAGCCTGGTCGCCATGGTGGTGGTGAGCCTCATGACCGCGGAGCCGGACAAGGAGACGCAGGACATGGTCGACGCGACCCGGATCCCGAAGGGTGCGTCGGTCCTCGCCTCTTCGCACTGAGTTCCGAGGTCGTCGACATTCGCCGGGGCGGGGTCTCCCGCCCCGGCGTTCTTCGTTCTCCGGCGCGGCACGCTCCGCGTCGCCTTCCGGCGCCGAACCCCTGGGGTTAAACTCCGCCACTACCCGCGATGAACCGGGAGAAGGGCCGATTCGATACTCCGCCCCCCGGCGGCGGAACGGCTGAGCGCACCGGCTGATGTACGAGGCGTTCCCGCTCTGGCTGCTGGTCCTCGACTACGTGCTCGGCGCGATCATGTGGACGCTGGTCGGGCGCTTCGGCATGGGGCTGTTTCTCCCCGAGGACAGCAACTTCTTCTTCATGCGCTTCTTCGTGCGGGTGACCGACCCGCTCCTGCGGCTCTTCGCGCCGGTGACGCCGGGCTTCCTCATCGCGCCGATGGTGCCGCTCTTCGTCGCATGGTTC
>JAJDXW010000308.1 GCA_022823045.1 Gammaproteobacteria bacterium
CGTCCTTCGGGTAGGGGAACGGGCTGACCGTGCGGGATCTGCTCGCAAGGTTCAAGTCGAAAACTCCTCCGCGAGGCAGAAACGATAATACTTTCAACCTGTTATCAAGACCCCAAGCTCCAACGTTGGGACACTAGTGAATTGAAGAGGCTTTGTCCCGGATTCGACGAAAGGAAACATGGACGCCCGATCGTCGAGCGCCTTGATATCCTCCACGTGCTCTCCCGAATGGATACCTGTTGTTCCCTGCGGACAATCTTCGCTTGGGTCTACGCGGCGATCGAAGAGCCCGACGGTGAGATTCTCCCGCTCCTTGACGGCTGCCACAACGAGACGACCCGGGGCCAGATTGACACGTTGCCGGCAAGAGTGAGCTGACGTCAGCTCACTCGGCGGGAGCGGCGGCGAAGTGGCAGGCGCTCCGGTGGCCGCCGGCGCGTTCGACGAGGGCCGGCTCCTCGGCTGCGCAGCGCGCCTCCGCCATGCGGCAGCGGGTGCGGAACCGGCACCCGGAGGGCGGATCGATGGGGCTCGGGACCTCACCCTCGAGGATGATGCGGCGGGTGCGTTCGGCGGGGTCGATCGCCGGGACCGCCGAGAGGAGCGCCTGGGTGTAGGGGTGGGTCGGGCGCTCGTAGATCTCCTGCCAGGTCCCGAGCTCCACGAACTTGCCGAGGTACATCACCGCGACCCGATCCGAGATGTGGCGGACCACCGAGAGGTCGTGGGCGATGAAGATGTAGGAGAGGCCGAACCCTTCTTGGATCTCCTCGAGGAGGTTGATCACCTGCGCCTGGATCGAGACGTCGAGGGCGGAGACCGGCTCGTCGCAGATGACGATCTCGGGGTTGAGGGCGAGGGACCGGGCGATGCCGATGCGCTGGCGCTGGCCCCCCGAGAACTGATGGGGGTAGCGGTGCGCATCGTCTGCATTGAGCCCGACCCGGGTCAGCAGGTCCGCGATCCGATCGTGCCACTCGCCGCGAGGCACCACGCCGGGAAAGATCGCCCACGGCTCGCGGACGATCTCGGCCACCGTCATGCGGGGATTCAGCGAGGCGAAGGGATCCTGGAAGATGATCTGGAGGCGCCGGCGCGCGAGGCGTATCGCGCGCTTGTCGAGGTCGAACAGATTCTCGCCGGCGAGCATCGCCCGCCCGCCCGTCGGCTCGACGAGTCGCAGAAGGACCCGGGCGAGAGTCGACTTGCCGCAGCCGGACTCCCCCACGATGCCCAGGGTCTCCCCGCGACGGAGGGTGAAGCTCACCCCGTCGACGGCCCGGACGACTCCACCGCCCCGCCCGAGGAAGGCGCCGCTTCGCACCGGGTAGTGCTTGACGAGGTTCTCGACCTCGAAGAGCGGCTCGCCGACCGCGACCGCCCGCCGCGCGTGCGCTCCCTCCCTCAACCCGGCCTCAGCCACCGTAGACCTCCTCCGCGAAGTGGCACGCGCTCTCGCGCCCCGGGACGACCGGCCCGAGCTCCGGCCCCTCGCGCGAGCAGACCGGCCGGCTCCGGGCGCACCGCGGGTGGAAGGTGCAGCCGGGGGGGATCGCGGTCAGGACCGGCGGCGCGCCCTCGATCGTCGCGAGCCTGCGGTCCTTGTGCTCGGCCCGCGGCACCGAGCTCATGAGCCCCGCGGTATAGGGATGGGCCGGGCGTGCGATGACCTCCGCGGTCGGCCCGCGCTCGACGATGCGACCCGCGTACATCACGAGGACCCGGGCGACGCTCTCCGCGACGACCCCGAGGTCGTGGGTGATGAGGATGAGGGCCATCCCCGTCTCGTCCCGGAGCTCGGCGAGAAGCTGCATGATCTGGGCCTGCACGGTCACATCGAGCGCGGTCGTCGGCTCGTCCGCGATGAGGAGATCGGGCTCGAGGGCGATGGCCATGGCGATCATGACCCGCTGGCTCATGCCGCCCGAGAACTCGTGGGGGTAGCTCTGCACCCGCTCCCGAGCCGAAGGGATCTTCACCCGGTCCATCAGCTCCGCGGCCTTGCGCCGGGCGTCGTCCCGCGACGTGCCCGGCCGGTGGACGCGGAACATCTCCGCGATCTGGTAGCCGACGGTGAGGCCCGGGTTGAGGGCGGTGACGGCATCCTGGTTGATCATCGCGATACGGTCGCCGTGGATGCGGCGGGTCTCGCGGGCCGAAGCCCGCAGGAGGTCGACGTCGCGATAGCGGATCTCGCCGCCGATCCGGGCCGGCGGGCTGTCGAGGAGGCCCATTACCGCGCCCACGCTGACGCTCTTGCCGGAGCCCGACTCGCCGAGGATCCCCACCGTCTCGCCCCGTCCGACGGAGAAGCTCACCCCCCGCACCGCGTCCACGACCCCGTGCGGGGTCCGGAACGAGACGCGGAGATCCGCCACCGCGAGCAGCGCGCCGTCGTCCGGCGCGGAGACCGGACCGGCCGCCGAGGGAGTCAGATGAGCCACCGCCATCGCTGCACCGGATCGGTGACCGTCCGCACCCAGTTCGCGAGCAGGTTGAGGCTCAGGGTGGTGAGGAAGATCGCGAGGCCGGGGAAGGTGATCATCCACCACGCCTCACGCAGGTACTCGCGCCCGCGCGCGATCATCAGGCCCCAGGAGGGCTCGGGGGGCTGGAGCCCGAAACCGAGGAAGCTCAGGCCCGCCTCGGCGAGGATGAGGAGCGCGATCTCGAGGGTCCCGAGCACGAGCAGCGGCGACATCATGTTCGGGAGGATGTGCCGGAAGATGATGCGCCCGTCCGTCGCGCCGATCGAACGGGCCGCCTCGACGAACGACGACTGCCGGTAGGCGAGCGTGATGCCGCGCGCGAGACGCGCGTACACCACCCACCGGACGAAGGCAAAGATGAGGACCATGTTGACGAGCCCGCCCCCGACGAGGGAGAGCACGAAGAGGGCGATGAGGAGCGACGGCACCGCCATGACCCCGTCCACCGTCCGCATGATGACGGTCTCCGCCCGGCCCCCGTAGTAGCCGGCGACGAGGCCGAGGACGGTCCCGAGGGTGCCGGAGATCGCGACCGCGACCACCCCGACCGCGACCGACGCCTGCGCCCCGTACATGAGCCGGGTCAGCATGTCGCGGCCGAGGGCGTCCGTCCCGAGCACGTGGAACTGGACCGCGCCGGTCATGCCCTTCGCCTCCGAGAGGGGCGGGAGGCGCCCGGCGAAGATGTTGGGCATCAGGGGGTCGTAGGGGGCGAGCCAGCTCGCGAAGACCGCCGCGACCGCGAGTACGGCGAGGAAGACGACCGCGAGCAGCACCACGGGCTCGCGCACGAGCGCGACGGCGAGGTCGCGGCTGGTGACCCGGGCCTGCCGTTCTTCCACGGCGGCGGCTTCGGTGACGACTTCGGCAGCCATCAGCCTTCAGCCGAGCCTCACCCGCGGATTGAGGAGCGCGTAGAGCAGGTCCACGAGGAGGTTGATGCCGAGCACCATCAGCACGAGGAGGAAGATCGTCGCCTCGATGAGCGGCACGTCGCGGATCTTGAGCGCATCGACGGTGAGCGCCCCGATCCCCGGCCAGCCGAACACCGTCTCGATGATGATGACCCCGGTGATGACGTTGATGGTCTCGTCGCCGATGGTGGTGACGATGGGGATGGCCGCGTTCTTGAGCGCGTGGATCGACGCGATCTTCGATAGCGGAATACCCCGCCCCCGGGCCGCGGTGACGTAGGGTTTCGCGAGCTCGTCCAGCATCGAGCTCCGCGCGATCTGGGTGATCCGTCCGATCGGCCGAAGCGAGAGGGCGAGCGCGGGGAGGATGACGTGGGCCGCGGTGCCGTAGCCGGAGGTCGGAAGCCAGTCGAGCTGCACCGCGAAGAGGAGGATGAGGATGAGCGCGAACCAGTACTCGACGATCGATACGCCGGCGAGCGAGAGCACGTTCACGAGCCGGTCCCCGAGCGTGCGCGGGCGGACGGCCGACCAGATCCCGAGCGGCAGGGCGACGAGCACCGCGAGGGCAATGGTGACCCCGGTCAGGAGAAAGGTCGCGGGAAGGCGTTCGGCCGCGATCGGCAGGGTCGCCCGCGACTCCGGGATCCCGCCATGGGCGAGCGGCTTGCTGATGCCGTAGCGGAACGTCTCGCCGAGGTCGAAGGTCACGAGGCCGGCGACGAAGCGCCCGTACTGGACGTGCCACGGATCCTCGAGCCCCATTCGTATGCGGAGCTCGAGAACGTCCGCTTCCGTTCCGGTGTCCCCGAGGATCATGCGGGCCGGATCGCCGATGTTCCGATCCGCGACGAATACGGCCGTCATGACGATGAACAGCATGACGACGGAGCCGATGAGCCGCCGCACGAAGTAGCCGCCGAGCACGTTCCCCATCACGACACGATCGCCGGGTCTTCAAGCCTCCGCGGTCGCCGCGGGTCGCGGGCTGCGGGCCGCGGGTGGCCCCCCGGCCCGAGAAAGAGGAGAGCGCCCCCACCGTGACGGGGGCGCTCCCCTCGACAGGTCTAGTTCATCTGCATGTTGACCGCGACCATCCGGTGGTCAATCCCGAACTTCCAGTCGAAGCCCTCCGGGACCCCGTAGGCGCGCTGGAGAAGCCCGACCGGGGCGACCACGTAGCGGTTGTGGCCTTCATTGACGAGGGCCTTCAGGGCCTCGTGCCGCTCCGGCCCCACCAGCGAGGCCGCGTCCGCGACGCGCGCGTCGAAGTCCGGGTCGCAGAACACGGACACGATGCCACCGCACGAGTAGTGGGCGCCGAAGGTGGCGACGTAGTCCATCATCGGGTTCGCCTGCACGTGCAGCCATGCATAGGCTCGCGCCGGGTCCGGCTTCGTGGTCGCGCGCGGATTGAAGATCCCCGGCTCCTCGACGGCGACCGTGTTCGGGATCCCGACGAAGGTGAGCATGGCCCCCATCGCCTCGACCATCTCGCCGTTGCGCGGGGTCGAGCCGAGCCGGGTGGAGATGTGGACGCTCGGGATCTCGGTCCCGTTCGCCTTCATCTCGTCGATGATCGCCTTCGCCCCGGTGGGGTCGTAGGGGTACTGGGAGATGGTGTCGTCGAAGCCGGTCGCGACGCTCGGCAGCATCTGGCCCGCGAGCGGCTCACCGAGCCCCATCAGGTTCTGGCGGATCCCCTCCCAGTCGATCCCGGTGAAGATCGCCTTCCTGAAGTTGACGTCGGCGAGGAGCGGATGGGCGCCGTGGTAGTCGAGCCGGAACTGGAGGAAGGTGTCCGAGCCCTTGACGATGCACTTGATGCCATCCGTCGCGCCGAAGCGCTCGCACTCCTCCTTGGTGAGGAACATCGCGATGTGGGCCTCGCCGCTCTCCACCATGGCGGAGCGCACGATCGGCTCCGGCCGCCACACGACGCGGAGGCGGTCGAAGTGAATCTTGCCGTAGGTGTCCTCGGCGGTGTTGCCCCACCAGTCGGGGTTGGCCGTCGCGGTCCAGTACTGGCCCTGCTTCCACTCCTCGAAGACGTAGGGGCCGGTGCCGATGGGGTGCACGTCGTGACCGGCCGGGTTCTCGAGGATCTGCTTCGCGGAGGTGACCCCGCCGAGATAGATGCGCCGCGGAAGGAGCGGGTCCGCCGCGGCGGTGATGACCGCCACCGTCGACGCGTCCACCGCTTCGGCGGAGATCTGCGGGCCCATCATCTCGCGGACGCTGTAGTTGTTCTCGTCGCCCCACAGCCAGTTGATGCTGACCGCGACCGCCTCGCCGTCCATCGGGCTCCCGTCGTGGAACTTGACCCCTTCGCGGAGGGTGAAGTGCCAGCGGGTGGGCTCGACCTGCTCCCAGCTCGTCGCGAGCATGGGGAGGATCTCGTTCGTGTCCGGATCGATGCGGGTCAGGTTCTCGATGACGTTTCGCAGCCCCACCCCGTTGATCTCCTTGTAGGTGACCTGGGCCTGCATCGACTGGGGCTCCTGGTTCGCGACGATGACGAGCTCGCCGCCCCCTCCCATCGCGTTCGCGGGTCCGGCGGCGAGAAGGGCAAGGGCCGCTCCGAATACGGAACCGTGCAAGTAGCGTCGTGGCATTTTGCGCATCCTCAAGAAAGTGGCGGAGTCGGGACTATACACGAGGGGTTGCGAGCGCCGGCGGGGCTCCGGGGCGGCCCGGCGCCCCGGTCAGCGAGCGGCTTCGCCCCTCTCGCCGCCGTCCCCGAGGGCGGAACGCTCCACGTAGCCGGTCATCTCGAGGTAGCCGACCCCCGAGACCGGACGCCCTTCGCGCTCGCCGGAGACGAGCACCGCGCCCTCCCAGTACACGGGGAGGAGCCCGCCTTCGGTGTGGGCCTCCTGGCCGTCGATACGCGGACGAACGTCGAGCCGGAGACCGAGTTCCGGAATCGCGACCTCCCACTCGACCGGGTACTCGGCGCCGGTCGCCTCGCTCCGCCAGCGCCGCCCGGGGCGAAGGCGCACCCCGCCCCACCCGATGAGGCGCGACCCTCCATCTGCCTCGACGAGGGTGCCGGTGGTATCGGGCCCGTAGCCGTCCGAAGCATCGCG
>JAJDXW010000426.1 GCA_022823045.1 Gammaproteobacteria bacterium
GGGGCGAATGACCGCCCCCCGGCCGCCCTGGACGCCGGGGCCGTCGTCCCCCGAGGCGGCGGCTCCACCACCCGAAACGCGTGCGGCACGGCCGCGCGCCGCACGCGAGCCTGACCGATGCGCTGGACGAGCAAGGCGCGATTCCTCTTTCTCGCCCCCGCGGTGCTCTGGGTGCTCGCGTTCACCGTCTTCCCGCTCGGCTACTCCCTCTACATCGCCTTCCTCAAGATCGACAGCAAGACCGAGATCACCCGCGAACGGGTGCCGATGGTCGACAAGGACGGCAACCCGGTCATGCTCGCCAACGGCAAGCAGCGGATGCGGACCATCATCCACAAGGAGCAGAAGACCACCACGACGTTCCAGGGCCTGCAGAACTTCCGGCGCATGTTCAAGGACAGCCAGGTCGCGACCGCAACCCGTGTCACCCTGACGTTCATCCTCTCGTCGGTGAGCATCGAGCTCGTGCTCGGGTTCCTGCTCGCGGTCCTCTTCAACCGGCATCTCGCGGGGCGCGCCGCCATGAGGGCGGTCATGATTCTGCCGATCTTCGCGACCCCGCTCGCGGCGGGGTATCTCTTCTTCACCATCCTCTACGAGGAGGGCGGGCCGCTCGGGTTCCTCGGGATCCCGTTCCTGTCGGACCCGGACTGGGCCCTCGCGAGCATCATCTTCGTCGACATCTGGCAGTGGACCCCGTTCTGCTTCCTCGTCTTCCTCGCCGCCCTCCAGTCCGTCCCCGACGAGCTCTACGAGGCAGCGGTCGTGGACGGGGCGAACGGATGGCAGATCCTTCAGAAGGTCCTGCTGCCGGTCCTCCAGAACACCATCGTCATCGTCCTCCTCCTCCGGCTCGCCGAGGCCCTCAAGCTCTTCGACATCCCCTTCGCGCTGACGGGGGGCGGGCCCGGGATCGCGACCCAGTCCTACTCGTTCTTCGCCTTCCGGACCGGGATCCGCTTCTTCGACCTCGGCTATGCGAGCGCGCTCTGCTACGGCCTGCTCATCACCGTCATGATCATCATCATGCTGACCTTCCGGCGCCTCAGAGAGACCTATGGCTGAGGTGGCCACACGCCCCGTCGGACAGCGCGGAATGGGCGAGTCGCTCCTGTGGCTCGTCGCGGTGTGCGCGACCCTCGCGTTCTTCTTCCCCTTCTACTGGGCAATGTCGCAGGGGCTCCGCAACCCGATCGACACCTTCACCGTCTCGGGGCTCGGGGTGCCCTGGCTCAGCTTCGAGCCGACCATCGACAACTGGGTGACCCAGCTCGCGTCGCCGGAGTCGCGGCGGGCGCTCGCGAACAGCACGGTGGTATCGGTCTTCGCCTCCGTCCTCGCCCTCGCCCTCGGGACTCCCGCCGCGTACGCCCTCGCGCGCTTTCGCTTCCGGCGGATCCCGAACAAGGACATCACCATCTGGTTCCTCTCGCAGCGTGTCCTGCCCCCGGTCGCGACGGTGATCCCCTTCTATCTCGTCATGCGCACCCTCGGGCTCCTCGACACCCAGCTCGCCCTCATTCTTGTCAACGCAACCTTCGTGCTTCCGTTCGCGGTCGTGATCCTCCGCCAGACTTTCCTCGATCTGCCGCTGGAGCTCGAGGAGGCGGTGCTCGTCGACGGCGGCACCTACCGGACCGCCTTCGTGCGGGTCGCCCTCCCCCTCGCCGCGCCCAGCATCGCGGCCACCGGGCTCATCTCCTTCGCGTTCTCCTGGAACGAGTTCCTGTTCGCGATCACCCTGTCGAGCCGCGACGCCATCACCATTCCGGTGCACGTGGCGGGTGCCGTCGATACCCGCGGGGTCCAGTTCTGGTTCATGGCGGTGAGGGCCCTCATCGCGATGGTCCCGCCGGTGCTGATCGCCCTCCTCGCCCAGCGCTACATCGTGCGCGGTCTCACCCTGGGGGCGGTCAAGGGCTGAGCGAGGAGCCGTCCTTCGACGACGGCAGCGCGATGTCGGACTGCGCTTCGCGAGTCCCACCCGCAAGTCCGACCCGCGAGTCCGATCTGCAGCTACCACTCGAACGGCGAGCAACGGTCCCGCATCCATCATCGGGCCGGCTGGCACGCGACGCTGCGAAGGTGATACCTTGCCCGGTCCGCCATCAGGCACGGAGGTATCGATTCAGCAGTTCGCCAGCCCGACAACAGAGCCATTGGAGGAATGCACGATGACTACCCTCTCACGATTCGCCGCGGCGGCGGTCCTCGCACTCGCCGCATCGCTTCCCGGAATCAGCGCGTCCGCGCAAGACGTAATCGAGCTCACGCTATGGTCACGGGCCGACCCGTCCGGGCCGCTCCGGCCGGGCAACATCCTCAAGGGCGCGGAACGCCTCAACGCCCAGCTCGAGAAGGACGGCGCCGACTACCGGGTTTCGATCACCGTGCTCGAGCAACCCGATCAGGGCGGGTACGACGGCGACGCGGAGCGATTGCTCCGGGCCTACGCGATCGGCGAAGGGCCCGACATCTTCCATGCCGCGCACGAGTGGATCTGCGCGTTCGCGGACCCGGGATTCCTCTTCGATCTCACCGATTTCACGAACGACCACCCCGAGTTCTTCGCCGACATCTTCCCATCCCTCTGGGCCTCCTGCGAATGCGGCGGACGGCGCTTCGCGGTTCCCCAGGACGCCGAAGCGCGCATGTTCTTCTTCAACAAGAACCTGATGCGCCAGGCCGGCTTCTCGGACGAGGAAATCGAGAGCCTGGACGAACGCGTGCTCGCCGGAGAGGTCACCCTCGACGACATGTCGGACATCGCGCAGAAGGTGGTCGAGAACACCGACGCCGAGTACGGGATCCTGCACCGGCCGTCGCGCGGACCCGACTACCTCATGATCTTCAACCAGTACGGCTCGAGCTTCCTGGATCCGGAAACGGGCAAGCTGCTTCTCGAGGAAGGCAAGATCGCCGATGCCTACGGCTGGTTCGAGCGCAACGTGAAGAACGGCGTGACGCCGGGAAACAACACCTCCCTCGAGTGGAACTACATCCGGGATCAGTTCTACGCGGAGAACAATGCCGCGATGTGGATGTACGGCATCTGGGACCTGGGGTCCCACGCGTTCCCGCGCGGGGTGCCGAGCGACAAGGAGTCCTTCTTCGAGCAGTTCGGCTGGACGGCGGCGCCCGCACCGGAGAAAGGCGGCCGGCCGGGCAGCCTCACCCACCCGATCGTCTACGGCGTGGGGGCGGGCGAGCATGCCGAGATCGCGGCAACCGTCGTGGGGTACGCCTCCGATGCGGTGCTCAACACGGATCACGCCGTGACGACGACGCACATTGGAATCAAGCGCGCCCAGCTCGATGATCCTCGATACGCCGACGCGTGGACCCTGGCCCTGGCGACCGAGCTTCTCGAGTTCACCCAGTACATGCCGAACCATGCGGACTTCGGATCTCTGAACCAGATCCTCTACGAGGCGCTGCAGGGCGTGGAAACCGGGCAGTTGTCCTCGGCGGATGCGGCCGTCTACGTCATCGAAGAAGCGGGCGCACGGATCCCCGACAGCATCGTCGTGAAGTAGCGCGCCGGCGCGACCACCTTCCCGGGGGGCACCCGCTGCCCCCCGGGAGAGACTCGTCCGAGCCGATCCGACCGAACAATGCGTTCATTGCACGTCGTCCTCCCGGGCGGGACCCGGAGGCGCTGACCACCCCATGGGAGCGACAGCGGAAGAAGCCGCGGTCCGCGCGAGCGCGCGGAGCGCCATGAAGGGACGCGAACGCGCCAACATGGCGATGTTCCTGGGTCCCGCCTTCCTGGTGGTCGGCTTCTTCTTCGTCGTTCCGGTCTTCGTCGATATCGCGATCTCCTTCACGGACCTCGGCCGAGAGCTGCGGATCACGGAGATCACGACGAAGAACTACGAGCGGGCGTTCACGAGCGATCGTCAGCTTCCCGCGGTGGTCTGGCGAACCATGTGGTACGTCGGCGCCACCCTCCTCATCTTCAACACGACCTTCGGCCTCCTCCTCGCTCTCACGACGACCTCGATCCCGCGCACGTCCGGCACGTTCTTCCGCGCCGTCTGGCTGCTTCCCCGCATGAGTCCATCGGTGGTGTACGCAATTCTCTGGATCTGGTCCGTGCATGGCGGCGACACGAGCCTCGTCAACCAGGTGCTCATGCACGTGTTCGGCGCCGAAGAGGCCATCGATCTGCGCCAGACCTCCCCCATGTGGGTCATCATCTTCGCGAACGGATTCATCGGCGCCTCGTTCGCCATGATCATCCTCACGTCGGCCATCCGGAGCATCCCCGAGCACCTCTACCACGCGGCCCGCTGCGACGGGGCCGGTTCCCTGGCCAGGGTCTGGCACATCACCCTGCCCCAGCTCAGGTGGCCGCTCACCTACATCTTCATCTGGCAGACCCTCTCGCTCCTCACCAGCTTCGAGTACATCCTGCTCATCACCGGGGGAGGCCCGTTCCGCGCGACGACGGTCTACGCCATCTTCATATTTCAGCGCGCGTTCGGCTCGTCCGGGCAGTACGCCTACGGCGCCGCTCTCGCGTTCTTCCTGATCGTGCCCGGGGTGATCCTGGCCCTGATCCTGTGGCGGATCTCCAACATGAGCCGGCTTCTCCAGCGGCCCCGAATCGAGGTGCAGTAGCCCGTGCCCGCCGCCCGCGTCGACGAGGTGCGGACCGAGGCCCAGAGGCACTGGGACGAGCTCGCGTCCCGGGCCCGCCGTTCGCGCCGGGCCAAGGACGCATCGCTCTTCACGTTTCTCATCGCGGTGTCGATTCCCGTCATCGTCCCCTACTTCTGGCTGCTGACCCTGGCGTTCTCGGCCGGCATGGAGGGGGTCGACACGAGGGTCCTCTGGCCGTCCATCTTCATCCTCGTCCCGGCGGTGGTTGCGACGTGGGTGTGGGCGACCCTGGCCCGCTCCCGGCGCCACGCAATGACCGGTTGGGGGATCATCTGGCTCGTGACGCTCGTGCTCTACGCCGTGATCGTCGGACCGGACCTGCATCTTTACAACTTCCGCTTCCTCTACATACCCGAATTCAACACCGCGTACCGGGAGATCGTCGCGGCGGAAGACAATCCCGAATTCAGCCTGACGTCGTTCCCTTCGGTGTGGACGGCGTTCTGGAACTCGCTCTTCATCGCCGGTGCCGCCACCCTGATCGTGGTGACTATCTCCAGCCTCGCGGGCTACTACATCTCCCGTTTCCAGTACCGCTTTCGCGGCTCCTCGCTCGCCACCATGCTGGTGCTGCACGCCTTTCCGACGACGGTCCTGCTGATTCCGATCTTCATTGTCATCTGGCAGGTCGGCCTCCTCGATACCCTGACCGGGGTGATGCTGGTCATCGTCGGCATCGAGATGCCGTTCGCCGTCTTCATCATGAAGGGCTTCTTCGACGCCGTGCCGTGGGAGATCGAGATGAGCGCGCTCACCGACGGGGCAACCCGCCGCCAGGCGTTCGTCAGGGTCGTCCTGCCGCAGGTCAGCAACGGCATCATCGCGGTCGCGGTCTTCGTGTTCATTCGCGGCTGGGAAGAGTTCATCTTCGTGCTGACGCTCCTGTCCTCGAACGTGCGATGGACGATGAGCCTCTACACCTTCTTCGTGACCGAGGAAACGAACCTGGGGGTCGACTACGGCATCGTGTCCGCGGTGGGCCTGTTCTACATCATCCCGAGCTTCCTCCTGTACACGATCGCGCAGAGATACCTGCTCCAGATGACCGTCGGCGGACTCAAGGGCTGAGCCATGGCAACCATCGAGTTCCGGAGGATCCGGAAACAGTTCGGAGACGTAATGGTCATTCCGGACATGAGCCTCACGATCGACGACGGAGAGTTCGTCTCGCTGCTCGGACCGTCCGGCTGCGGCAAGTCGACGACCCTGTTCATGCTGGCGGGGATCTACCTGCCGTCCGGCGGCGACCTGCTGTTCGACGGCGCGAGGGTGAACGAGGTCGAGGCGCGCGACCGCAACGTTGGCATCGTGTTCCAGTCGTACGCGCTCTACCCCCACATGACGGTGTTCAAGAACATCGCCTTCCCTCTCCGGTTCAAGAAGCTGCCCGAGTCGGAAGTGAGCCGCCGCGTGCGCGACGCCGCCGAGCTGGTGCGAGTCACGGAGCTCCTCGAGCGCCGGCCGGAGCAGCTCTCGGGCGGCCAGCAGCAGCGGGTCGCGCTCGCCCGCGCCCTCGTGAAGGACCCGGCGCTGCTGCTTCTCGACGAGCCGCTCTCGAATCTCGACGCCACCCTGCGCCTCGC
>JAJDXW010000280.1 GCA_022823045.1 Gammaproteobacteria bacterium
TGAGAACCTGCTGGTTCGAATGGGTGACGTTGCCGCGCTGCACCGGCAGGTGTGGCGCGACCCGTTCGTATTGAGCTTGCGTGAGTTCCATCCGTGGAGATTAACATGACCATGTCCATTAGTGCTAACACGCCCTAGTCCATGCGACCCGGAGTACATCCGTTCTGCATGGCCAATTCATGTATCTCGCTGCCGAACCGTCGAGTAGCGCATCTCCCAGGCCGGAGCCGCCTGTGCACAAAGGGGACGAACCTCGCGGCCTCTCTCTTCGGGCCACGAATCCTGTTCGTCGATAACATGTGGTCACTCACGGCCACCAACAATTCCCACGTTCCTAGAGCCGTATTGTCGTCAGCAGAGACTCGAGAGCGGCCAAATCCAGTCCTGTCTCACGTTGAATCCGACGAAGCGTGCTCTTGGCAGTCGCCTGTACGTTGCGGGTCCCGAAGGGTTCGTGCGGCTTCCCCTGGAGCGCCTGCACCGCTTTCAGAAGGTTTGACCAGCTCTGCCGGGAAGCACTTCTGATATCCCTTATGCGTGCGCTAATTTCATCGTCTGAGGCCCCGGGCGGCACCGTGGGTCGGTCCGCACGGTCCGCTTCCTCAACTAACACCAGAATGGGTTGACCACACAGGAGCGCGTCCAGATCAATCTCGGGGTTGGTTACGAAGTCCGGCGGAACGCACACTGGGTCGTGTCGAAAGAACAGGTCCCATGCTGCTTGGCGGATCGCCGCTTCCAATACGGGGTGGGGGTGTTGCCGTTCCGTTAGCATGCCCGCCCAGAAGGGCATGTAGCAGAGGTTCCATCCGGCCGTAAATGCGTCGGGGTCCCAAGGATGTCCCCAGACGTGGCGAACGCCGTAGCCGGATGCGCGCTCGATACGTCGTCCAGAGTATCTTGCCCAAGCACTCTGAGCTACCGAGTTGTCACTAAGTCTGACTTCTCGTCCCTTCCACGTGCCCCGAGCACCCCTGTCGCGCTTCGGATAATGCTTGCGGCTGAGACGAGCCCGGTCCGGGTACACGGGTGTTTTCTGTCGAACCTCATCCGGGTGGACGAAGTAAGAATGCTCGAAAGCAGCACGGACGATGTTTGTGCCTCCTTTGGCCAGATAGCGTTCCAGCACTTCAATCGGCGAACAGATGGCACCGTCGTGAGTTCGCATTCTTGCCAATATGCACCTCCAGCGCCGGAGTCCTCTGGGCGTAGCTTACCTTCGCATCACATTCATGGTGGTGTCGTGATTTCCAGCACCAGCGGTACATGGTCGCTCAAGCCAGGTTCGATCCAATCCTGGTATCGACCAACCGTCAGGGTGAAGGCGCGATTCGTCCAGTCCGCGGGCATGAACACGTAGTCGATGTGAAAGCCGGCACTCATCCGGCGGTGCTGGAAGTACGTCGGTTCCGGTTCGTTTCCGGCCGCTACACCGCGCGCCACATGGTAGGCGCTGACCAGCCCGAGATGTGCCATGTCGCGAACCGCGTTGGCGTGGTTGATCGGCCACCCGGGCTTGTCCCAGCGCACGTGATTGTTGAAGTCACCCGCAACGACCGCCGGGGCCGACCGCAGGAACCTCCGGTAGCGCCGAAGCGCCTGCCGCAACGGTCCCGGCTTGTCCTTTCGTCGATTGCCTCCGCTGGAGTTCTGGGCGCAAACGCCAAGAAGGTGGATGGGCTTGTCCAGACCGGGCAGCCCGCTCACGGAAACCGGTGCCATATGGTGCAGGCCGTCGTCATAATCGTGCCGGTCAAGTTCGACGACGGTCGTACCGAACCCGGCCAGAAGGAGCCCCTGATGCGGATACTTGCCCGCCCACACCAGAGACGCGCCTCCAAGCTCGGGGGCACGGGCGACAAGCACTTCTGGTCTGGCCGCTTCCGATATTACCGCGACATCGGGTCGCAGCGTCATCAGGGCATTGATCTTGCGGTGTAATGCCCTTGCACAGTTCCACGCGACTATTCGCATCGCGAGCTCCAAGTCACGCCTGATCCGATGGCGTCTTGGGAGTGTAAGCGTTCACCTGTCCCGCCGTTGCGAGGAGCTTGGCCAGGGCGTCGCGGCTCAGGTAACGACGGGTGACCTGCCACTCGTCGGTCTGTCCGTCGAGCAGCGTTCCGACCGTTCTTGACCTCGAATATCGCCGCTCGAATCACGTCGGATCTCCTCCTTCCCATGTGATATGGCTATGTCAGCCAGATCGATATGGACAAGTCCGAAGGATGGATGGCCGAGCGGGACGACGTGCACACAGGCACGCTAACGGACGCCGTAGTCGGATGTCCACCCTCATTTGTCGGATCGGGAACGCGGAGCCGTTCCCTCCAGCGGGTCAGGTGCGGGGAGGAGGGTAGCGCCCGGGCTGGCGACGAAGGGCCGCGAGGCGGGAACGGAGGTCCGACTCGTCCTCGCACTGAAGCAGCGCATCGATGGCATCGTCGTCGAGGATCCCGGACAGGTCCTCGGCATCGAGGGGAGACGAAAGCCCGGGCAGCCCCCGCGAGGCGAGGATCCTGGTGGCGGCCGCGGCCATCGTTCCGGCCCGCGACTCCTCCCGCGCCTCCCGGCGCTGCGCGCGAAGCCACGGCATGTGGTCGGGATGGGTGCGCCCGCGTGCGCCGAGCGCCTTTCCCACCCGGGTGAGCACGTCGCTCGTCGCCGCCGACAGCTCCGCCTCGTTCATCGCGGCGTGAATCTCCTCCGCCGTCCAGCCGGTGAACGCGCGGCTCTCCGGTGCCGTCCGGTACGCCCCGCCCTCCAGGAGGTGGATCACGAGACCCGGCTTCAGGCCGGCCGGGCGGCTGGGCGCATAGCGCTCGGGCACCTCCACCCACACTTCGGGGAACCCCCACTCCTCGTAGAGCCCGAGCTTCCCCCGGCGGACATCCGTCGTGTTGTCGACCTCCAGGACGACGTCCGGATGGTCGTGGACGCCGATCTCCATGCCCCCGGCGTGCGGGCGCCGCGACCGCCCCGGATGAAGGTAGACCGCCTGGTCCGCCTGCAGGATCCGCCACCGCTCGCCCCGCGCGTCGCGCAGGATGAGATCCATCGCGCCGCAGCACTCGATGGGAGCTCCGCGCCCCGCGGCAATCAACTGGGCGAGGCCGGCGAGCCGCTGCGAAGGACCCTCGTGGGCGAAGCCGGTGGGGTCGCGCATCACCCACGCGGTCTCGGTGTCGGCGTCCCAGAACTCGAACCGGCCCTCGTGGGTGGCGATCTCGTCGCGCCGGATGGTGATCGGGCGGCAACCGGGGAACTCCGGCACCGGCCGCTCCGCCAGGGAAGGGGATTTCTCGATCTGCATCTCATGCCTCCTTGCCATGGACCTCATCCATGGTCTCGCATCCTCGGGGCGCCGATTCTCGGTCGGAGGCGGATGTCGATCAACCCTCCCGGACCTGTTCTCTCGGCCTTGATCGGGCCACGTTGGCCCGGTCGATCCGATCAAGCGATCCTCCCGCTGTCCTCGACGATGGTCGGGAGTACCGCCGGAGCGCGTTGTCGAGACGGCCCGGGGTCGCGGCTTCGCGCGGCAGAACTTCGGCGTCGCGGACGAGATCGGGTCCGGCACCTCCGGAACGGGACCCCGCATGGCCTCGCAACGGGTACCATGCACCATGCCGACGAAGACCCGTGAGCACCGACGCATGGCGGCAACTCCCGGGCGGGCGATCCGGCACCCGGCTCGCTTCGCTGCATCGTGGCTCGCGCTATCGGTGAGGACGGTCGGAAGCGGGCGACGCCCGCCGCCGCCGGCCTGACCGGGCACCGGATGCAGCCCGTGGACGCGCTCGAATCACGACTCGGCGGCTGGGTCATCGCGGCGCGGTGGCCGATCATCGCCGGCGCCCTGGTCCTGGTCGAGATCGCGGCGAGCGGCACGGCGTTTCTCGAGTTCTCGGCCGACCACCGCGTCTACTTCGCGAAGGACAACCCCCAGCTCCTCGCCCACGAGGCGATGGAGGACACCTACTCGCAGGGCAGCAACGTCTTCTTCGCCGTCGTGCCGGAGGACCGCGACGCCACCTCGGCCCTCGCCCTCGAAGCCACCGCCTGGCTCACCGAGCAGTCCTGGCTGTTCCCGTACGCGACCCGCGTCGACTCCGTCACCAACTTCCAGCACACCACCGCCGACGGCGACGAAATCCTGGTTCGCGATCTCGTGGACGAGGCGGCGCGCGGCGATGCCGGCGAGCGGTCCCGGATCCGATCCATCGCCCTCGCCGACCCGCGTCTCGCGGCGCGCCTCATCGCCCGCGACGGCGCGGTCGGCGGCATCAACGTCACCTTGCGGCCTCCCGGCGAGGACGTGCTGGCCGAAGGCCTGCGAGTCGTCGAGTTCGCGCGCGGGCTCAAGGACGAGGTCCGCGAACGCTTCCCCGGCATCGACGTTCGAACCACCGGCCTCGCGATCTTCAACCAGACCTTCATGGAGGTGTCGCTGAACGATCTCAAGGCGCTCGTTCCGGCGAGCTTCGCGGCGATGTCGCTGATGCTCTTCGCGCTGATTCGGGGAATCGGCGGGACGGTCGCGATCATGCTCGTCGTCGCGCTGTCGGTCATGACCTCGGTGGGACTCGGCGGGTGGATCGGGCTCCCGATGACCTCGGCCGCCGCCATCGCGCCGATCGTCGTGCTGACCGTCGCGATCGCGAACTGCGTCCACGTCTGGTCGACCCTCGTGCACTCCATGGGGGCCGACGCGTCCGGCGCGCTCGCCGATGGAGGCGGCGACACCCCGCGCTCGCGCGTCCGGACCGGCGAGCGCAAGCGCGATGCGATCGCCGAATCGGTGCGCGTGAACCTTCAGCCGGTCTTCCTCGCGAGCCTGACCACCACCCTGGGGTTCCTGAGCATGAACTTCTCCGAGGTGCCGCCGTTCCAGCAGCTCGGGAATTTCGTCGCGTTCGGGGTCGGCGCCGCGTTCGTGCTTTCCGTGACGTTCCTCCCGGCGCTGCTCTCGCTCCTTCCCATCCGCGTGCGCGCCGCCGGGCACCGCCTCGACGGGGCGATGCCGATGCTGGCCGAGTTCGTGGTGCGCCGGCGCCGGGAGCTCCTGTGGGGTGGCGGGCTCATCGCGGTGGCGCTCGTCGCCTCCATACCGCGCAACGAGCTGAATGACGTCTTCCTCCACTACTTCGACGAGAGCATCGAGTTCCGCCGCGACGCGGACTTCACCGCCCGGCACCTCACCGGCATGTACGCGCTGGAGTACTCGCTCGGGTCGGGCGAGCCGGGAGGGATCAGCGAACCCGCCTATCTCGCCGACGTCGCGGCGTTCGCAGAGTGGTACCAGCAACAGCCGGAGACGATGCACGTCGACGTCATCACCGACACGTTCCGGCGGCTCAACATGAACATGCACGGCGACGACCCGGCCGAGTACCGCCTGCCCGCGAACCGGGAGCTCGCCGCCCAGTACCTGCTCCTGTACGAGATGTCGCTCCCCCCGGGCCTCGATCTCAATCACCAGATCGACATCGACAAGTCGGCGACCCGGATGGTGGCGTCGACGAAGACGCTCTCGACGAACGAAGTGCTCGCCCTCGACGGGCGCGCGCTCGAGTGGCTCGCGGACAACGCCCCGCACATCGTTCGCCCCGAGAGTTCCGGCACTACCTTGATGTTCGCGTATCTCGGCCGGCGCAACATCGTCTCGATGCTCGTCGGGACGACGATCGCCCTGGTCGTGATCTCCCTCGTCCTCATCCTCGCGTTGCGGTCGCTGCGTCTCGGGCTGACGAGCCTCGTCCCGAACCTGGTCCCCGGCGCGCTCGGCTTCGGGGTCTGGGGGCTGGCGGTCGGAGAGGTGGGGATCTCCCTGTCGGTGGTCACGGCCATGACGCTCGGCATCGTGGTCGACGACACGGTGCATTTCCTCAGCAAGTACCGGCGGGCGCGGCGCGAGCTCGGCTGTGCGCCGCCGGACGCGGTGCGGGTCGCGTTCCGCACCGTGGGCCGCGCCCTGTTCACGACCTCCGTGGTGCTCGTGGCGGGCTTCATCGTGGTGAGCCTGTCCAGCTTCGAGCTGAACGCGGGGATGGGCAAGCTCACCGCCCTCGTAATCGCGCTCGCGCTTCTCGCCGATTTCTTCCTCCTGCCCCCGCTGCTGATGAAGGTCGAAGGAGGGAGCGGCAAGGACGCGGCGCCGGGGTCCGAGCGGGCGGTCCGCGCCTGACGGCTGCCCGATGTCCCGGCCCGGGCCCCGCGGCCGTACCCGCGAGGGGCCTGCCCGCGTGGTCCCGGTGACCGTGCGAAAGGACGATCGGAAGCGTCGACAGGTTGTCGGTGACGTTGTCGACAAGCACCCGGGCCTCGACCCGGTCGACGGCCCCGAGCGACGGAGCCGTGTCACTCTCCCTCGCGCGCCCTCTCGAGCACGATGTTGGACCAGTCGTCGAGCCGCGCGGTCCACCCCGGCAGCACCACGGTGAGCGAGTTGTCCTCCTCGATGATCGCCGGCCCCGGGACCTTCCGGGCGGTGGTGAGATCGCCGCGGTCCATGACCTCGGTCCGGACCCAGCCGTGCTCGGGGCCGAAGAAGCACTCGCGTGCACCCGACGGCTTCCAGCCCTCGATGGTGGCCACCTCCAGCCGGTCCGGCACCCGGGGCAGGTCCGAGAGCCCCCGGGCGACGACGCGAACCGCGGTCAACTGGACGTTCTCCTCGTCGGAGCGATAGCCGTACGTCTTTTCGTGCTCGCGGTGGAAGTCCTCGACGAGCCGCGCGATGCGGGATGCATCCAACGACCGGCCCCTGCCCGTATCGGTATCCGTACCAGTACCCGTTCCCGACGCCGACCCCAACCCCGCAAGGGGGATGGCGAGCGCGTAGTCCTGCCCCTCGTAGCGGGTGTCCGCCGCGACCGTGACCTCGCGGCGCGACCGGTCGTAGCCCTCGCGCTCGAGCGTCCCCTCCGCCTCGTCGAGGAGGCCCCCGATGACCGAGTTGAGCCGGTCGAAGTCGGGTGCCGCCGCGCTCGCGTAGTGGGTCCGGACGAGGTGGTGCTCGACCTCCGCGAAGAGCAGTCCGAGCGAGCTGAAGAGCCCCGGAAGGGGCGGGATTACCACCGTCTCCATCCCGAGCTCGTCCGCCACGTCGAGCGCCTGCACCGGACCCATCCCGCCGAAGGCGAAGAGGGTGAACCGGCGCGGATCGCGCCCGCGTTCGGTGGAAACGGCGCGAAGCGCCCGAATGAGGGCGGAGTTGGCGATGGTCCGGATCCCCCACGCCGCCCGCGCCGCGTCGATGCCGAGGGGCTCCGCGATGCGCTCTCGGATCGCGCGCTCCGCGAGGTCGGCGCGGATCCGGAGCGCCCCGCCCGCGAGCGCCTCGCAGTTGGTGAGGCCGAGATGGACGTTCGCATCCGTGATCGTCGGCTCCACCCCGCCCGCGTCGTAGCAGGCGGGGCCGGGCAACGCTCCGGCGCTCTCCGGCCCCACCTTGAGCGCGCCCGCCGGGTCGATCCACGCGATGCTGCCGCCGCCCGCACCGACCTCGGCAAGATCGATGGACGGGACCCGCAGCAGGTAGCCGCTCCCCTTCATCAGGCGATGGCCGATGCTGACCTCGCCGCCCACCTCGTACTCCGGCGAGCGCGAGATCTCGCCGTCCTCGATGAGGGCCGCCTTGGCCGTGGTCCCCCCCATGTCGAGGGTCATCGCGTCCCGGACGCCCATGCGGCGCGCCAGGTGATGCACCCCGGTCACCCCCGCGGCGGGCCCGGACTCGATGATGTGGATGGGAAACTCGCAGGCCGAGTCGATCGGCATCATGCCGCCGCTCGACTGCATGACCATGACCGGGGCCGGGACCCCGATCGCCTTGAGATCCTCCTCCATGGCTCGGGCGTAGCGGGTGACCACGGGCTGGACGTAGGCGTTGATGACGGTGGTGCTGGTGCGCTCGTACTCCTTGATCTCGGGCAGCACTTCGGACGAGATCGACACGAACGTGCCGGGCGCCATCTCCGCGATGAGGTCGCGGGTGCGCCGTTCGTTGGCGCCGTTGAGCCAGGCGTGGAGGTAGCAGACCGCGATCGAGTCGACGTTCTCGCCGAGGAGGCGCTCGATCGCCGCCCGCACCGCGGACTCGTCGAGGGGAGAGTCCTCTCCGGTCCGCGGGTCCACCCGCGATGGCACCTCCCGGCGAAGGTGCCGGGCCACGAGGGGCGGCGGCTTCTCCCAGTGGATGTCGTAGAGCTTGTGCATCCGCATGCGACGGATCTCGAGGACGTCGCGGAAGCCCTCGGTGGTGATGAGGCCGGTGGCGGCGCCGGTCCGGGTAATGATGGCGTTGGTCGCGACTGTCGCCCCGTGGGTGAAGGACCGGACCGCCGACACCGCCACCCCGTTCTCGGCGAGCGCCTCGGCCACCCCCTGCCGGATGGCGGCATTGAAGTGCGGCGGCGAGGAGAGGACCTTCTTCGGGGCCGCCCGGCCTCCCGGAGACATCAGCACGATGTCGGTGAAGGTCCCGCCCACGTCGACTCCAATCCGATACCTGGCGGTCGGCTCACTCATGACCTGCCGCATTCTCCTGTCTCTTTGGGTGCGAGCATTCAGGCGCAGCGTTCCGAGAGTTCCCCCTTCAGCGTCCGCTTGTCGATCTTGCCGATGGGCAGGCGCGCCAGCTCGGCGCGGAACCTGCCCCCGCCCGGGAGACCGATTCCTCGGCGGCGTCCGGGGATGCGCGGCCGGAGCCCGTGGAGCATTGCAGATCCCCGACAACCGCGGCATGCGATTCCGGTGGCGTCCGGGTGCACGGGAGATGCGTCAGGCGAACGGCAGAAGCACCGTCGAGCCGGTGGTGCGCCGTTCCTCGATGGCGCGGTGCACTTCGGCCGCCTCGCGGAGCGGATAGCGGTTGCGGACGGTGATCTTCACCACCCCCGACGAGACGACGTCGAACAGCTCGCGCGCCGAAGCTTCCAGGTCTTCGCGTTCCTCGACATAGTGCATGAGCGCGGGACGCGTGACGAAGAGCGAGCCGCGCGCGCCGAGCTCCACGACATTGACCGGGTCCGGCGCGCCCGAGGAATGGCCGTAGCTCGCGAGGATGCCGAGCGGGCGCAAGCAGTCGAGCGAGCGGGTGAACGTGTCCTTGCCGATGCTCTCGTAGACCACCGGGCAGCCCTTGCCCTCCGTCACCTCCATGACGAGCGGCACGAAGTCCTCGCGCGAATGGATGGCGACGTGGTCGGCGCCGTGCGCCCGGGCAAGCTCGGCCTTCTCCTCGGTCGAGACGGTGCCGATCACCGTCGCCCCGAGGTGTCTTGCCCACTGGCACAGGAGCAGCCCCATGCCGCCGGCCGCCGCATGGATCAGTACCGGGTCGCCCGGCTGCACCCGGTAGGTCCGGCGCAGGAGGTACTGGGCGGTCAGGCCCTTCAGCGTCATGCCGGCGGCGTCCTCGTCGGAGATGCCGTCCGGCAGCTTCACCAGCCGCCTCGCCGGCATCACGCGGCGCTGGGCGTAGGCGCCGTGCGGCGGGCTGGCGTAAGAGACCCGGTCGCCGACCGCGCATTCGGTGACGCCCTCGCCGATCGCCTCCACCGTGCCTGCGCCCTCGATGCCCAGCACCATGGGAAGCGGCGGCACCGGCCAGGGATGCGGCATGTCGCGCCGGTTGTAGGTGTCGATATAGTTCACACCGATGGCGCCGTGCCGGATCAGCGCCTCGCCCGGCCCCGGCTCGCCCGCCGGCCAGTCTTCCCAGCGGAAAACGTCGGGCGTGCCCTTCTCGTGGATGACGGCGGCCTTGTTGCTCATGGCTTTCCCCCGATGGTTCGTCCTGCGGCCTCGTCAGGCCTGGGCCTCGATGGCCTCCATATCCTCGTCCGAGAGGCCGAAATGGTGGCCGATCTCGTGGACCAGCACATGGCGCACGATATGTTTCAGGTCCTCCCCCGTCTCGCACCAGTAGTCGAGGATCGGGCGGCGGTAGAGGAACACATAATCCACGTCTTCCGCGCCCGCCGACACGCTCTTTTGGTCGAGCGAGACGCCGCGGTAGAGCCC
>JAJDXW010000219.1 GCA_022823045.1 Gammaproteobacteria bacterium
GCGCAGACGGAAGGACAGACCGGCCCGAAGGTGGGGGGAGGCCCACGTCGGCGAGTGGCATAGGGTAGGCGCGAAGCGGGTACTCGGCGACGTGGGCCGCGGGGAGGGGTCCGGTACCGCCAAGGGCGAGCGCACTGCGGGGATTGTCGTCATGGTCGGCGTCGTGGTGGCGATGAAAGGCGTGTGCGGCAATGGTGGCGTGGGAGCGATGGAGAACGTAGTGAAGCGAGGAAGCGTAGCGGAGCGAAGTGACGCGCGAGGCGGAAGCGCGCTGTCGGAAAGGGGCCGCGCCAACGAGTGACGCGACCCCGTGGTGTGTGCGGATCAGGCAGCGATCTTGTCGACCGGTATCCCCAACTGGCGGGCCTTGTCGACGAGGTTGTCGGTGATGCCGCTTCCGGGGAAGGCGATGACGCCCTTGGGCAGGAGGTTGAGGAGGTCGTCGTTGCGGCGGAAGGGAGCGGCCCGTCCGTGGCGGTCCCAGTCGGGCTTGCAGACGACCTGGTGGACGCCGCGCTGCTCGGCCCAGCTCGCCGCGATGCGCTCGACGCCCGGGCCGCCGCCGTGAACCAGGACCATGTCGGCATACTTTGCGCGGACCTTGTCGAGCCTGTTGAAGACCGCGGCCGGGTCGGTGACGTCCTTGCCGCCCGTGACCGCCACCAGGGTTCCTTCAGGCAGATGCGCCTGGGTCTTGCGGTCCTTGCGAGCGCGCATGAAGTCACGGGCGTCGATGGCCGCGGAGGTGAGCTTGCCGGTCTGGCTGGTGTGCGATCCGCTGCGGGGCCGCCAGGTCTGTCCGGTCGCGTTCAGGTAGTCCTCGGCAGCAGCGTCGCGCATGCGCTCGAAGGCGTCGCGGCGAGCGGAGAGGTTCTGCACCCGGTCGGTGATGAGCTCGAGCTCGCGGGACTTGATCTCGGAGCCGTCCTGCTCGTGCTGGAGGTCGCGGAGGTCCGGGATGAGGCGGTCGGCTGACCGGTCGAGGCGCTGTGTCTGAGCATCCAGCATATTGACGAAGCCCCAGAGCAGGCTCTCGCGCTCGTCCGCGAGCTGGGTGCCGTCGGGGCCGATGCCGCCCGCGAGGATCTCGAAGGCAGCGTGGACGGAGTCGAGAGCGTCGTCCTCGTCCCATACGTCCCTGGAATCGAATTCATCGGTTCCCGGGGCAGCGCCGAAGAGCTGAGCGTTTTCGCAGAACGCCGCCATGACGGATACGCCCTGGTCTGCAAGGTTGTCGATTTCGTTTTCCATGCTGTCCTCCTGGTGTTTCGGAACTTCGGTTCCTGCGCCGGGGCTGGCGTTGACCACCCTGTTCGTTGCTTCCATCGTCTTCTCCTTTCTCGAATCGCCCGCCAGTGGAGGAACTCCCTCCGTCTTGTCCCGTTGGAGCACGACGAGTCACGCGGGGCGGGGCGGCCCTGGGGCTGGGGAGCGCCGGAGCGAAGCGGAGGACCCCCGACGAAGGAGGGGGTTGACGGCGTGCTACGATGGGAGAAGACGGAGGGAGGGCCTTGTGTGGAGTATCGCCGGGCGGTCCTTGGGCGGGGAGAGGGGTCCTGTGGCCTGGGTGGAGGGGGCGAAGCGAAGGGAGGAATCATGTGAGGCGGAACGAAGGTGGAGCCGAAGCTGGCCCCAATAATCCGGGAGTTGCAGCGGAAGTGTTCCCGGCCGGAAGGGAGAGGAGGACCCCTTCAACGGGTTCAGAACAGCGGGTGGGAATCGAAGAGGGATTGGGCGACGTCGCGGATACGGCTGCGGTCGTGGACGCGCCGGGGTCCCCGGGGATCTTCAAACAGGTGCAGAACGTAGAACACCTGGCCGGGCACGAGGATGTCGTCCTGGCGGTAGACATCGCCGACATGGTCGCCGTCGGCGTCGTAGATGCGGGACTCGCGCGGGGTGATCCGCTTGAAGGTGATGCTGTCCATCACTCGCCCCTCCTTTCGGCCAGGGCGGCCGCGGCCCAGGCTGCGGCGCGGGCGAGCACGTGTCCGTGGCAAGGTTGAGGATCGCACCAGCAGGCGAGCCGCATGCCGTCCAGTTCGGCGAGGTCTTCGAGCGCGACGAGGCCGGAGCGGATGCGCCCCCAGAGATCGGCGCGGTAGCGCGCGATCACTTCTCCGCGCGTTCCATCGCGCCCGATCCGGAACCTGTTGCCCCATTTCGTGCGGCGATCGATGAGGACGGTGTTGTCGTGCCTGTCCGCGTGCTCGAATATGTCGCGGAGCGCGGGTTCGTCTCTGAGGTTGATGACGGTGTCCATTCTCCCTCTCCTTCCATCAAGGCTTTGCCCTCTCAGGCTCCCTCCTCCCCGACTCCCGGGAACCGGAAGAGCGGACCGAACCTTGCGGCGAGGACATCGGCGCCGAGCGCAGCGAGGTCGTCGTTGAAGTCGCCTCCGTCGGGGACGATGACCGTGGCCGCGACGCCCGCCCGCGCGCAGCGCCGGGCGAGGCGTTGGGCGGCCTGTTCGCCTTCCGGGTCGTTGTCGCGGGCGATGACGAGGCGGGAGCAGTCGGGCGGGGGCGAGAAGGAACTGAGGCTGCCGGCGGAGAGCGCGGCGGCCGCGGTGATGTCCGGCACTGCGGTGACGAGCGACAGCACCGTCTCGATGCCCTCGCCGACGAGGAGCGGAGCGATGCGTTCGGCGGGTGAACCGAAGCGCACGGCCAGGCCGTGGATGCGGCCGAGGGCCTTCCTGGGCGAGGCCACGTCCGCCTTGGCGAGGCGGCGCGGGTCGAGCCAGGTGCGGTGCACCCCCTGCACGGCGCCGTCGTCGCCGGTGACGGCGGCGACCAGCGCCGGCAGCCGACGGACTGCGGAGCCTTCGCGGTAGCGAAGCTCCGGATGGAAGCGGAGCGCCGGGAACCGGCAGCGCGCGAGGCCGCGGGCCCGGAGGTAGGCTTCCGCGGGGGTGCCGTCGACCGGGCGGCATCCCCGCCACAGGCGACGCGCCGCTTCGGTGGCGTCGTAGTCGCCCGTATCGCCCGGAGCCGGCGAAGCCGGCAGGGCGAGGAAGGCGCGGGCCTCGTCCAGCGCCGCGCGAAGCGTCGGCGCGCCCGTGCGGTGGCGGATGAGGTCGAGCAGGTCGCCGTGGCTGCCCACGGCCGCATCGGTCCACTTCCCTGGAATGCCGGGACCGTGAAGGCGGACGAAGAGGGACCTTCCGCGGGCGCCGTCTATGTCGCCCGCGACCCAGTAGCGGCCCTGGCGGCGGCCGTGGGG
>JAJDXW010000017.1 GCA_022823045.1 Gammaproteobacteria bacterium
ACTCCCCATCTTTCAACTACTTGCAACTATATGGGACCGACTGGCTCACAAGGTGAGCTTCGTACGTAATCAGGAAGGAAAATGAGTGGATTGTGGCCGCTTCTATTGACTCCAGCAGAATGGTCACCACCGTACTTGGCAGTCTGGGTTCGGTATTCGTGCGAAGCGGAGAAAGCCAAAACTGGAGTAGAAGTGGGAGAATAGATGAGGAGCTTCATGGAAGGGAGTGGATTTCTACATCCGAGATGGTCGGCCAGTTCGGCTTGGCCGGCAGCACGAACGGGAGTGTATTCACGACCAGCGATTGGGGACGCAACTGGAACAATGCCAATAATCTCCCATTCCCCTCGAACACTCTGATTACCTCGGTATCACTCAGCGGTGACGGCATGTTCGGCGCGATAGGAAACCGCAGGGGAGAAACAGCCGTCACGTCGGACGGTGGGCGGACATGGAGACTTTCCGCCAGCCTGAGGTTTGAACGAGGGCGAGGTGAATACCTTATCGCGACTTCACTCGATCTAGACGGTCGACACGGCGCAGCGACCGGCAACGCTGGAACGATTTTCGTAACGAGTGATTCTGGATATACCTGGAACCGTATCGATAGCAGCGATCTTCCTGGGAGACGTCATGATGTGGTCGCATACATTCACGACCGAGGGCAAGAACATGGCGTTGTTTCCGGGAAAAAGAACATGGTATTCATGACTCCAGATCGCGGAAAGACGTGGCGTGCTGCCGAAGGCGCGGTGCTGCCCGAAGGCGATGATATTTCGTCATCGGCGTTCAGTGACGATGGGCGGGTCGGCGTCGTTGGAGGTTACAGGGGTTCCGTATTTTCCACGAGCGATGCCGGGAAGACTTGGAGGCGTCCTCAGGGCGTTGACGTGAAGTCGAACGAATCGATCGTGAACGCAGCATTCGGCTCCGATGGACAGGTTGGCATACTCGCGGGCGATGAGGGATCTCTGTTCGTCACGAATAATGACGCGGAAACTTGGTTTCGACCGGAAGGCGTTGAATTCTTCGAAAACGAGTTAGTCGACTCGATATTTTTGCCCGAAAACACGAAGGAGCGCACGACGAAACCGGCCTTAGTCGCGGGCAACGAGGGTTCAGTGTTCGCCACGGGAGACGTCACGAAGAACTGGATTTCGACCGAGCCGAATCAACGGGGCACCTCGTTCAGGCGAGCATTCAGCAAGGATGGTTACGTCGGCATGATGGACGACAGGGAACGAATCCACATCCTGAAATCGTATCCCGAATTTGCAGAACTTCGCCACCAATCGCTCTTTGAGATGCGTGACACAGTAAATCGAGCCGACAGGATTCTTCTCGCGAGCACAGTTGGTCGGGAAATCGTTTCGTCGCTCAACGTCAGTACGGAGGTTCTCGACGCCCCATCGAGCAGCCCCGACAATGACTCCTTCGAACATCGCTACATCAGTAACCTCACGCTGATGCGAATCGTGACCCTGACCCTCCTGTTCTTCCTGGTGCAGCTACTCGTCCGCACGTACCGGTACAACCTGAGGCTCGCGGCCTTCTGGGATTCTCGCGCGGATGCCGTCCTCGTCTCATCGACTTTCTCCAATCGCCAAACGGTCGCATTCGATACGCTCGTAGCTGCACTCGCTCCGGATGAGTACGACTTCAAGCCACCATCCAGACCCGGCACGGTTCCACTGGACTGGCTCCGCTCGCGCCTGAAGTCCTGATCGCCGGGTTACCGTACGGGGAGGGCACGGCTCCGCCTCTCCGGCACACGTCTATCCGAACTCCGGACCTCCGGGGGCGGCCGTCCGGCCGATCGGCGGACCCCATCTTCGCTCCTGCGGGCTGCCAAGGGGCTCAGGCGGGATGAAACCCGAGTACGTTGTTCGATCAATCAGGATCAGTTCGGTCAGCCATTCGCAAATCTACGGCGCCACGGCGAAGGAGCCGGCCGGGGGCGGGATCGGAGGGCGGTGCGGCGGCGCCTTCCGTCCACACCTCGCGGCCGTTGACGAGGACGGAGCGGATCCCCGCCGCGGGGCGTGCCGGGTCCTCGAAGGTCGCGGTGTCGGCGATCGCGTCGGGATCGAACACCACGAGGTCGGCGTACGCGCCCTCGCGCACCTCGCCGCGCCCGGGGAGCCCGAAGACGGCGGCCGGCTTGCCGCTCATCCGGTGCACCGCGTCCTCGAGCCCGATGAGCCCCTCGTCCCGGGCGTAGCGGCCGAGCACGCGCGGGAACGTGCCCCACAGGCGCGGGTGCGGAAAGACGTCGTGGGGCAGGCCGTCGGAGCCGATCATCGCCCCCGGGAACGCGAGGATCCGGGCGAGGTCCCCCTCGTCCATCATGAAGTAGATCCCGCCCGCGGGCTGGAGGCGGTCCACCGCGTCCGCGAGCCCACACCCCCACTCGCGGGCGATCTCGTCCAGGGCCCGGCCCGCCACCTCGGGATGCGACTCGGACCAGGAGACGATTACCCGCTCCGAGCGCTCCACGATCTCCATCAGGAGCACCGTCGAGCCCGCGACGTAGGGGTACACGTCGAGGTCGAGATCCTGCGTCTTCTGCGCTTCGGCGATGAGGGCGAGGGTCTCGCGGGTCCGGCCCCAGTTCTCGCGCGACGCGCACTTGTGGTGGGAGATGACCACCGGGAGACCCGCCTCGCGGCCGATCCGCATGGTCTCCCGGATCGAGTCGAGGACACCCCCCTCCTCGTCTCGCATGTGCGTCGAGTGCATCCCGCCGAGGGCGGCGACGCGGCGCGCGATGGCGACGACCTCGGCGGTCGGGGCGGCACGGGCGGGCGGGTAGGCGAGCCCGGTGCTGAACCCGATGCACCCGGCGCGCATTCCCTCCTCGGCAAGCTCGACCATGCGCTCGATCTCGCCCTCGGTGGCGGGCCGGTCGAGCGGCCCGTCCATCACCAGCGCCCGGAGCGCGCTGTGGCCGACCTGCATGGCGACGTTGAGCGCGGGCGGAGCGCCTTCGAGCTCCTCGCGATAGGCGGCGAAGGTGGGGAAGCGGTACCAGCCCTCCCCACCGAGGAGGTTGAGCGGCGGCGGCGGCTCGCGGCCGGTGAGGGGAGCGAGGCTCACCCCGCAGTTCCCGGTGACGACGGTGGTGACGCCCTGGCTCACCTTGCAGGCCATCCCGGGGTCGGAGAGGACCGCGCGGTCGTCGTGGGTGTGGGCGTCGATGAAGCCGGGGGAGACGACGAGCCCGCTC
>JAJDXW010000084.1 GCA_022823045.1 Gammaproteobacteria bacterium
CTTCATGGGCAAGGGGGCGGTGCCGATGTCGGACCCGCACTGCCTGTTCACGATGGGCCTTCAGAGCCGCGACTACATCAACGTGGCCCTCGACGAGGCGGACCTCGTGGTGAGCGTCGGCTACGACCTCGTCGAGTACGCTCCGAGCTTCTGGAACCACGACCGGTCCACCCGGATCATCCACATCGATTTCGAGCCGGCCGAGATCGACAGCCACTACCCGGTCGTGCTCGACATCCAGTCCGACATCGCGGACGCGCTGTGGCAGATCAACGAGGCCCTCAACCACCGCTTCGACAGCGAGGGGAGGCTGCCTCTCTTCGACATCGGGGAACGCCGGAAGCTCCGCGACGCGATCCGCGACGACCTCGAGCTGGAGAAGGACGACGACGCCTTCCCGATGAAGCCGCAGAAGATCCTCTGGGACGTCCGGCGGCACCTCGGGCCGGACGACATCGTGCTCTCGGACGTCGGCGCCCACAAGATGTGGATCGCCCGCTACTATCAGTGCGAGACCGCGAACACCTGCCTCATCTCGAACGGCTTCTGCTCGATGGGGTTCGCCCTCCCGGGCGCGATGGGCGCCAAGCTCGCCCACCCCGATCGCCGGGTGCTCGCGATCGCGGGAGACGCCGGGTTCCTCATGAACGTGCAGGACCTCGAGACCCTGGTCCGCTACCGGCAGAACGCGGTGATCATGGTCTGGGCGGACGGCGAGTACGGCCTCATCAAATGGAAGCAGCAGAACCACTTCGGGGGCCGCCACTCCGACCTCGCGTTCGCCAACCCGGACTTCGAGCTGCTCGCGCGTTCGTTCGGCGCGTGGGGAAAGACCCTGACCGCGGCGGGCGAGCTTCCGGGGGCGCTCGACGAGGCGTTCCGGCAGCCGGGCCCCGCCCTCCTCGCGGTGCCCGTCGACTACGGCGAGAACGTCAAGCTCAGCCGGCGCCTCGGGAACCTCAACTTCAGCATCTGAGCCCCCGGGCCGGCCGCCGGAGATCACGCCCCCGCGCGGCGAGAAGACCGGGCCGAGCGCTCCGGCCCGGTCGGCGGGACGACGGTGCGGGCACCGGCGGGATCGGGACTCACTCCGGATCCTCCAGGGGCGGCAGGCGGAACGGTTCGCACGCGTCGAGGATGGCTCCGGCGCGCAGGAGTCCGCGAGCCGCCTCGATGTCGTCCGCGAGGGCACGGTCCGCGGCGAGCGGCGGCACCGCGGTCCGGAGGGTGGAGACGACCCGCCGGAGCGGCGCCCCGGTCTGGCGCGGCGCGCGCTGCTCGACGCCCGCCGCCGCCGCGATCCACTCGATGGCGAGCAGCCGCTCCAGGTTGTCCACCATGCGTTGCAGACGCCATGCCCCGTGCGCGGACATCGAGACATGGTCCTCCTGCCCGGCCCCGGTCGGGATCGAATCGACGGAACAGGGGTTGGCGAGGTGGCGGTTCTCGCTCACGAGGGCGGCCGCCGCGATGTCGGCGGACATCAGCCCCGAATGCGTGCCCGGGTCCGGCGAGAGGAAGGGGGAGAGGCCGAAGGACAGCTCCGGGTCCACCATGATCGCGATGCGACGCTGGGCGATGGACCCCGTCTCGGCAACCGCCATCGCGATCTGGTCGGCGGCGAACGCGACCGGCTCCCCGTGAAAGTTGCCGCCGGAGGCGATTCGGCCGGTATCCATCAGGACGAGCGGATTGTCGGTCGCCCCGTTGGCCTCGATGCGGAGGGTGCCGGCGGCGTGTCGAAAGAGGTCGATGCAGGCGCCGAGCACCTGCGGCTGGCAGCGGATGCAATAGGGGTCCTGCACGCGGACGTCATCGTCGCGATGGCTCTCGCGAATTTCCGATCCGGCAAGGAGCGCCCGCGCCGCCGCGGCGACCTCGCACTGGCCCCGATGGCCGCGGAGGGCGTGGATCTCGGGAAGGAGCGGCTCGGTCGACCCCATCACCGCATCGGTCGAAAGGGCACCGATCGCGACGGCGCTCTCGGCCGCCCGCCAGGCGTCGAAGAGGGCCGCGAGCGCGCAGGCGGTGGAGAACTGCGTTCCGTTGAGGAGGGCGAGTCCTTCCTTCGGTCCCAGGATGAGCGGCGTCAACCCGGCCGCCTCGAGCGCGGCCTGGCCGGGCAGGCGGCGCCCTTCGAACGACGCGGTTCCCTCCCCGATCATCACCGCCGCGAGATGCGCGAGCGGAGCGAGGTCGCCCGAAGCGCCGACCGATCCCTGGACCGGTATGTCCGGCAGGACGCCGCGCTCTAGCATCCCCTCGATGGAGGAGACGAGCTCCGGCCGGACCCCGGATGCGCCGCGGCCGAGGCCGAGGATCTTGAGCGTCATCATCAACCGGACGTGCGCGTCCGGGAGACGGTCCCCCAGCCCGACGCAATGCGACCGGACGAGGTTGCGCTGCAGGGTCTCGATCTCGTCGGGCGGGACGCGGATCCGGGCGAGCTTTCCGAACCCCGTGTTCACGCCGTACACGGCCCGATCGCCCCCCGCGCCCGCGCGAAGACGCTCGGCCGACGCGGCGACCGCCTGCCGGCCGTCGGGATGGATGCGCGCCGCCGCTCCCCCGCGATAGACGCGCTCGAGCTGGGCGAGGCCCGTCTCGCCGGGACGCAGCGTCTCGGTCACGGCATGGACACCTCGAGGCCGGTTGCGTTCATGGTCCCCTCCCGCCCTCTGGTCGATGCGAACTGTACGCACAAATCGGGCCGTCACGAAAGGGCCGTCGCGACCGGGTGCCCGACCCGTGACCGGGCGCGCGCGCCTTCCCGTTGGGACCTGTATCCATGGCTTGACGAACGTGCCGACGGTGTGGAGCGGTGGCCGTATCGGCGCGGTGTCGAATTACGCCTTAGGCAAATCCGACAACCAGCGATTCGTGCACCTCCGTCAAGGCATGGATACAAGCGTCTTCCTATTGCCCGAGGGACTCACGGAGGGCCGCAAGGTGCTCCAGGGAGCGCTCGAAGTCTCCCGGCTCGAGCCCCGGGAGGCGGGTGCGGGACGCGACGAGATGGGTCATCGCGAAGCGCTCGCGGTAGCGCTCGATCCGGTCGCGCACCGCCTCCGGCTCCCCGACGAGGGCCCAGTCGTCCGGCCGGATGCCGGCTCCGCGGCGGATCGCACCGACCGGAGAGCGCGCGAGCGAGGCGGCCTGCTCGGCGAGGCGCTCCCGCGCGGCGCGAAGGCGCCCCCGGTCCCGGCTGATGAACGTGGTCCGCATGATCGGCGTCTCGGCGGGCGCCGCCGTCCCCGCCGCCGCCCACGCCTCGCGGAAGCGGGCGAAATTCCCGGCGAGCGCCGCCATCGACTCGATCGGGGAGGCAAAGTAGGGAAGCCCGAGGCGGCCCGCCTGCTCGAGGGCCCGCGGCCCGAAGGCGGCAATCCAGATGGGCGGATGGGGATCCTGCACCGGGCGCGGGACGAGGCGCACCGGCTGGCCGAGGCGGTCGCCGTCCTCTCGGGCCTCCTCCTTCTCCTCCCCCTCCCCCTCCTCCCAACCCACCGGCTCACCTGCCCAGGCCGTGACCATCGCGTCGAGGGCCCGTTCGAAGCGGTCCCGCTTCTCCTTCGCGGCGACGTCAAAGGCATCGAAGAGGCCCGCCCGGTAGCCTCGCCCCACCCCCAGGATGACGCGCCCCGCGGACAGCCGGTCGAGCACCGCCACCTCCTCGGCGGCCTGCACCGGGTGCCGGATGGGGAGGAGGTACGATCCGGTCCCGATCCGGAGGCGCCGGGTGCGCGCGGCGACCGCGGCGAGAGGAAGGAGCGGCTGGGGAAGCGGGACGCTCTCGTCGAAGTGGAACTCGGGGAGCCAGAACGAGTCGAGGCCGAGCGCCTCCGCCCGTTCGCCCTGCCGCGCGAACTGCTCCGCGGTGCCGGGGAGGCCCATGTCCCACGCCGTCACCCCGATGTGAAGGCTCCTCCGAGCCGCTTCTTCCATGCAATCGCTCCTCCTCGGCCCGCGTCACCATAACCCGGACGGACGGCCCCCGGAATCAACCCGGGATCCGTCCGGGATCGGCCCGGGTCCAGACGCCGCCCTGTATACTCGAACCATGGCTTCCGTGACCGCTCCCGAGACCGCCCCCACCGCTCCGGAGGCGCCCGTGCAGGCCGCCGCCGGCGCCCCGAATTCGTCGCCCGACGCGCCCGTCCGGGTGGAAGTTCCCATGCCGCGCACCCTCTTCGACCGGCTGACGGAGCACGACGATGCGCCCCGCTGCCGCTACGACGAGCGCTTCAAGATGGGGGAGTTCGTGGCCGAGCCGGGGTTCACGCACGAAGGTCCGACGACGGAGACGAATCACCTGTTCATCCGCATCACGGACGAGCTGGCCGCTGCGGGACATCAGGTCTCCTGGCAAAGCGCGGGCGCGTTGCGCCTCCTGAGCGACGACGGCGCGTTCGAGCCCGATGCGAGCTTCTACCTGGACCCGGCGGCGGTGCGCGCCATTGAGGCCGTCGAGGACTATCTCGACGTGCGGCTGGGATATCCGCCGCCCGACCTCGTGGTGGAGATCGACCGCAGCCGCCGGTCCCGCCACAAGCTCGCGCCCTACTTCCGGATGGGGGTCAAGGAGGCGTGGACGACGAGCCGGGGGGAGGTCGCCTGCATCTGGGTGGCCGATTCGGGTTCGGAGGACGGGTTCCGGCTCGTCCCCGAGAGCCGGGTCTGGCCCGGCATCACCCGCCACGACCTCAATCGGCTCCTCTTCCTCCGGGACCCGGTCGAGCGGGCCCGGCTGTCGCGTCTCCTCGCCCGCCGCGTCGCGGTGGGGATCGCGGCCGGCCCGCCCCCGGAGTGACGCCGCCCGACGCGAGCGGCGCCGTGTCCGGAAGAGCCTCGGACTCGCCACTTGCGGCCGCCGCCAGGAGCGCCGCGGCGCGCCCGGAGTGGATCGCGCCCTCCCTCCTCTCCGCCGACTTCGCGTGCCTCGGCGAGGAGGTGGCGGAGGTCGTCCGGGCCGGGGCCGACCTCATCCACTTCGACGTGATGGACAACCACTTCGTCCCCAACCTCACCGTGGGGCCGATGGTGTGCCGCGCCCTCGCCGCCGGCGCGGCCGGTGAGATCCCCATCGACGTGCACCTCATGGCCCGCCCGGTGGACCGCCTGATCCGGGACTTCGCGGACGCGGGCGCGACGTGGATCTCCATTCACCCCGAGGGGACCGATCACCTCGACCGCTCACTCGCCCTCATTCGCGACCTCGGCTGCCGGGCGGGCCTCGTCCTGAGCCCCGCGACACCCCTCGACTGGCTCGACTGGACCCTCGACCGGCTGGACCTCGTTCTCGTCATGTCCGTCAACCCGGGCTTCGGAGGGCAGTCCTTCCTTCCCGGCACCTTGCCCAAGCTTCGCGCCGCCCGCGCGATCCTCGACCGCCACGAGGCGGCGAAGGGCGGGGCGCCGATCCGGCTCGAGGTGGACGGAGGGGTGAAGCTCGAGAACATCGCGGAGATCGCGGCCGCCGGCGCGGACACGTTCGTGGCGGGATCGGCGGTCTTCGGTTCGGACGACTACGCCGGTACGATCGCGGCGATGCGGGCCGCGGCCGAGGCGGCCCGGCGAATGGCGGCCGACGCCTGAGGCGAGCACGGGAGGACCATTCGGCGATGGACATGCAGACGGCCATCCGGACAGTCGCGGACGGCGGGGACCTCGACGGCGACGCGATGACCGCGGTCATGCGCACGATCATGACCGGCGAGGCGACCGAGTCGCAGATCGGCGGGTTCCTCATCGGACTTCGCATGAAGGGCGAGACGGTGGAGGAGCTCGCCGCCGCCGCCCGGGTCATGCGCGGCCTCGCGGCGAGCGTCCCGGTGGAGCCCGAGGGACTGGTCGACACCGCGGGGACCGGGGGCGACGTCTCCGGCACCTTCAACATCTCCACCACCGCGGCCCTCATCGCGGCGGGGGCCGCGGTGCGCATCGCAAAGCACGGCAACCGCTCCGGCACCAGCCACTCCGGCAGCGCGGACGTGCTCCAGGCCGCCGGGGTCAACATCGACCTCACGCCGGAGCAGGTGGCGGAGTGCATCGCCCGCACCGGCTTCGGGTTCATGTTCGCTCCCCACCACCACAGCGCCATGCGCCACGCGGTGGGCCCGCGGCGGGAGATGGGCGCCCGCACCATCTTCAACCTCCTCGGGCCGCTCACCAACCCGGCCGGCGCTCCAAACCAGGCGCTCGGGGTGTTCGCACCCGAGTGGACCGGGCGGATCGCTCGGGTGCTCCGCGAGCTCGGCAGCCGCCACGTCCTCGTCTACCACTCCCGGGACGGTCTCGACGAGATCAGCATCGGGGCAGCCACCCGGCTCGCGGAGCTCAAGGACGGGGAAGTCCGCGAATACGAGGTGACCCCGGAGGAACTCGGACTCGAGCGCGTCCGCTCGGACGCGGAGATGGGCACCCTCCGGGTGGACAGCCCCGAGGCGAGCGCGGCGCTCATGCGCGAGGTCCTCGACGACCGGCCCGGCCCGCCCCGCGACATCGCCCTCCTCAACGCGGCGGCGGCCATCCACGTATCGGGCGCGGTGGCAAGCCTTGGCCAAGGGGTCGAGGCGGCGCGCGAATCCGTCGCGAGCGGGGCGGCGCGCTCCGCCCTCGCCGCCCTCGTCGAGGTGTCGAACGCCCTGGCGGAAGGCTCCTGACCGCGCCGGCGCCATGAGCGGCCGCGGCATCCCGGACATCCTCGCTCGCATCCTCGAGCGAAAGCGCGAGGAGATCGCGGAGGGGGCGCGCGCGGTCCCGCTCGCGGAGATGCGCCGGCGGGCCGCGGACGCGCCGGCGCCTCGCGGCTTCCGGTCGGCGCTCGAGACGAAGATCGGCGAAGGCGGCCCCGCAGTGATCGCGGAGCTGAAGCGCGCCTCGCCGAGCCGGGGAGTCATCCGCCACGACTACGACCCGGCCCGCATCGCGGCCGGATACGAGCGGGGCGGAGCGGCCGCCCTCTCCGTGCTCACGGACCGTGATTTCTTTCAGGGCGCC
The DNA here is from genome assembly GCA_022823045.1 of Gammaproteobacteria bacterium. Classification (GTDB taxonomy): domain Bacteria; phylum Pseudomonadota; class Gammaproteobacteria; order HK1; family HK1; genus JAJDXW01. Next base: position 7,000 of record JAJDXW010000084.1, read on the forward strand.
CCCGACCACCTCCGGGTGGCCCGGGCGGCGACCGCCCTCCCGGCGCTCCGCAAGGACTTCATCGTCGACCCCTGGCAGGTCCACGAGGCACGGGCGATGGGGGCGGACTGCGTCCTCCTCATCGTCGCCGCCCTCGACGACGAGCCGCTCCGCGAGCTCGCGGAGCTCGCCGGGGAGCTCGGACTCGACACCCTTGTCGAAGTGCATGACGAAGCGGAGCTCGAGCGCGCGCTCGGGATCCCGGCCCCCCTCATCGGCATCAACAACCGTGACCTACGCACCTTCGAGACAAGCATTGCGACGACCGAGCGTCTCGCGGCACGGGTCCCGGCGGACCGGCGGACGGTGACCGAGAGCGGGATCGCCTCCCGCGACGACGTGGCGAGACTCCGCTCCCGCGACGTCCACGCCTTCCTCGTCGGCGAGGCGTTCATGAGCGCCCCGGACCCCGGGGAGCGACTCGCCGCCCTGTTCGGCGAGGAGCCGGTGGCGCACCCGGAAGGCCCGCCGCAGTGAGCCGGCTCGACAGCGCCATCCGGCGCCTCGAGGCGCAGCGGGCATGCCTCGACCGCGCGGCCGAGCTCCTCGACGGGGTGCCTGGCCACGTGTTCGAGCTCGGCCTCGGCAACGGGCGGACCTACGACCATCTCCGCGAACGGTTCCCGAGGCGCGAGATCTTCGTCTTCGAGATGAAGATCTCCGCCCACCCGAGCTGCATCCCGGACGACGATCACCTCTTCCTCGGAGACGTGCTCGACCGGCTCCCGGCGGTGACCGAGCGCTTCCGCGGGTCCGTCGCGCTCGTGCACGCGGACATCGGCTCGGGCGTGGCCGAGCACAACCGCCGGCTCGCGACGCGGATCTCGCCCCTGCTCCCGCCCCTGCTCGCTCCGGGCGCCCTGGTCGTCACCGACCAGGAGATGACCCTGCCCGCCGCGGCCCCCATCGACCTGCCGGACGGAGTCGCGGCCGGCCGCTACCACATGGTCCGCGCGCCGGCCTGAAGTCCGGGGAGGCCCGCCCTCCCCCATTCGAACCCTCCCTCTCCCGGCCCCTCAGGGGCCGAGGAGGCGGCCGAAGTCGGGCGGCGCCTCCGGCACGAGGTCGAAGGCGACGCTGATGCGGCGGGCGTCGGCCGGAAAGGGGATCGTGCGGTGATAGAACCAGGCGGGGAAGATGATGAGGAGCCCCTCCTCGGGACGGACCGCCTCCACCGGCATCGGCTTCAGGTCCGGAAAGCTCTCCTCGGGGGGGCGGCCGAATTCGATCCAGCCGCGGTGCTCGGGGTCCTCCGCGGACACGAAGTCCGGAACGTCGGGATAGTAGACGCCGCTCAACCAGGCCGCGGGGTGGATATGCGGGATCTGATGGCCCCCGGCGTGCATGATGACCCCCCACATGCGCATCCTCGTCGCCGGGGGGCGACTCGTGACGACAAGGTGATCGGGATCGGTCTCGGCCACCTGAGCCACGTAGCGCTCGATGCAGTCGAGGATCCGCGCCTTGAGGACCACCGCGGGGCCGCTCGGTTCGGTCACGAGCTCGCCCGAGTGATGGCCGTCGCGGGTCGCGTTGTGGGGTGGGGCCCAGGTGAGTGAGGGATGGCTCGCGACATGCCGGGCGAGGTCGTCGTTGAAGCCCGCGAGGTCGGGATAGTCGGGCGAGGGGTCGATCCGGAAGCGCCGGGCGAGGCCCCCGATGTCGGCGAGGGCCCGCGATTCCTCCTCGCGTCCGACGTGATTGAGGAGGATCGCCTTCGCGGCTAGGCCGGTCGCGTCCCCGGGTCGTCGCTCGAGCCAGGTGTCGCAGGCGGCGAGCGCATCCGCTCCGTCCTCGCTTCCCGCCCTCAGGCGGGCCAAGGCAAGAGCGGTGTGCAGCCGGCCGAGCAGGCTGATGACCCGGGGGTGGTCCGGGGTCACGCACCCGATGGCTCGTTCGAGGGCGGGGATCGCCTCGCCGGGACGGCCGGCCCGTTCGAGGGCGGTCCCGAGATCGGACCACACGTCGACGTCGCGGGGAGCGAGCGCCGACGCCTTGCGCCACGCCTCCACCTCTTCCTCGTGCCGCCCGGCAAGGCCGAGGAGGGATGCGAGATTCGTCCACCCCGGGAGGTAGCCGGGGGCGTGCTCCACCGCGGTGCGATACGCGGCCTCCGCCTCGTCCGGGCGGCCGAGCTCGCGTTCGAGGTTGCCGAGGTTGTTCCAGCCGGGGGCGTGGCCCGGGTCGGCCTCGGTCGCACGGCGGTAGCTCGCAAGGGCGTCCTCGTTGCGCCCCTGCGCACGCTCGGCGTTGCCGAGCCCCACCCAGGCCGGGGCCGCCGCCGGTCGAACGTCGGCGGCGAGCCGGTAGGCCTCCTCGGCCTCCTCCGCCATTCCCCGGCGCTCCAGCATCACCGCGAGGGCGAAACGGGGCTGGAACTCGCGCGGCGCGACCGTGCAGGCGCGCCGGAAGCAGGCCTCCGCGTCGGCCGGGCGGCCGAGCTCCGCGAATGCCTGACCCGCCGCGAGCTGGACCCCGGCATCGCGAGGCGCAAGCTCGTTCGCCTCCTCGATGAACCGGAGGCCAGGCTCTCGTTCGCCCATGCGGACGAGGGCGAAACCGGCGTACAGGCGAGCCGCGGGATGCCGCGGGAGGTCGCGCATGGCCGCGCTCGCCGCATCGAGGGCGTCCCGCGCCCGGTTCTCGGCGAGAGCGCGCTCGGCCTCGGCGAGGCGGCGGCGTGCCCGCTCCTCCGCCTTGCGGCTCACCCGCCCGCCTCCCCGGTCCGGGGCATGCCTAGCCCGTATATCTCACCGACTTTCGTCGCGAGGGCGTCAAGATGCCGCTGTGACAAGGCGCACGGACCGAAAGACGCTGAAGGCGTAGTCGACACTACGGTGAAGCGGCTTGAGGGAGTACGCCTTGTCACAGCGAGCAGATCCGCGTCCGCAGCAGGAAGTCGGTGAGATATGCGGGCTAGACGAGGGCCGGGGTCCGGCCGGGACACGGTCGAACCGGCGCCGCCGACCCGGACCCGGACCGGAGCGGTCAGTCGGCCGCCTCCGGGAGCGCGGACGCCACCGCCCGACCGGGAAGGCGGTAGAACTCGTGCGCGTTGGCGCAGGTCAGCCGGTGCACCTCGTGTTCCGAGAGGTGAGCGAACTGCTCCGCGATATATCGGTTCGATTCCGGCCATACCCCGTCGCCATGGGGGTAGTCCGATCCCCACATGAGGGACTCGAGCCCCATCTCGTCGACAAGACCCGCGCCGATCCGGTCGAACTGGAAGGTGGCCCGGCATTGGCGACGCCAGTAGTCGCTCGGCTTCATGGTCAGGCCAAGGTCGTGGAATCGGTCCTCCCACTCGAAGTCCATGCGGTCGAGGGCGTACGGGATCCACCCGATCCCGCTCTCCCCGAACGCGACCCGCACGTTGGGATAACGCTCGAGCACCCCGGCCCCGATGATGGCCGCGAGGATGTTGACGAGGTTCATCTGGAAGCCCGACACCACGGTGAAGAACGCGGGGCGACGGGCCTCCTTCGGGGCGTCCTGGAGAAGGTTGGGGTCGATGGCCGGGAAGGTGTGGAAGTGCAGGGGCAGGTCGACCTCCTGCACGGCCTGCCAGAGCGGCTCCCAGCAGGGGTGCCACATCGGGTTCATGTCCCATGAGCACGAGAGCTCGACGCCCCGGATCCCCATCTTCGCCACCCGCCGGAGCTCCGCGACGGCGGCGTCGATGTCGCCGTAGGGCAGGCAGGCGAGACCGATGTGCCGGTCCGGGTAGTGGCGGCAGAAACCGCCAAGCCAGTCGTTGTAGATGCGGAACATCTCGTTCGCGGCGTCGTGGTCGCGAAGCCGGGTCGCGGCCCCGAGAATGCCGTAGATGACCTCCGCGTCGACCCCGTCCCGCTCCATGTCCCGGACGCGAAGGTGCGGATCGGACACGCGCCGGATGTCCTGCCGGCCGTCGTCGTAGAGGCCCGTCTCGGCCATCCTGTCCGCCCGGTAGTGCTGGCCGGCGACGTACTTCTGGCCGGAGGGCCCGACCCCGTTCTTGAGCCCGAATGAGACGCCGTTGCGGCTGGTCCAGAAGGGGCCGTCCGGCCCGTCCGTCACGTAGGGCATGCGGTTGCGGAACTCCGCGCTCGCCTCCGAGACGAACAGCTCGGGCGGCATCCAGCAGAGGTCGATATGACAGTCGGCCGATATCCGTCGATATTCCATGTGCGGAGCCTCCTCGCGCCCGGCAATCGAATCGCCGTTCGAATGTTAGCGCCAATCGCGACCGGGAGTGAATCGCCCGCCCCGGCGGACATTGGTCGAAACGAGCGGGGGCTTGCGGTCGGCGGGGCCACCGATAGCCCGACCCCGAGTACCTGGCGGCGCAGCCGGCCCGAGGCAGGTTCCTTCTGGAGCGGATTGCACGATCCGCGGAAGGAGGGGCCGGCCCTCGGGCCGGTCGGGCAGCTACTTCGCCGGCTTGCCGTAGACGTGCTCGACGAGGCGAAGGGCGGACACCGCCACCGGCCATCCCCCGTAGTGGGCGAGGTGCAGCATCATCTCCTCGAGCTTCTCCTTCGGGATGCCGAGGTTTCTCGCCCCGTAGAGATGGATCTTGAGCTCGTTCTCGCGGCCGAGGACGGTGAGCGCGGTGAGGGTGATCATCGAGCGCTCCTCGAGCTCGAGTCCCGGCCGGCTCCAGACGTCGCCGAAGAGGTTCTCGACCGTGGTCCGGAACATCCCGTCCGGCATCGTCCCCTGCTTCGGGGTGCGCCCGAAGAGCTTCTCCATGACCTCCATCCCGGCCTGGTAGCGTTCCGATTCCGCCATTCTCTGGTTCCTCGCATCCGGTGGGGCGGGGTCATCCCCGCCGTTGACCGCGCCGCGGTGGCCGCCGCGGGCATCCCGGCGCCCGCGGGACGGTATGACATGATCGGCAGGCGCCACGCCTTCCGCGACCACGAACGGCCGTCCGCGGCCCGCGGTCGTCTCGGCGGGCCCGGCGCTCGGCCGATCATACTTCGCCGAACGGGGAGAACGATGGCGGAAGATTCGAAGCCGGACCTGATGGACACCGCGAGCGCCGCGCTCTGGAGCCCTCCCCTCGCGGTGGTCCGCGACGCCCTCGAGGACGGGCTCAAGCGGAACTACCGTCGCGTCGCCGTCCGGGTGAGGGAGTGCCCGGACCTCCGCCGCCTCGACTGCGCGTGGGAGGGCCTCGGCGGCGCGCCCTGCCTGGTGGAGGTGGGCGGAGAGCCCTACGCCCACAACCCCCGCTACCGCGACGTGCGCTTCGAGACCCGGGACCTCCTGCGCCGGGCCGGCCACCCCGGCCCCCAGGCGCGGGCATGGCCTGCACGACGACCCTCGGAGGCCACTCGGGCGAGGTGATCGCGAACCACGACACGCGAACGGCCCCCGCTTCGCGGTCCGCCCGCGTCGACGAGCGGGGGCGGTGCCGCGTGGAGGCGTATCCGTCGGGACGGTTCGCGGGGATCGCGAACCTCTACGTTTCGCGCGGAGAGCCGGGGCCGGTGGTCGAGGTCGAGGTCGCCCGCCGAACCGGCGACGAGGGGTCGCTTCCGCTCGCGATGCGCGACGCTCTCCTCCCCCTCGCCGCGGAGGAAGGCCGCGAGATCGGTCTTGGCGGGGTGTTCCGGGTCGAGCGCGGCGGGATCCGCTCGCACGTCGTGCCGGACTACGACTGCATCGGCCACGAGTACTACGACGTGGAGCGCGAGGAGGTCGTCGCCGAATTTCTCCGCTACTTCGAGCCGGTGGGGCCGGGCCTCCTCTGCTTCTCCGTGCTCTGGACCGGAGATCCCACGGGCGGGGCGCTGGATCTTCGTCCCACGAGCGAGCACACCCACTTCTACCACCCGGGCGACGACACGATGGGCGGGCACTACCACCACGACGTGACCCCGGACGAGATCCACTGCCGCGGCTGGTTCGCGCCGGCGGAGACCGTGCATCGCATCGCCAACATCCACGCGCGGCTTCGGGCGGCGCGCGGCGCCGACTGAGCTGCGCCGCCCGGGACGAGGCCACCGCGGCGCCCCCGGACCCGGGGCCGTCGCCCGCGCCGTCCCGCGAACCCCGACCCCCAATCCCCCACCGACGCATGACCCCGCGACCGGGAAGGCCGCGGCCGTCAGTACTCGACCGCCACCGGGCGGTTGCGCCGGAGCGATTCGACCGCCGCCTCCGCGATGAGCTGGGCCTGGAGGCCTTCGGCGAGGGAAGGCGCGGGCGGCTCTCCGCGTTCGAGGGCGAGGATGAAGGCATCGAGGAGCCCCGCGAAGCTCTCCTCTCCGTAGAGGTCGGGGTAGCGCTCGTGACGGATACCGGCCTCACCGAAGCGGGCCACGTTGGAGACCGAGGGCGGCTCCGACCGCAGCATGCCCCGCGCCCCGAAGACCTCGACCCGCTCGTCGAAGCCGTAGACCGCCCTTCGCCCGTTGTCGATGTGGCAAAGGGCCCCGCTCGGCATCCGGAGCACCACCATCGTGGTGTCGATGTCTCCCGCCTCACCGATCCACGGTTCGACGAGACATGACCCCGTGGCGTAGACCTCGGCGGGCCGCTCGCCCACCACCCAGGGGATGAGGTCGAAGTAGTGGATCGTCTTGTCGCGGAGGAAGCCCCCGGAGACCGCGACGTACTCGGGCGAGGGCGGCCGGTAGTCACGCGAGACGAGGTGGACGACCTCGACCGCCCCGACCTCCCCTTCCCGGATCCGGCGCCGGATCTCCCGGTACTCGGGGAGGGCGCGGCGCCGGAACCCGACTGCGACGGGCACGTCGGTCGCGGCCGCTTCGGCGACGACGGCCCGCACGCGCGGAAGGTCGAAGTCGATCGGCTTCTCGCAGTAGGCGGCCTTGCCGGCGCCGAGCGCCTTGCGCAGCAGTTCGACATGGGTATCGGTGGAGGACGCGATGAGGACCGCGTCGATCGATTCCGCCCTCCAGACGGCGGCGGGATCGGACGCCGCGCGGGCGCCGTGCTCTCCGGCGACCCGCTCGGCGGCCGGACGGTCGACATCGCAGACGCACACCAGCTCCGCTCGGGGGTGCCGGGCGATGTTCCGGGCGTGGATCCGGCCGGCCCGGCCGGCTCCGAAGAGGGCGAATCGAATCATGGACGTCTCCCGTCCGCGGAGGAGGCGGAGAACGGGATCAGGGTGCGAATTTCGAGGAACCCCACCCTGACGCCGCGTTCCTTCGAAATCGTACCCCGACCCCGTTCTCCGGGCGGTGTCCCGCCAGGAGTTGACAAGCCGGCGGCGGTTCCCGAACCTTTCGCCGCGACTGGAACCGACCCGGAGGACCGCACCCATGGCCGACCTCGTTCTCACCAGCGAGAGCTTCAACGACGGCGACTACCTCGCCAATGACCACATCCTGTCCGAGGCGTACGGGTTCGGCTGCGCGGGCGGCAACCTCTCGCCCCAGTTTTCCTGGAGCGGGGCGCCCGAAGGGACGAAGAGCTTCGCCCTCACCTGCTTCGACCCCGATGCTCCGACCGGGAGCGGGTTCTGGCACTGGGTGGTGGTGAACATCCCCGCCGACGCGACTTCGCTCGCGCTCGGAGCCGGCTCCGCGGACGGTGCGATGCCGGCCGGCTCGCTTCAGACCCGAACCGACTTCGGCGCGCCGGGGTACGGCGGCCCGTGCCCGCCCGAGGGCGACCACCCGCACCGCTACCTCTTCACCCTGCACGCGGTGGGCGTTGACAGCCTTCCCGTCGAGGCGGACACCTCCGCCGCGGTGGTGGGCTTCATGCTCAATTTCAACACCCTCGCCAAGGCGTCGCTCATGGGACTCTGCAAGCGATAGCGGGCCCCGGCGGCGGCCCGTCGCGACGGCATAGGCAAGGACGGACGGCTCAGCGGCCTTCGAACTCGGGATCGCGGCCGGCGAGCCACGCATCGACGGCGGCCTCCGCATCCGAGGTGGCGGACGCGAGGAGGTGCTGGTCGAAGTCGGCGTGCATGACCGCACCGTCGAGCGCGCCCGAGATCGCGTTGACGCTGCGCTTGATCATCTGCGCCGCGACCGGCGGGCGTGAGGCGTAGTGCTCCGCCCAGGCGAGCGCCCGGTCCATGACCTGGTGCCCGTCCACCATCTCGTCGAGCACCCCCCACTCGAGGAGCCGCGGCCCGGGCACCCGCTCGCCCCCCATCACGAGCTGCTTGGCGCGGGCCGGCCCGACGAGGCGCACGAGGAGCGGCAGGCTGTTCCACATGAGGTTCACCCCGATGTTGATCTCGGGGTAGGACATGAAGCAGTCGCGCGCCCCGACGCGAAAGTCGAGGGCGGTCGCGACGCACGCCCCGCCCCCCATCGCCGCCCCCCGCCAAGCGGCGATGGTGACCTGGTCCATCTCGCGGAGGGCGGAGATCGCCCGCTGCCCGATGCGCCGGCGCCGGCGGTGCATGACGAGGGTGGGGGGCGCGGGCTCGGGCTCGGTGAGGTCCGCCCCCGAGGTGAAGTGCCGGCCGGCTCCCGTGAAGACGACCGCGCGGGTCTCCGCGTCATCCCGAAACGAGAGTGCGGCGTCCTCGATCTCCTCGATGTGACGCGCGTTGAGGGCGTTCGCCTTCTCCGGACGGTTGAAGGTCACGACGGCGACGCGCCCGCGCCGCTCCACCTTGAGATGCCGGTATTCCACTTCTCGAGAGCCTCCGAGTTTGGGGGGTGGGCCGTTCGCCTACGGGGCGCTTCCCGATTCTCCCGGCCGTGAAGAGCGACCGGGAGGGGCCATATCGGGGCGATCTTCCCATGGTTGAGCATGTGACAGCGGTACGGACGATGGTACGGTAACGCACCCCCTGCGGGAGTCCCGGAGATGACGCCCGAGAAACTCGAACACGCGCGGCGCATCGTCGAGGCGGTTGTCCGCGAACAGATGAGCGACATCGATTTCTTCAAGATTCTGGTCAAGCCTGACCTCGAGAAATACGACGACGAGGATCTGGACTACCTCGAGGTCCGGGCCATCTACGAGGGCGAGTGGGACCAGCTCAGTTCCGAACGCATCCTGGATCTCCTCGTAGCCCTCAGAAGGCGGCTCTACGACGACGGTGTCACCGAGTTCCCGGTCCTCTACTTCACCATGAAATCCGACTGGGACGAGCATCCTGAGGCCGCGTGATCTCATCGCGACCGCGCGGGGCGCCATCGGAACCGGACCGGGCGCACCGCGACAGGCGGACCTGCGGCGGGCGGTAAGCACGACGTACTACGCGCTGTTCCACTGTGCGGCGCGTTGCTGCGCCGACACCCTGGTCGGGAAATCCCGGGTGCGACGAAAGGAACCCGCGTGGCGGCAAGTCTACCGGGCGCTGGAGCACGGGCACGCAAGGACACAGTGTTCCCGACCAGCCATCAGAGGATTTCCCCCCGGGATTGAAGCGTTCGCGGACGCGTTCGTCGAATTGCAGCGCAAGCGCCATCTGGCGGACTACGATCCGCAGGCACCGGAAGGTCGCTGGAGGAAGTCGGACGTCGTGAGACATGTCGACGTCGCGGCGAACGTCATCGACAAGTTCGAAGCGACTCCGCTCCCGGACCGCCGTTCGTTCGCGGTCTACGTGCTGCTCAAGAATCGAAACCCCTGACCGCCGACACCGGACGCATCGAGTCGACCACCCCGAGGACCCTGCATGACGGAGATTGCCGACCGGGCCGCGATCGCGGGTATCGGGGCGAGCCGCTTCGGGCGGCACCTTCCCGAGAGCCAGCTCGCCCTCGGGGCGGCCGCGTTCCGGGCCGCCCTCGAGGACGCGGGGCTCGAGCGCCGCGACGTCGACGGGCTCGCGGTCAACCTCGGCTGGCCGCTCGGGCTCGACTACGACCGGATCGCGGAGGCGTTCGGGCTCGACATCCGCTACGTGAACCAGACCTGGACCCACGGGCGGTTCGTCACCATGTCGCTCCAGCAGGCGGCGCTCGCGGTGGCGGCGGGGCTCGCGAACGTCGTCGCCTGCGTCGCGGTCGCGAGCTTCACCCGCGAGCGCGACATCCTCGGCGGCCCCGGCGACTTCGAGGGAATGCGCGAGGAAGGGGGCACCCACGCGGAGAACCCGCCCTACGGCCTCACCGCCCCGGCCGCGGGGGCGGCCCTCGCATACCGGCGCTACATGTCGCTCTACGGGGCGACGACCGACGCCCTCGGGGAGGTGGCGGTGACCCTGCGCTCCCACGCGCGCCGGAACCCGAACGCGGTGATGCGAAAACCGATGACCCTCGACGACCACCGCGCCTCGCGCGAGGTGATCGCACCGCTCCGCCTCTTCGACTGCTGCATCGTGAGCGACGGCGCGGTGGTGATGCTGGTGACTTCGGCGAAACGGGCGCGCGGCCTCCGCAAGCCCCCCGTGCTCGTCTCCGGGATGCAGGGGATCCGGGCCGGCCGCGACGAGTTCATCTTCGCCCCGCCCGGTCTCGGCATCAACCAGCAGCGCCCGGGATGGGTCGCCCCGCGCCCGGAGGACGGGGCCGCCTGGCGCATGGCCGGCATCGAGCGCGCCGACATCGACGGGCTCTACACCTACGACGCCTTCACTCCGCTCGTCCTCTTCGTGCTCGAGCGCTTCGGCTTCTCCGCCCCCGGCGAGGCGCACGAGTGGGTGCGCGGCGGGCGCATCGCCCTCGGCGGCGCGCTCCCCGTCAACACCTCCGGCGGGCTCATGTCGGAGGCGCACGTGAGCGGCTGGAACTCGATCGCCGAGATCGTGCGGCAGTTGCGGGGCGAGGCGGGAGAGCGGCAGATCGCGGACGCGCACCACCTCCAGTGGGGGACGGTGTGGGGTGACGCGAT
>JAJDXW010000155.1 GCA_022823045.1 Gammaproteobacteria bacterium
CAGCGGCGCCGCCGACAGCACGATCGCGGAGATCGTCGCCCGCATCCACCCCGTCATCGTCAAGTCCCTGGACATGTCGAAGATCGCGGGGCTCGACAACCAGGCCCTCGCGTCGCAGCTCCTCTCCTTCCTCGACACCGGCGAGGCGGGGGCGTCGGAGCTGAGCCCGCTCGACCGCCAGCGGGTGGTCACCGAGCTGGTCCACGACATCAAGGGCCTCGGCCCCATCGAGCCGCTGCTCCACGATCCCGAGGTCTCCGACATCCTCATCAACGGCCTCGGCTCGGCCTACGTCGAGCGGCGTGGGCGGCTCGAGCCGATCGAGCTCCGCTTCCGCGACGCGCAGCACCTGCTCCACATCGCGCAGCGGATCGCGGGCTGGATGGGGCGCCGGGTGGACGAGTCGAGCCCGATGCTCGACGCCCGCCTGCCGGACGGCTCGCGGGTGAACGTCGTCATCCCCCCGCTCGCCCTCGACGGGGCCGCGATCTCCATCCGGCGCTTCGTCATGCGCGGCACCGGGCTCGAGGATCTCGCCGAGCGCCAGGTGCTCTCCCCGGCCATGCACGAGCTCTTCAGCATCGCGGTGAAGGCGCGCCTCAACATCCTCATCGCGGGCGGCACGGGGGCCGGCAAGACGACGTTCATGAACGCACTCTCGCGCGAGATCCCGGACGGCGAGCGCCTCATCACCATCGAGGACGCGGCGGAGCTCCAGCTCCAGCAGCCCCACGTCATCCGCCTCGAGACGCGGGCCATCAGCGCGGAGGGCACCGGGCAGGTGACGATGCGCGACCTCCTCCTCAACACCCTTCGCATGCGCCCGGACCGCATCATCGTCGGCGAGGTGCGCGGAGCGGAGGCGAACGAGATGCTCCAGGCGATGAACACCGGGCACCCGGGGTCGATGTGCACCCTGCACGCGAACACCCCGCGCGACGCCCTCATCCGGCTCGAGAACATGCTGATGATGGGCAGCGCGGACATGCCCCTCTCGGCCCTCCGGCGCCAGATCGCGGGCAGCATCGACCTCGTGGTGCAGCTCGCGCGCCTTCGCTCCGGGCACCGCTGCGTCACCAGCGTCACCAACGTGGTGGGGATCGAGAACGACATCGTCACCACCGAGGAGATGTGGCGCCGCCGGCCGGTGCTCGGCGAGCACGTGTTCGAGACCTCGGGGCGCCAGCCCTCGTGGATGCCGGCGGTCGAGGCGGTGGACCTCCGCGAGCCCCTCCTCGCCGCCCTCCAGGCCGACCCGCGGATCGGGGAGGCGGTCGGTTGAGCCCCCTCCTCCTCGCCCTCGCCGCGGCCGGCGCGACGGCCCTCGTCGCCGCGGTGCCCGTGTCCGCCGCCTCCGATTCGGAGCCGGGCTCCACGGCGGCGGCGGGTGGCGAGGCGGGCTCGGAGTTCGCAACCCTGTCGGCGAAAGAGCGCGGTTCGCTGTCCCTGCGGCTGCTTCACGGCGCGATGATGGTGCTCGAGGGCTCGATGGACGGGGCGATCCGGGCATACGAGGCTCTCGCGCGCCGCTACCCGGACCGGCCGGAGGCGCCGATGAACCTTGCGGTGCTCAAGGGGAGGCGTCTGGGTCTCCCCGATACGCGCGACCTCGTGGTGGGGGTGATCGAGGGCGAGCGCGCACTCGAGGAGGCATGGCGGAGCGTCGGCGACCTCCATGCTCGTCTCGCGGCGGTCGTGCTGCCGGATGCGGCGGACGGTCCGATTTCGGGCACCATGGTTGCGGCCGCGGTGCCGGGTGCGGGGGGCCATTCCGATCCGGACGCCGCGGGCATCGAGGCGGACGGCACGGAGGGCACCGGTGCGGAAGCGGTCGCGATGTCGGGGGCGGACGGCGGAAGCGGCGCAGCCACCTCCGACGGCGAAGCGGCGGCGGCGATGGCGGCCGCGATGCTGGACGCGGAGAGCGGCTCCGGTGCGAGCGCGGCAAGCGCGGTGGGTGCGGAGGTGGCCGGCGAGGCGGCGGCGGCGATGTTGGCCGCTGGAGATGGTTCCGCGCCCGGTGCCAGTGCGGAGGCGCAGGCCGCCGGCGGCGCCGTGGCGGGCGCTGCCGCGGCGGCGATGTATCGGAGGAGGGACGGCTCCTCCGCGGCCGTGCCGGCGGCTGAAGCGCCGGCGCCGAGCGGGGCGGCCGGTGCGGACCCGTTCTCCTGGCGTCCGATATGGCTCGCGGTGGGGTTCTCGGCCGCGGTGCTGATGCTGCTCGCAGGGGTCGGGTTCCTGATCCAGATGATGCGACGCAAGGGCGGCCGAAGCGATCCCCTCCAGCCGCGGCTCAAGCGCGCGGCGGCGCCCCTCGCGGCCCCCGCCGCGAGCGAGGGCGGGGCGGCGGCGGGCGACGAGAGCATCTTCCGTCCGGTCGAGCGGCGCACGTGGCTCTCCGCCCTCCGCAACCGCATCGAGTCGATCTACCCGCTCCTCGAGGCGCGGCAGGCGCTCCCCGCCGCGGTCATGGCGGGGGTCGCGGGCGCGGCCGCCGGCTGGGGAACCCTGTGGTTCCTCCGGGTGCCGGCCGACTGGTGGACGATGCCGGTGGTGGGGGTCGCGGGGGTGGGCGCGGCGTGGTACATGCTCCGCACCCTCCAGGCGCGCCAGGAGGCGGAGTTCGTCCGCCAGTTCCCCGAGGTCGTGGACCATATCGTGCGCCTCGCGGGGGCGGGGGTGCCGGCCCTCGAGGCGCTCGCGGCGGTCGCCAACGACGCCCCGAAGCCGGTGGGGCCGGTGCTCGTCCAGGTCCGCGACGGGCTGCTCGCGGGGCTCGACACCGGCACCACCCTGCGCCAGGCCTGCGAGAGGGTGCGGATCGCGGAGTTCACCCTCTTCGCCGCCGTCATCCGCCTCCAGCGGCGGGCGGGGGGCGGGATCTCGACCGCCTTCCGGAACCTCGCGGAGACCCTGCGCGAGCGGCGCAAGACGGCGCTCAAGGCGAAGGCGTCCACCGCGCAGACCCGGCTCACCCTGCTCATCCTGGCCGTGATGCCGGCCATCGTGCTCGTCGGGCAGAAGTTCATCGCCCCGGAGTCGGTCGAGATCCTGTTCGGGACCGAGCAGGGGGTGACCCTGCTTCGCTGGGGGGTGGCCCTCATCGTCACCGGGATCCTCGCCGCGCGCGGGCTCGCCGCCCGCGCCACGCGCTAGGCGGCTGGCGGGCGGGCCGGGCGTGGCGGGCAAGAGGCGAAGGGCGAAGCGCCGGGAAAGCACCGAAGGGAGGAACCGATGATCTCGCAGTCCCTGCTCACCCTCGTCCTCGCGGGCCTCCTCGCGAGCGGCGCGCTCCTCGCGGTGCTCGGCCTTGTCGTCTACCGCGAGACGGAGCGCACGCGCGCCTTCGACCTGCGCCTCGCGGTGCCGCGCGGGCAGGCCCTCGCGGTCGCCCCGCGGGCCGCCGCCGCGCACACCGGGGGGGGCGGCGCCCCCGAGGGGATGCGGGCGCTCGGCCTCACCGTCCTCAAGGCCCTCTCGGTGCTCGCCCCGGTGGGGGCCGCGGAGCGCGCGAAGCTCGCGACCACCCTGCGCGGGGCGGGCTTCTCGCACCGCGACGCCATCTCCTACTTCCTCTCGGCCAAGATCGGCGCCGGGACCGTGTTCGGCGCGACGGCGGGCTTCTTCGCGGCAAGCTCCGAGCTCGTCGGACAGTACGGGATCCTCGTTGCGCTCGCGGCCTTCGCGGGCCTCGTCATCGGCGGGGTGGTGCCCGAGTACGGGGTGCGGGCGCTCGGCGCCCGGCGCCTGCGCGCGATGAGCGCCGCCCTCCCCGACGCCCTCGACCTCATGGTGATGGGTCTCGAGTCGGGCCTCACCTTCGAGCGCAGCCTCCTCACCGTGGCCGAGGAGCTCGCCGCCATCGAGCCGAGCCTCGCCGCCGAGTTCCGGCAGATCGAGGCGGAGCTCCGCCTCGGCGCGAACCGGCGGAGCGTCCTTCAGGAATTCCACGACCGAACGGAGGTCGAGGGGTTGAAAACCCTGGCGATGACCCTTATACAGAGCGAACGTTACGGCACTTCGCTCACCCAGTCCATGAAGAACATCGCGGCCGACGAGCGACTCCAGCGCGCCACCCGCATCGCCACCCAGGCGGAGCGGCTGCCGGTGTTGATGACCCTGCCGATGCTCATGTTCGTGGTTCCGGGGACGATGCTCCTCGTCGCGGGCCCCGCCTTCCTCACCGCCATCAAGGCGCTCGGCTCCCTCGGAGGGGGATAGATGCACCGACCGCTTCTCATGCGACCCTTCGGGCCCCGGCGCGCCCGCGCCGGGCGCCACCCGGCCCCGCGGAGCGCCCGGACGGCGCGCTCCACCGCGACGCGCCCCCCGAGCCGCACCGGTATCGGGCTCGGCCTGGTCCTGGGCGTCGGCCTCGGCCTGGGCCTCGCCGCCGCCTCCTTCGCGGGCGAGCCGCGCCTGAACGAGCCGATCCGCCCGCTCCCCGAGTCGGTCGACGTGAACCCGGAGAAGGCGGCCCTCGGCCGGATGCTGTTCCACGACACGCGCCTCTCCAAGGACGGCACCATCTCGTGCGCGAGCTGCCACGACCTTGCCAGCGGCGGCGACGACGGGCGCCGGGTCTCGACCGGCGTCGAAGGCGCGGAAGGCATGATCAACTCGCCCACCGTCTTCAACGCCTCGCTCAACTTCAAGCAGTTCTGGGACGGGCGGGCGAAGGACGTGGTGGAGCAGATCGACGGCCCGCTCCAGTCCCCGATCGAGATGGGGAGCCTGTGGCCGGAGACGGTCGCGAAGCTCTACGAGGACGACGAGTACCCGCAGCGCTTCCAGGCCCTTTACCCGGACGGGATCAACCGCCCGAACATCAAGGACGCGATCGGGGAGTTCGTGCGCTCGCTCGTCACCCCCAACAGCCGCTTCGACCAGTGGCTGAAGGGCGACGACTCGGCCCTCGACGAGCGCGAGAAGCACGGCTACGCCCTGTTCAAGAGCTACGGCTGCGTGTCCTGCCACCAGGGGGCGAACGTCGGCGGCAACATGTTCCAGGTCTTCGGGGTGCTCAACGAGTACTTCAAGCGGCGCGGGAACATCACCGAGGCGGACCTCGGGCGCTACAACGTGACCGGCAACATCGCCGACCGGCATTCCTTCAAGGTGCCGAGCCTGCGCATGGCCGCCCACACCGCTCCGTACCTTCACGACGGGACCGCCGAGACCCTGCGCGACGCGGTCGATGCGATGTTCGAGTTTCAACTGGGGCGCGAGGCGCCCGATGACGACAAGGATGCGATCGTCGCGTTCATCCGGACGCTGGCGGGCGAATCCGAGGAGCTATCACCATGAAATCCGGCACGGCCATTCTCGGAACCATCGTCACGGTCTTCCTGCTCTCCACCGCCGGAGCGCTCTACCTCGTTTCGAGCGGCAGCGGCGCGCCGCACTATCGGGGCGCGGTCAGCCTCGTGCGGCAGATCCAGCAGCTCTCCTCCGACTGGAGCGTCGAGATCGCGCGCGTGAAGTCCGACCCCTTCGCGGACTTCGATTCCCTCGCCGCCTACATCCCGCGCATGGCGTGGCTGAAGGACCGCCTGCGCGACACCACCCGGCAGATCACCGACATCCCGGATCGGCTCGCGAGCGACATCAACGTCTACCGGAGCGCCATCGACGCGAAGGAGGAGCGCATCGAGCGCTTCAAGACCGGCTACGCGGTGGTGCGCAACTCCGTCCGCTACCTGCCTCTCGCGGCCAGCAACGTGGTCCAGCAGGCCGGCACGGCCGGGGACGACGCGCTCGCGCGGAGCGTCTCCAACCTCGTCCAGGACATGAACGCCTGGCTCGCGGCCCCCAACGATGCCGGGAAGGCTCGGCTCGGCGGCGAGCTCGAGCGGCTCCGCGAGGCGAGCGTGACGTATCCCCCCCCCCTCGCCAACGCCATCGCGAACCTCCTGAGCCATGCGGAGGTCCTGCTCGGCCGGCAGGGGCCGACCGAGGAGCTCTTTCGCGGGGCGACCTCCAACGAGATATCCGATCTGACGGAGCGGCTGGTCGGGAACCTCGAGTTCGAGCTCGGGAGGAAGGAGACCCTCACCACCTACTACGAGGGCGGCATCCTGGGGGCGGTCGTTCTCCTCGCGTTGTTCTGGGTCGTGCTCGCGTTCCAGTCGCGGGTCCGGGCGAGGGCCGCCGCACCGGCTCCGGCCCCGGCCGACCTCGCCGCGGCCCCCCCGCCGGTCCCGCTTTCGGTGCTGACCCCGCCGGCCGCCGAGCACCTGGCTCCGGCCGAGCCCCCGGCGCGGCGTCCGGCTCCCGAGCCGGCCGCGGTGGAGGTCGCCGACCCCGGGGAGGCGGGGGAGGTGCACGAGGCCGGAGGGGCGACCGAGGCGCTCGCCGAAGCCGCCCCCGCTCCCGCGGCTGCTCCCGCTCACGCCCCCATTCCCACCCTTACCCCCGCTTCCACCCCCACTTCCGCCCCCACCTCCGACATCGAGCCGGACCCCTTTCCGGACGCGCTCTCCCTCGCGCACGACCCGGCGCCGGACGAGCCCGCCCTCGACCCCATCGTGGAGTCGGCGATGGTCAACGCGTTCCTCATCGAGTGTGCGTCCCGGAACCTCGCCGCGTCCTCGGCCCGCGTCACGGCCGGGATCGATCGCCTGCGGCAGACCCAGGACCGGCTCCGGGCGGTGTTCCAGGACAGCGACCTCCTCCTCGATACGCACGACGGCACCGATCCGGAGGAGGAGATGGAGACCGCCTCCGCGGTGGCCCTCGGCATCTACCGCGAAGTGAACGCGATCGCCGACGTGGCGAGGCGCCTCTCCTCCTTCGAGGGCCTGCCGAACGGCCGCGCGGACCAGACCCTGGTGGACGTCAACTCGTGCATCGGGGAGGCCATCGAGGCGACCGGGGCCGAGGACGCGGCCACCGTCGCCGCGAAGCTCGGGCCGATGCCCGAGGTGTTCGCATCGAGGACCGACATCCTTCTGATGCTCGGGAAGATCATCGAGAACTCGATCCACGCCGTGGAAGGGCTCGAGGACCGGCCGGCCACCATCAAGATCGACACCGTGCGCAAGAACGACGAGATCCTGATCACCGTCATCGACAACGGGGTCGGCATGAGCGCGGACAAGCGCGCGAAGGTCTTCCAGCCCTTCTACACGACGCGCGACGGGGCGGTGGGGCTCGGCCTCGCCTTCGCGAGCCACCTCGCCGGGAAGTACGAGGGCTCCATCAAGATCAACTCGCTGCCGGGCCAGGGGACGGTGACCCGGATCACCCTGCCGGCCGGCTCGCCCGAAGCCTGAGGCGCGACCGGCCCGAAGGAGCACCATCGGAATGATTCTGCGATCGATCCGCGTGCGGCGGTACAAGAACATCCTCGATTCGGGCGAGGTGGAGGTGCAGCGCGACGTCACCTGCCTGGTCGGCAAGAACGAGAGCGGCAAGTCCGCGCTCCTCCAGGCCCTCTACCGCCTGAACCCGGTTACCACCGGGCACCCCGAGGCGTTCGTCGGGCTGCGGGACTACCCGCGCCGCGAGTACGCACGGGACCGGGAGAGCATCGCGGGAAGGTGCCCGATCGCGGCCACCTTCGAGCTCGAGGACGAGGACCTCCGGGCCGTGGAGGAGGAGCTGGGTCCGCAGGCGCTCCCCTCCCGGTGGGTGACGGTCGCGAGGTCGTACGAGAACCGGCTCGTGTGGGAGCTCGACCCCGATGGCGCCGCGGAGCCCGATCCGGCCGCCGTCGAGGCGGGCGAGGGAGAAGGAGAAGGCGAGGAAGAGGGCGAGGGTCCGCCGGCGGCGACGGAGGCCACCGCGGAGGCCATGGAGACGGCCGGCTCGCCGGCGGGCGACGCCCCGAGCTGGGACGAGCGGCTGGCCGCCCTCGGCTTCGACGACGAAGACGAAGACGAAGACAAGCCCGAGAGCGGGCCGGTCGCGGATGGCGCCGATGCCGATGCCGACGCCGACGGTGACCCCGACGATCCCTCCCGCTCTTCCGCCGGCGAGGGTCCCGGGCGCGACGTCCGCGACCTCCTCGAGGAGCGTCTGCCCCGATTCCTCTACTTCGACGAGTACAGCCTGATGCCGGGCCGGCTCTCGG
>JAJDXW010000406.1 GCA_022823045.1 Gammaproteobacteria bacterium
ATCATGCTGCCCGAGATCGGGGTGGAGGGACAGGAGCGCCTGTGGGCCTCCCGCGTGCTCCTCGTCGGGCTCGGCGGTCTCGGGTCGCCGATCGCGATGTACCTGGCCGCAAGCGGAGTGGGCCACCTCGTCCTCGTCGACCACGACGCGGTCGACCTCTCGAACCTGCAGCGGCAGATCGTGCATACCACCGCCTCGCTCGGGGAGCCCAAGGTCCGTTCCGCGGCACGGACCCTTGCCGCGCTCAACCCGGAGGTTCGGGTGGACCGGATCGAGCGCGCCCTCACCGGCGACACGCTCCGCGACGAGGTCGCGGCGGCCGACGTGGTGGTCGAGGCCACGGACAGCTTCGAGGCCCGGCGCACGCTCAACCGGGCCTGCGTCGACGCGGGCCGCCCGCTCGTTTCCGGCGCGGTCATCCGCATGGAAGGCCAGGTCGCGGTCTACCGTCTCGACCGCCCGGAGGGCCCGTGCTACGAGTGCCTGCACGGCGCGGCGACCGCGCCCCCCGGCACCTGCGCCGACAGCGGAGTCCTCGGCTCCGTCGCGGGGATCATCGGCACCGTCCAGGCGACCGAGGTGGTGAAGACGCTCCTTGACATCGGTGAGGACCTCGACGGACGGGTGCTCGTGCTCGACGCCCTGCGCATGGAATGGCAGACCATCCGGCTCCGGCGAAATCCGCGCTGTCCCGCGTGCGGAGACCGGCGATGACCGCGAAGCGCCCGGCCCTCCCGGACGCGCGCGGACGCGCGCTCCGCGACCTTCGCATCTCCGTCACCGACCGGTGCAACTTCCGTTGCGTCTACTGCTTGCCGCGCGAGGTGTTCGGCGCCGACCACGCCTTCCTCGACCGCAAGGAAGTGCTGAGCCTGGAGGAGATCGCGCGGGTCGCCGCCCTCTTCGTGGAGCAGGGGGTGCGGAAGATCCGCCTCACCGGCGGCGAGCCCCTCGTGCGGCGCGGTCTCGAGACCCTGGTGGAGAAGATCGCGGCGATCCCCGGGCTCGAGGACCTGAGCCTCACCACCAACGGCTCGCTGCTGACCCCGGACCGCGCGCGCGCCTTCCGCAACGCGGGGCTCGGAAGGATCACGGTCAGCCTCGACGCCCTCGACGACGCGGTCTTCAAGCGGATCAACGACGTCAACTTCCCGGTGTCCGGCGTGCTGCGGGCCATCGATGCGGCGGCCGATGCCGGCCTCGCCCCGATCAAGGTCAACATGGTGGTCAAGCGGGGGGGGAACGAGGACGAGGTCCTGCCGATGGCCCGCCACTTCCGGGGCTCCGGGCACATCGTTCGCTACATCGAGTACATGGACGTCGGCAATTCGAACGGCTGGGAGCTGGCCGACGTGGTGTCCGCGCGGGAGATCGTCGAACGGATCGACGAACGGTTCCCGCTCGAGCCGGCCGGCGCGAACTATCCGGGAGAGGTCGCAAATCGATGGCGCTACCGCGACGGGGCGGGCGAGATCGGGGTCATCGCATCGGTGAGCCAGCCGTTCTGCGGGGGCTGTACCCGCGCCCGGCTCTCCGCCGAAGGGCGCCTCTATACGTGCCTCTTCGCGACGTCCGGTCACGACTTTCGGGCGCCGCTTCGCACCGGCGCCACCGACGAAGAGCTGCGGAGCCGCCTCGCCCGCATCTGGGGCGTGCGCGAGGATCGCTACTCCGAGCTTCGCACCGCCGCCACCCCGAGCCCGGATGCGCGGCCGGGCGCGGGCGCGGCGGCCGGCACGCAGAGGGGCGCGACGGTCACGACGAAGGCACCCAAGATCGAGATGTCCTATATCGGAGGCTGAGATGTCCGCCCGACCTGACGCGTTCGCCGCCTCCGTCTACCCTCGCGAAGCGGTGACCGGGGTGATCCTCGCCGGCGGCCGCGGCGCGCGGATGGGGGGCGTCGACAAGGGCCTCGTGGAGGTGGCGGGCCGCCCCATGGTGGAGCACGTCCTCGCCGCGGTCGAGCGGCAGGCGGGGGCGGTAGCCATCAACGCGAACCGAAGCACCGAACGCTACGCCCGCTACGGCCATCCCGTCATCGCGGACCGGATGGACGGGTTTCAGGGTCCGCTCGCGGGCATGGCGAGCGCCCTCGCCGCCGCCGCCACCGAGTTCGTGCTCGTCGTTCCCTGCGACTCGCCGCTCGTCGATGCGTCGCTCGGGCCGCGGCTCCACGCCGCCCTCCTGCGGCACGGGGCGGACGTCGCGGTCGCGCACGACGGGGAGCGGATGCACCCCGTCTTCGTGCTGCTTCGCCGCGCGGCGCGGGCGGGGCTCGACGACTTCCTCGCGCGCGGGGAGCGCAAGATTGACCGCTGGTTCGCGAAGGAGAAGACCGCCGTCGTCGACTTCTCCGACCTCCCCGACATGTTCCTCAACGTGAACCGGGAGGAGGACCGGAGCCGGCTGGAGGCCCGGTTGCAGGCGCGACCCGAGGCGCGCCCGGACGAGGAGACGGGCAACGAACGAAGGGCCGCATCGGCGGCCGGTGCCCCGCGGACTCGTCGCCCCCCCGTCATCGGGTTCGCCGGCTACCGCGGGAGCGGGAAGACCACGCTCGCGACCGGAGTCGTCCGCGCCCTCACCGAGGCCGGGGTCCGGGTCTCCGCGGTCAAGCACGCGCACCACGCGTTCGATGTCGATCAGCCGGGGAAGGACAGCTACGAGCTTCGCCAGGCGGGGGCGGTGCAGACCCTGGTCGGATCCCGCGACCGCTGGGCCCTCGTCACCGAGGTCGGCGCGGCGCGCGAGCCGACCCTGGACGAGCTCGTCGATCGGCTAGACTTCGAATCGGTCGACATCGTGCTCGTCGAGGGCTTCAAGCATGCGGAGGTGCCCAAGATCGCGGTCCGCCGCGAAGAGGACGCCCCCTTCGTGGACGACCCGTTCGTAGTGGCGGTCGCCATCCCCGGCGCGGCCGGCGGCGAAGCTTCCGGCGCGCCGGCAGTTTCACGGCTCGACCTCGACCGCCCCGACCTCGTGGCCCGCTTCATCGTCGAGCGCTTCCTGACCCGGACCCCGTGAGCCCCTACCCGATGCCGAACCCCGTCGCCGCCCCCATCTCCATCCCGGACCCCTCCTGCATGGACGACTTCGACCCGTCCTCGCTCCTCGTGGAGCAGGCCCTCGAACGCATCCACGCCCTCGCCGCCCCCGTCTCGGGAACCGAGCGGGTCGCCGTCCGGGAGACCCTCGGCCGGGTGCTCGCGGAACCGATCCACTCCCCCATCGACGTGCCGGCGCACGACAACACGGCCATGGACGGTTACGCGGTGCGCGCCGCCGATGCCGAAGGGGACGGCCGCCCGACGGCGCTGCGGGTGCTCGGAACCTCCTGGGCCGGCCGTCCCTTCCCCGGCCCGGTCGGCCCCGGGGAGTGCGTTCGCATCATGACCGGGGCGGTGATGCCCTCCGGCGCCGACGCTGTGGTGATCCAGGAGAATACGCAAGCCGGGCCCG
>JAJDXW010000100.1 GCA_022823045.1 Gammaproteobacteria bacterium
CTCCAGTGGGAACTTCGGGGGTGGTTGCCGGCATCGGCGGACGTGTCGTACCCCCCGGCCTTGCAGGACTCAGGGCCACCATGATTCCGTGCCGTCAGCGCAGCGCGCCCGCGGTGAGAGCTCCTAGCCACCGGAGCGCGCGTCGATCGAGGCGGCGAGGTCCAGCAGCTCGCGGGCGGTGGTGACCATCGCGTAGTCCACCATGTGGCCTTCGTAGGTGACGGCGGCGTTCCCATCCCGCTCGGCCGCCTCCATCGCCGCGATGAGACCCCGGGCGTGCGCGAGCTCGGCCTCGTCCGGGGTGAACGCCTCGTTCACGATGGGGACGTGGGAGGGGTGCATCACCACCATCCCCCGGAATCCGAAGCGGCGGTTGAGGGCCGCGTCGGCGCGAAGTCCGTCCAGGTCCGGGATGTCCCACCAGGAGGTCACCAGCGGATACTCGATCCCCGCCGCGCGCGCGTCGAGCACCGCGCGTGAACGAAGGTAATGGGTCTCCGTCCCGTCCTTCATCCACTGGTAGCCGACGGCGCGCGCCGCATCGCCCCCGGGGCCGCAGCCGAGCATCATGCTCGTCGCCCGCGGACTCGCGCGGAGGATGTCGTACGCGTTGCGCATCGCGCCCGCGGTCTCGAGGTCGAGCGGCGTCGCCACCGTGCCCGGCTCCATACCGGCCCGCATCTCGAGGTGGGTGAGGAGCGCGTCGAGCTCGCGCAGATCGTCGGCGGACTCGACCTTGGGCAGCCGCACCGCCTGGAGGGCGGGGCACACGATCGCTTCGAGATCGTCGAGCGCGAGCCTCGTTTCCAGGGCGTTGATGCGCACCGACCGGTCCTGGCCCTCGGCCGCGAGCGCCTCGAGCGACTCCCGGACGAGGCCGCGCGCACGGGCCTTCTCGGTGACCGGAACGGAATCCTCGAGGTCGAGGATGAGCATGTCCGCCCCGGACCTCACCGCCTTCGGCACCCAGTCGGGGAGGTGCCCGGGCACGAAGAGCCCGGAACGATGGAGCCGCGCGCGCTTCCCACCTCCGCTCACGACCGCCCCCCACCGCCGCTCGCGCGAGCGCCCTGCGCCCACGCGCGGCTCGGGCGCAGCCGCCCTCTTCCACGACGGCACGCCGCCGCAATCCGTTCCCGCAAACGACCGGCGGCCGTCCGAACCCGCAATCTCGCTCCGATGTCCATGCAGCCCCGCTCCGGTCCCGAACCCGGATCTCGAATCCCGCTCCGAAGTCTATCCCGGCTCCCGCGCGCGGTGCACGACGCGCGCGACCGCGTAGCCCGCACATCGTCCATTCGCTCGGGTGAACGCTCCCAATCGGCCACCCGTTTCGGGGCGAAATCCGACGAAAATCGAGGCGATTGTCCGTATTCGGAGCGGCTGCGGATCCGGAAAATGCCTCTCCGGCACATCCCTTCGACCTCCGGAGACATGCCTTCCTTCGAGCACGGCTTCCCCCGGACGCTTCGCCGTCGCCCGGCTGACCCCGAGCGGCAGAACGGTCGCGATGCGCCATTGGGGGCCAAGCCCTCATTCCGAGCCAAACGGCCGCTCCGGTGGAGTAGCATAGTGGTCCCATTTACCGTGTCGGATGCTTCCGCATCCCGGAGGGTTCAGGATGAACCAGCCCGCCTTCTCTCGGCCCGCGTCCACGCCCCCGCCTCCTGCGGTTGACTATCCGGACTCGGACGGTCAGCCGGTGGCGGAGACGGACTTCCAGCGCATTCCGCTCTGGTACGCGAACGATGTGCTGGCGAGACACTTCCGTAACCGGAGCGACGTCTACGTCTCCGCGAACATGTTCGTCTACTTCGAGGAGGGCAACCCCAAGGCGGTGGTGGCCCCCGACGTGTTCGTGGTGCTGGGGGCGCCGGACCAAAGACGGCGCTCGTACAAGGTGTGGGAGGAGCCCAAGGGGCCGGACTTCGTGCTGGAGATCACGTCTCACAGCACGAGGAGCGCGGATCAAGGTCCGAAGCGCCGTGTCTACGAGGCGCTCGGGGTGCGCGAGTACTGGCTGTTCGATCCGACCGGAGACTATCTCTCCCCGCCGCTCCAGGGCCTGCGGCTAAGCGCCGGCCGCTATGTCCGGCTGCCGTCGAGTACCTCGCGGGACGGGAGCCTCTCCGGCCGCAGCGAGGTGCTGGGACTCGACCTCCGGGCGACGGACGGGCAATTGCGCCTGCACGACCCGGCGACCGGACGGGACCTACCGTCCTCCGAGGAGCTCGAGGATCGCGTGGAGCAGGAAGCGAGGGCGCGCCGCGCGGCGGAAGCCCGCGTCGCGGAGCTCGAGGCGCGGATGCGGGCGGAGCCACAGACTCCCTCACCAGGGCCGGCCGACACCCCTGACGGACCCTGAGCGGGCCGCGGCGAAAGCAGCGAGAACCTACCGCTGGTCAGCAGGCTGCTCGGGCATCGGCGGCACCGCTCAACGGCGGGCTACGCCCACCTTGCCGACGCGCATCTCGTCGAAATTGCAGAACGTGTTGGACGCTTGATCATCGAAGCAATGGAAGACGGACAACAACGATGTACCTGATTGCGTACCAAGCTCATCCGTCTCAGAAATAGTTCTCAGCCAGCTTGAGGACTCGGTACGGCATGGGCGCGGTGCGCAGGGCGACGAACGCGAGGCGGGGAAACATCTCCCGGAGCGAGAACCGGCGGCTGAAGC
>JAJDXW010000326.1 GCA_022823045.1 Gammaproteobacteria bacterium
TCGTCTCGGCGCCGGCTCAATGCTTGGTGCTCATCCGGGGTGGGCATGATGCTCTCTCCTGTCTGCCTGTATCTTATGCAGACAGAAACTCTGCCATATCCCAACCCATTTTCAAAATCCCACAAATGAGACGTGCGCCCCCATCGGCGGTGCCGGTTGACACCGTGGAGAACTGGATCGAACATGCTTGGTTCAGAGCGTACCCGGAGCCTCCGGACATGACTCCTGAACAGGTTCTCGCGATCCCGCCCCGCGTCCTCGCCCAGGAGCAGCGGGAGTTCTACTTCGACAACGGCTACCTGCTGGTGGAGAGCATCATTCCCACCGAAGTGGTGGAGGAGATGCGGGCGGTGACCGCCGAATGGGTGGAAAGGAGCCGCTCGATCACGAAGTCCGATGCGGTGTTCGACCTGGAGCCCGGCCACGTTCCGGACAATCCGAGGCTCCGGCGCCTGTCGAGCCCCGTGGAGCACGACGATCGCTACTGGAAGTACGCCTCCGAGTCGATCGTCCCCGACATCATCGCCGACCTCGTCGGATCGGACGTCAAGTTCCACCACTCGAAGCTCAACTTCAAATGGGCCGAGGGGGGCGAGGAGGTCAAGTGGCACCAGGACATCCAGTACTGGCCGCACACCAACTACAGTCCCCTGACGATCGGCACCTATCTCCACGACGTGGGACCGGATCAGGGTCCGCTGGGAGTCATCCCCGGCAGCCACAAGGGGGAGCTCTTCGACGAGTACAACGAAAAGGGTCAGTGGGTCGGCTGCCTTTCCGACCGGGATCTCGGCAAGGTTCCCCTCGACACCGCCGAATACCTCATGGGCCCGGCCGGCTCGGTGACGATCCACAATTGCCGGACCATCCATGGCTCACGCCCGAACCTGTCGGACTTCGGAAGGCCGCTCCTGCTGAACGTCTATTCCGCGGCGGATGCGTTCACCTATACCGCGAATCCCCTGCCGAGCCGGTACGAGGGGACCGTCGTCTGCGGCCGGCCGGCGCGCTACGCGCACCACGACCCGCGGCCCTGCCAGGTTCCCCCCGACTGGTCCGGCGGCTACACGTCGCTGTTCGCTCTCCAGCAGGAAGAGGAGTGGGACGAGACGCAGCTCGCGGCGGTCGCGGCCCAGACCCGGGGCATCCGGGGAGCCGATCAGTCCGCCGCGTCCTAGGGTGCGTCCACACTATCGCACCCGACGTTCGAGGGACTCGGCGCGATGCGGTCGAGGCCGCCCTGCGCGTCCGCTCACCCGCATCGCCGGCAGCGGACCTTCTTGAAGATCTCGTCCCAGTCGCCGTCCGTCGCCGCGTAGTCCAGCAGACAACGAAGGGCCTTGGAAGGGTCCGGCAGCGCGTAGCGGTCCGCGATCAGCACCAGCATCTCGTAGGCATCGGGGTGGATCTCGAACGGGACCTTGACCTTCACTCCGGCCATGATGCGTACTCCTTCGCCGCTGGCATCTCGGTTGTCGGTGCGGCCGGGGCGTCGGGGCCTCGCGGCGCACGTTCGGATTGAGACCGACCAGGCGCCGGGGAGGCTGGCGTATCCGGGGGCCGACCGTCAATCGCTACCGCTGGCACCGGGGACACCAGACGGTCGAACGCTGACCGATGATGCGCCCCCGCAGGGCCGCACCGCAACGAACGCACGGTTTCCCCGCCCGGTCGTAGGTCATCAGGCGGGTCTGGTAGCGGCCGGGCTCGCCATCGGTCCGCACGTAGTCCCGAAACGAGGTGCCGCCGGCCCCGATCGAGCGGGACAGGATCCGGCGCACCGCGTCGGCGAGCCGCTCGTAGCGTTCCCGGGAGATCCGCCCCGCGGGCCGGCCCGGGTGGATGCCCGCTTCGAACAGCGCCTCGTTGGCGTAGATGTTGCCGACGCCGGCGACGATCCGGCCGTCCATCAGGAAGGACTTGACCGCCGCCCGCCGCCCCCGCGAACGTTCGTGGAGCCACCCTCCGTGAAAGGCGTCGGTGAAGGGCTCCGGACCCAGCCGGGAGAGAAGCGGGTGCCGGGCGGGTGCTCCTTCCCACCAGAGCATCGCGCCGAACCGTCGCGGGTCGCGATAGCGAAGGCACTGTCCGTCGTCGAGTCGCCAGTCGACATGGTCGTGCGGGCCTGCCGGGTCGCTGCTCGACATGAGGCGAAGGCTCCCGGTCATTCCGAGATGGATGAGCGCGGTTCCCCCGCGGGCACTTGCGAGGAGGTACTTGGCACGCCGGGCGAGCCCGGTGATCCGGCGCCCCTCGAGTCGCGCCGCGAGCTCCGGAGGAACGGGCCAGCGCAGGCGCGGCTCCCGGACCACGACCCGCTTCACTCGCCGCCCCACCAGCCGCGGCTCGAGCTCGCGCCGGGTCGTCTCGACCTCGGGCAGCTCAGGCATGCCCGCCGTCCGGCGGCTCCGTCACCGGCCTCCCGAGCGCCGGTTAATGAGTTGCTGTCGCCGGGCCTCCGCGCGGGCCGAGCGGTAGTCGTCGATGGCGGGATCCGCGAGCGCGATGTCGAGCTGACGGATGGCGGACTCGAGGTCGCCGTTGCGAGCGTGGAACTCCGCGAGCGCCATGTGGGATGCGGCGCGACGCCCGGCCCGCTGGTGGGCGAGAGCGAGCAGCCGGTAGAGGGTGGCGTCGGTGTCGTGCCTGCGCTGGTACCTTCGAAGAAGGGTCGCCGCGTCGTCCGGACGGCCCGCCCGTACGAGGCCGAGACCGTAGGCGTACACGAGGGCCCGATGGTCGGGAAACCGTTCCACCGAGGCGGCGAGCAGATCGAGTGCCCGTTCCTCCTCGCCGAGCGTGGTGTATGCCTGGGCGGCGGCCGTGCGGTGCGCGGCCCGATCCGGGAAGTCCCTCCGCAGCCCTTCGAGGAGGAGGCTGGCTTCCTCGTGCCGGTTGGAGCTCATGAGGGCGATCGCGAGGCCGTAGCGAGCGGCCTCCGTCGCCTCGGACCCCCCGCCCACGACGCGCGCCTCGAAGTGTTCGACCGCGTCGGTGGGCTTGGCCGCGAGGCGCATCCGAAGCTTCGCCCGAACCAGGGGATACTCGGCGCTCTCGCGGTAGGGCCGCGGCTCGAACTGCTCCGCACGGCCGCGCGTGTCGGCGATGCGCGACACGGTGACGGGGTGGGTGGAGAGGAACACCGGTGGCCGGGAAGTGAAGCGTTGCCACTCCTGGAAGCGCTCGAAGAAGGCGGGTACCGCCCGAGGGTCGAAGCCGGCCCGATGGAGCAGCTCCATCCCGGTTCGGTCCGCCTCCATCTCCTTTTCACGCGAATACGAGAGCGCCGCGTGTTGCGCTCCGGCCGCGCTCGCGGCGAGGGTGGCTTGACCCGCCTGGGGGTTCTGGGTTGCGATCAGGATCCCGGCGAACACGCCGGCAAGTGTGGTGAGCGACGCGAGTCGGCTGCGCTCGATGAGCTGGGCAAGGTGCCGCTGGGTGACGTGTGCGATCTCGTGCGCGATCACCGCCGCGAGTTCGCTCTCCGACTCCGTGATCACGATGAGCCCCGCGTTCACCGCGATGACCCCCCCCGGCCCCGCGAACGCGTTGACGCTGGACGCGTCGACCACGAGAAATCGGTACCGCCGCTCCGGGTCCGCGCTCGCGATGCGCTGTCCCAGGGAGTCGATGTAGTCGACCACCTCGGGGTCGTCGACCAGTCGAACGCGTTGGCGGACCTGGCGGAGAAACGCATCCCCGAGACGTTCTTCCTCGGCGCGCGTGAGTGTCTCGCCCGCCGCATCGCCGAGGTCGGGCAGCGCGGTTTCGGCGGCGGCCGCGGGCAGAACGGCGAGCAATCCCCAGATGACCAGGACCGCAATTCGGCGCCGCCTCCTCGCATCCGGCCGGGAGTCGGCGAAGACGCGCCCGGCGCGGGAAGACGGGGTCGGGGACATGAGCAGCAATCGAGTCCGGAAATCCACCGAATACAGGATTCTAGCCCGGAATATTCGCCGATGTTCGTCGCGAGGGCGCCAAGATGCCGTGGTAGCGGGCCGCACGGACCGAAGGACGCTGAAGGGCGAGCCGGAGACAGACGAAGCGCCAGTGGCGCTTCGTCCCGGCGAGCGGGCAATCCATGGATGGATTGCCCGGCCTGCAAGCGGAGCAGGGACTGCGGAGCGCAGCAGGTAGCCTACACTACGTCGAAGCGGCTTTCGGGAGTACGGCTCGCTCCGCCAAGAGAATTGGCGTCCGCTAGCCAAGACATCGGCGAATTTTCCGGGCGTTCAGCGACGCGGTCGCCGGTTCGGCCGGGCGATGCGACCGGTCGGTCGGTGGTCTGCTCCCGCACCACGGCGCCGGTAGCGTGGATCTGGCCGCTTCGCTATCCTCCCGCGCCACTCCACGATCGAAAGGCTTCGTCATGAGCGCCCGCAACGTCCTCTACGCCCAGTCCGGCGGCGTGACCGCGGTCATCAACGCCACGGCGGCCGGAGTCATCGAGACGGCCCGGCGCCATCCGGACGTGTTCGGCAAGGTCTACGCGGGCCGGGACGGGATCATCGGCGCGCTGACCGAGGATCTCATCGATACCGGTGAGGAATCGGAGGAGGCAATTTCCTCGCTCCGCCATACCCCGTCCGGCGCGTTCGGGTCGTGCCGTCACAAGCTCAAGGGGCTGGAAGAGGCCCCGGCGGAGTACGCGCGGCTCATCGACGTCTTTCGCGCGCACGACATCGGGTACTTCTTCTACAACGGAGGCGGGGATTCCCAGGACACCTCCCACAAGGTGTCGCAGATCGGCGAGCGCATGGGCTATCCCATCACCTGCATCGGGATCCCGAAAACGGTCGACAACGACCTCCCGATCACCGACAACTGTCCCGGCTTCGGCTCGGTCGCGAAGTACGTCGCGGTGTCCGTGCGCGAGGCGGCCTTCGACGTCCGGTCGATGGCGCGGTCCTCCACCAAGGTCTTCATCATGGAGGTCATGGGCCGCCACGCCGGCTGGATCGCGGCGGCCGGAGGCCTCGCGGCCGAGTTCGAAGGCGACGCGCCCCACATCATCCTCTTTCCCGAGATCCCCTTCGAGGAAGAACGGTTCCTCGCCCGCGTCCGCGAAAGCGTCGACGCGCACGGGTACTGCGTCGTGGTGGTCTCGGAGGGAGCCCGCTACCCGGACGGACGGTTCCTTTCCGAGGCGGGCACCCGCGACGCCTTCGGCCACGCCCAGCTCGGCGGGGTCGCCCCGGTCATCGCGGAGATGGTCCGGGCCCGCCACGGTTACAAGTTCCATTGGGCGGTGGCCGACTACCTCCAGCGGGCGGCCCGCCACATCGCTTCGGGCACCGACGTGGAGCAGGCCTACGCGATGGGGCAGGCGGCCGTCGAGTTCGCGCTCGCGGGAAAGAACGCGGTCATGCCGGTCATCGTCCGCAAGGCGGACGAACCCTATGCCTGGGAGGTTGGAGAAGCGGCCCTCTCCGACGTCGCGAACGTGGAGAAGGAGGTCCCGCGCGAGTACCTCACCGAGGACGGCTTCGGCATCACGGAGGCGTGCCGGCGCTACCTCCGACCCCTCATCGCGGGGGAGGACTTTCCACCCTTCGCGGGCGGTCTTCCCGCCTACGTGCGGCTGAAGAACACCCCGGTCCCGAAGAAGCTCTCCGCAACGTTCACGGTCTGAGCGTACCCGGGTACCGTCCGGGACGGCCGGGACAGCCGGATTGGGAAGCAAATCGCCGCCCGCGCCTCCCGGGCGGCACCCGAGGCTCGGAGCATCTTCAGCCAAGGAGCGGCGCGATCACGAGGCTCACCAGCGCCATCACGTTGATGAGGATGTTCATCGACGGCCCGGAGGTGTCCTTGAAGGGATCGCCCACGGTGTCCCCGACCACCGTCGCGGCGTGGGTGTCGGTCCCCTTTCCACCAAGGTTCCCCTTCTCGACGAACTTCTTGGCGTTGTCCCACGCGCCGCCCGCGTTCGCCATGGTGAGGGCGAGGAGCACGCATCCGAGGAGGGCGCCCGCGAGGACCCCCCCGAGGGTCTCCGGCCCGATTCCGAACCCGACCACCCAGGGCACGGCCACCGCGATGATTCCGGGCGGGATCATCCGCTTGATCGCGGCGGTGGTCGCGATGTCGACGCAGCGCTCCGTGTCCGGCTTGGCGTTCCCCTCCAGGAGCCCCGGGATCTCCCGGAACTGGCGCCGGATCTCGTTGATCATGTCGAAGGCGGCGTCGCCGACCGCGGTCATCGTGAGCGAGGCGATGAAGAACGGGAGGATCCCGCCGATGAAGAGCCCGACCAGTACCTTGGGCTCGCTGATCGCAAGGGTGAAGCCCGGTATCGAAGCCGAGACGGTCTCCACGTAGGCGGCGATGATCGCGAGGGCGGCGAGGGCCGCCGCGCCGATCGCGAACCCCTTGCCGATGGCGGCGGTGGTGTTGCCGACTTCGTCGAGGGAATCGGTGATGGCGCGGGTTTCTTCCCCGAGCGCGGCCATCTCCGCGATCCCGCCCGCGTTGTCCGCGACCGGGCCGTAGGCGTCGATGGCCATGGTCATGCCGACCGTGGCGAGCATCCCCACCGCCGCGAGCCCCACCCCGTAGAGCCCGGCGAGCAGGCTCGAGACGGCGATGATGACGCAGAGGGTGAGCACCGGGATGGTTACCGACTCCATGCCCTTGGCGAAGCCGGTGATGATCACGGTGGCGGGCCCGGTCTCGCCGGCCCGGGCGATCCGTTCCACCGGGCCGCTCGAGGTGTAGTACTCGGTGACGAGGCCGATCACGATCCCGCCGATGGCGCCGGAGAGCACCGCGAGCCAGACCATGAGGCTGATGTCCACCCACTGGATCACCACCAGGGCGAGGGCGATGAAGATCACGGCGGAGCCGATGGTTCCGATGCGAAGCGCTTGCCCCGGATCGCGCGACGCGAAGGCGCGCACGAGGGCGATCCCGATGAGCGAGCAGACGAGCCCGGTGGAGGCGAGGGCGAGGGGCAGGAACATGAGGGCCGGCCGTTCGCCGAGGGGGTCCATCGCGTCGATGACCATGGTGGAGGCGATCGCGATGGAGGCGATCATCGAGCCGCAGTAGGACTCGAAGATGTCCGAGCCCATGCCGGCCACGTCGCCCACGTTGTCGCCCACGTTGTCGGCGATGACCCCGGGGTTGCGGGGATCGTCCTCGGGGATGCCGGCCTCGACCTTGCCGACGAGGTCCGCCCCGACGTCGGCGCTCTTGGTGAAGATGCCGCCCCCGACGCGCGAGAAGAGGGCGACGCTGGAGGCCCCCATCCCGAACCCGTGGATCGAGTGCGCGGTCTCGGGGTCGCCGCCGAAGAAGAGGTAGAGGGTTCCGAGCCCGAGCAGCCCGAGCGAGGCGACCGCGAGGCCCATGATGGACCCGCCGAAGAACGCGACCGCAAGGGCTTCGTCGCGGCCCCGGGTGTGGGCGGCAACGGTGGTGCGGACGTTCGCCCGGGTGGCGGTCCGCATCCCGATGAGGCCCGCGGCGGCCGATGCCACCGCCCCCGCGATGAAGGACAGCGCCGTCTTGTAGCCGAGGAAGAACCACAGCACCACGATGAGCACGAGGCAGAACCAGGCCAGCATCGTGTACTCGCGGCGCATGAAGACCATCGCCCCGAGATGGATCTGATCGCCGATCTCCGCCACCTTCGCGTCGCCGGTCGGGTACCGGCGGATCCGCTGATAGATGATCGTCGCGGCGATGAGGCCTACGACCCCGAACAACGCCGGAATCAGAGCGTTCATGCTCATGCGGGAATCTCCGAGCTGGCTGACCGCGGTTCTCGGCGGACCCCCGTCGAATACGAAGTCCGCAGGCCCCGGCGCATGCCGCCGTCGTCCAGGTGAAATCGAGCGTGGCGGGAATCGCGGTGCGA
>JAJDXW010000240.1 GCA_022823045.1 Gammaproteobacteria bacterium
GGCCGGCATCCGCCCGCCATTGGATTGCATGATGCTGAACCGCCCGGCGAAGCCACGACGGCCAAGGGCGGCGGAGAATCGGCTGACGTAGCCGGCCATGACCGGCTGCACGTATGCGGCAAGCGCGGTGGTCGAGGCACGTTCGTATTCCCGGAACTCCCGGGTCACGTCGTTCGAACAGGTCACCGGGAGCGACGGGGCGAGTTCGCGAATGACGCCTGCGACCATCCTTTCGTGGTCCGGATTGGCGTAGGCATGCAGGAAACAGAGAGCGGCGGCCTCGTAGCTTCCGTCGGCCATCGCCCGCCGGACGAGATCCGCGACCGCGGCCCGATCCGGTCTCTTGATGACCGTGCCGTCGGCCGCGATGCGCTCGTCGACCTCGATGACGTCACGGCGGCGCACGACCGGCTCGGGCTTGGCGTATCGAAGGTCGTAGATCGCGTCCTTGTCGTGCCGCTGGAGCAGCAGCACGTCGCGGATGCCCTTCGTGACGAAGAGGCAGACCGCGGCGCCCTTGCGTTCGAGGACCGCGTTGGTCGCGACCGTCGAGCCGTGGACGAGCTCCTCGATCGCTCCCGGGTCGAGGCCGGCCGCGTCGATCGCCCGCATGGCGCCCTCATCGGGGTTCGCCGGCGTGCTCGGCACCTTCGCCGTGCGCACGGACTCCCCGTCGACCGCAACCAGGTCGGTGAACGTTCCGCCTACCTCGATGCCGACGCGCATGTCCGCTCCCGGTCTCCGGCCCTCGCGCACACGGGGCCAATCCTGCTGCTTCGAGGACGAATGTGCCGATTCGCCCGCAGCGTGGGGATCGGAGCACAGAATCCGTTCCCGAGCACCTGCTTGCGGCTCGCCGCCCTGCGCCCCCCTCGTGCGCGCGATACCGGACTCGGTGCGGGCCTCAATCAGGAGGTGATGATGCCACCATCGACGTTGATCGACTGTCCGGTGATATTGCGCGCCGCCGGCGATGCAAGGAACACGACGGTGTCGGCGATGTCGGCAGGCTCGTTGAAACGCCGAAGCGGAACATCTTGAACCCTCTCCGCGCGTTCCTCTTCCACGGTGATGCCCTTCTGCTCGGCGCGCTTGACCAGATTGGCCCCCGCCAGGGCCGTGTCGGTGTGACCGGGGCAAACGGCATTGACGTTGAGATTGTGCTGCGCGAGCTGCCGCGCGGCGAGCTTGGTAAGCGCGATGACGCCACCTTTGGTGCCCGCATAGATGACGTTGGAGGCGCCGCCAAAGCCCCGGCCCGCGATCGAGGCGATGTTGACGATCACCCCTTCGCGTCTGGGAATCATCTCGCGGGCGGCGCGTTGCAGCCCGAAGAACACGCCTTTGAAGTTGACCCGATTGATCCGGTCGAAGTCCTCCTCGGTGAGGTCCATGACGTAGGCGCGTCGAGTCACGCCGGCGTTGTTCACCATCACGTCGAGCCGACCGAACCGCTGTACCGCCGTTGCGACCATCTGGTCGATCTGCTCGACATCGCCCACATCGGCGGTAATCGCAATGGACTCCGACGCCGCGGACGCATCGATCATCGAGACCGTCTCGGCCGCTGCCCGCGAATCGATATCGGCCACGGCCACGCGCGCGCCGGCGCACGCCATGCCGAGCGCAATGGCGCGCCCGATGCCACCTCCCGCGCCGGTCACGATGGCTGACTTTCCGTCCAGATTCATCGCGATCTCCTCTTCATGGCCGGCCGCTTCGAAAGCGAATGTGCCGATCCGTCCGCCGGGCGCGGATCAGGCTCCTTCCCGGCGCTTGACGTCCTCGATATAGAGCTCGATCCCTTCCTCCACCGAATACCTCGGGGTGAAATCGAGGGTTTCGCGAAGGCGCCCGGTGTCGAGGAGCGAGTTCATCACCAGGGGCTCGTTGCTGACCGAAAGCGGCGCCTCGGGAAAGAGTGCGCGCAGGTATTCGTTGATCTCGCCGCTCCTCCGGCACTCTCCGGCCATGTTGAGCACCCGGTGAGCCGGAGCCTCGACCCGATACGCGCGCATGAACACCTCGGCCGCGTCGCGAACGTAGATCCAGTCCGACACCTGCTCGGCGGGGGGCAGAGTGACGGGCTTTCCGAGCCAGGCCAGCTCCGGCGCGACCATGAAGTGGTCGCCCGGCGCGCCGCGCCGCTGACCGCGGCCTTCGCCGAACACGGCCGTCGGCCGGATCCCGACCGGGTCGAGCCCGAACGCTTCCATGTAGTAGCGGGCGATATGCTCGTTGAAGAGCTTGCAGGCGCCATACACGAGATTGGTGGCGTCCGGACCGGGCGGGTCGTCCTCGTCGAACCGGGGCCCGTGGAGGGTGCGGCGTTCGGGATAGATGGCGTTGGAGCTCATGTACACCACCCGCCGGACCCCCGAGAGCCGCGCGGCCTCGAAGACGTTGTTCGTCCCGACGAGGTTGACGTTGATCGAGGGGATCGGGTTTCGGGTCCCTCCGGTACCGAGGAAGGCGGCAAGGTGGATGATCCCCTCGATCCGGTACTTGCGAATCGTGTCCACGATCGCGGTCGTCTCGCGAATGTCCCCGGGAACCAGGCGCACCTTGTGGGCGACATCCGCGATCGCGGCCCGGTTCGGCACCGCGTCCATCAGCACGAGATCGGTCTCACCCGCTTCCACCATGTGGCGGACCAGGTGTCGGCCCAGGAACCCGGTGGCACCGGTGATCAGGATCGCCATCGGCTTGTCTCCCGGTGACAAACGAAAGCTGCGGGCGTCAACCGCTCACCACGCGAGCTGCTCACGCTCGGTCTCCCGAGTCCACGCATGCTTGCCGCACATGCGCCGACTCGGCGAGACCATGTTCAGGCCGCGGCGAGGCTGACGGTGATCCGGCCGAGATCCTCGAACACGGCGACCGCCGTGCTGCCTGCAGGCAGCGGCAGCGGCACATTGACGCTGCCGGGAGTGACGATGTGTCCTGCCTTCAGCCCGATGCCGCGCCGCGACAGCTCGTTCGCCGCCCAGAGCAATACATCGAAGGGCTCCGTGCGGTTCTGCTTCGGGAGGAGCGGTTGGCTCTCGTCGCCGTCGATTCTGAGATCGACGGTGATGTCGAGCAGCGAACGACGTTGCCAATCCTCGACCACGGGGCCGTTGACGAGGCCGAGGTTCGCCGCGTTGTCGGCAATCATGACCAACATCTCGGCTTCGCTCTCGGGGAAGGGCTCGCCGGCGGCGAGGGCGGCCGCCGCCCGCTCGACGGCGTTGGCACGACGGGAACCGACGAGCTCGATGCTGAGGGCGAGGTCGGCGGCGGCGGCCACTTCTTCGTGCCCGTAGGGCCGCTCGCGCGGCGGCAGGTCGCCCTTCAACCTGAAACCGACCTCGCATTCCACGATGTTGCGTTCATAACGGGCCCGCGGCAGGGTGGCCCCGTCGTCGAAGCTGGTGGACGCGAAAATACGGCCCATAGGGCCGCCCGGTTTGCCGCCGATCTTCCACCCGACGATGTCTTCGCCGATCCGCGCGGCCATCGCATCCTGCACCGCCGACGCTTCGGCCAGGTCGCGCGGCGCGAGATCGTCCGGAAACGCATCGATGGTCGTGCCATCGAGCCACGCTTGTGCGAAGAGCGCCGCCGCGGCGGCAATCCTGTCGTCGGCCATGGTCCTGCGCTCCTTTCTTCGCTACCCGTCGACGTGGAGCGTACCACCAGGCGACGGTTCAGCGGGGAGCGGTCCTCGCGCGCGTGGCGTAGGCGCCGCGGGCTGGGCCGAAGATGGTGCGTAATCAGGGAGGTGGTTATCGGCAGAGGACGTTCTCGGATTTCTCCACGAACTCGTGAAGCGGCTTCTTTTCGGTCAGCGTTGCGAGAAAGGCGACGAGATCCGCTACTTCGCGAGCGCTGAGATCCAGGCGGCGCAGGATCCGCTCCCCTCCGGCGTGCAGGCGCTCCTCGTCGAGGGTCGAGTAGTGGCGGGCGACATCGGCGAGCGTCGCGAGGCTGCCGGCGTGCATGTAGGGCGCGGTGAGCGCCGCGTTGCGAAGGCCCGGCACCCGGAACTCGCCGAAGTTGCTCTGGCGGAGGCGAACATGGCGGGTCTTGGCGGCGGTGGAGCGCTCGGCATCGTCGTTGAAGCGGCCGAGCAGGGTGTGCGGGCTCCGGCGCAGCTTGCGGATACCGCCGTGCCGGCCGGGATCGACCCGGTCGGGTTCGATGAAGTGCGGCACGCCGGCATCGGCGAACTCGCCGTTGGTGAAGGCCGGGCCGAAATGGCAGAAGGCGCAGTTGCCTCGGCCGACGAAGAGGCGGAGGCCCCTCGCGGCGGCGGCGGGATAGCGGGCCCGGCCGGCCGCATCGCCCTGCGCGAGGGCGTCGCGGAAGTCGTCGAACGGCGTGCGGCCGGTGACCTGGGTTTCGAGGAACGCGGCCAGCGCCTTGCCGAGATCGACGAATACCCGCTCGTCGTCCGCGCCGGACGCTTCGCCGAACGCGCGCCGGTAGCCGCAGGAAAGCTCCCGGTCGGAGCGGACCAGCCGCGCCGCCCCGCCGGAGCCGACCCCCATTTCGCGCCGGTCGAGCAGGGGCCGCAGGTTCTGCGCCCACAGCGAGTCCTGCGCTCCGTCCCAGCCGAACCAGCGGTTGAAGCGCAGGTTGAAAAGGCTCGGCGCGTTGCGGTCGCCGGTCCGGTGCCCGCGGCTTCGCGGCAGCCCGTCGGTGAAGGCCCGGTCCGGCCGGTGGCAGGTTGCGCAGGAGACCGCGCCGGAGATCGACAGGCGCGGCTCGAAGAACAGCGCGTGGCCGAAGGCGATGGCGGCCGGTTTGGCGGAGACCCGGTTGCTCGGATCGGGCTGCAAGATCGGCGGCCACGGCCCGTGGCGCAGGATCCGGCGCCTTTCCTCGGC
Source organism: Gammaproteobacteria bacterium (assembly GCA_022823045.1). Taxonomy (GTDB): domain Bacteria; phylum Pseudomonadota; class Gammaproteobacteria; order HK1; family HK1; genus JAJDXW01. The sequence continues at coordinate 4,872 of JAJDXW010000240.1, forward strand.
GGTGAAGTCGAGCGCCGGCGCCGGCGCGGCGATGCCGGAAAGCATGCAGAACAGAATCGAAAACCGCCACAACTGGGCCGCGATGGACCCGCCGGAGCGCCGGGGCGTCACTGAAGCACCGTTTCGGCGATCAGCTTCTCCCGGCCCGCCGGACCGCGGACATCCAGAATGAGATGCCAGCGCCCCGGCATGTGGAATAGGAGACCCTCGGCCGTTCCGGACGGGCCGTGCAGGGTTACCGCGGGCCGGTAGTTCATGCCGTGCCGGTGGTCCGGCATCCAGCCGCGCACCCGGACCCGGTCGACCGGCGGCCCGCAGAGATGGAAACGAATGGAAAAATGCTCGCTGACCGGGAAGGAGGCAGGCTCCGATCGCCACCATGCGGTCCATAGCTCGCCGGCGATTCTCGCCCCGCCGGTCCAGCCCTGCGGACGCGCGCAGGCCGCCGCCTCGTCGGCGACGAGGAGGAGCGCCAGCGCGCCGGCCAGCGCCGGTCCGCCGAGGCGCCACCCGGCCATCGCGGCTGCCTACCGCAGTTGCGCGAGGTGCGGCCGGATCATCGCCTCGCCGTTGCGCCAGGCGATCTTCTCGGCGAGGTCGGTGGGCAGGTCGGCCAGCCATCGCCGGGTCCAGTCGGCGTGCTCGACAACGTAGTGCCAGCGCTCCGGGGTGAAGGTGTCGCTGCCGACCATGACGCGGTTCGGGAAGGCGGTGAAGAGGCTTCGCCAGTCCTCGTCGACCCGGCCGCCCCAGGCGTGTTCGCTGCGGAAGGCGAGGTCGGTCCACAGGTTCCGGTGCTTCGCGAGCATCGGGCCGACGGTATCCGGATCGACGAAGCCGGCATGCGCCCACAGCACCCGCGCTTCCGGCCACTGGGCGAAGAGGGCGTCGACCGCACCGGCGTCCGAATGGGCGTGGAGGAGGAGATTGTGCTCCCGCGCGAGCTCGATCATGCGCCGCGGCACGGCCTTGTCGGTCTGCCCGGTGAAGAGGTGGAACTCGCCGACCGCGACCCACTTGAAGCGCTCCAGACGATCCTCGAGGAAGTCGATCACCGACGGGTCGTCAACCCAGCTCCCGATCTCGCCGCGCCGGCGATAGGGGCGAAGGCTCGGCAGGACCAGGTCCGGCGCGGCGGCGTGGAGCGCCCGGGTGCCGGCGTCGCCCGAGCTCGACACGAGCGCCCGCTTGAGCCCCGCCCTTTCCAGAATGGCGACCGCTTCGCCGGCGGAGAACCGCTCGGCCGCGTCGTGGCTGAAATGGACATGGGCGTCGAAGATCGGCATCGGCGAGCCGGCGGCGCGGGCCGCCGAGGGCACCAGCGCAGCGGCGGCCGAGGTGGCGAGAAAGCGACGGCGCGAGATCATGGCGGAGTTCCTCCTGCCAACCCGGAGAAGTCGTCGATTTTCCCAAGCCAGCATACCCGAACCCGGTCACCCCCGGCGGCTGCGGGGCAAGCCCCGGGAACGCCTTCCCGATTGCATCCCACGGCATGGCGCCGCCTTCTTGTCTTCGTGATGCGGAGACCCGGGACAAGAGATCTCGGCGCGGGCCGCGGATGGGCGGGAATCGCGGGTGGAAATGAAGAGGCCGGCACCCCCTCGTCGGGGATGCCGGCCTGGATTTGGTAGCGGGGGGAGGATTTGAACCTCCGACCTTCGGGTTATGAGCCCGACGAGCTGCCAGCCTGCTCCACCCCGCACCGGAAAGCGAATCATGGCACATCCCGAGCCCCGGACGCAAGGGCAAAGCCGAGATCGCGCGGACCGCGGACCCCATGCAGGCTCCGAGACCCTCGGCCGCCGACCCGTGGTGACGATTCGTTCCCGGTTCGGCCGGATCCCGGCCGCGTATAGAATCTCCCTCCTCTTCGGGAGCGGATGACGCGGGGATGGCGGACGAATCTGGCCGGGCGGTTTGGCTCTGGGGGCCGCTTCTTCTCGTGGTCGTCCTGGTCGCGGTATTTCAATTCGCCGAGACCGGCAAGGTCGGCTCCGAAGCCGGGGAGCCGCCGAACCCACTCTCCGCCGGCGAGGTTTCCGGCACGGCCGCGATTTTCCCGCCACCGGGCGGTGCAACGACCCCCGCGGCCGGCGGCTTCGCTCCGCACCCCGGGTACCCGGCAGCACCGTACGCGGCCGGGCCGTTCCCGTACCCCGGAATGCCGGCCTGTCCACCTTGGGGGGGGTGCGGGTGGCCGCCTTCGTTCCCGCGCCCAGGTGACCACTCGGGCCGCTACTGGGGGAGCGGTGCGGCGGAGTGGGGCCCTCCGATCGGCGAGTACGGCCCGGACACGCAAGTAGACCCCTACTGGTGGGTGGCGGTGGAAGAGTCCGACCAGTAGGAGGATCTGCGGCGCGCCCGAGTGACGGAGGGCGGGCGGCCGATCAGATCTCGCGGGAGAGGCGGGCCGCGAGGCCCGTGTAGTCGGCGGGACGGAGGGAGGCGAGGCGCGCCGTCTCCTCCGCCGGAAGGTCGAGCCCCAGGATGAAGGCCCGGAGGTCGTCGGCGGTGACCGTTCGGCCCCGCGTAAGGGCCATCAGCTCTTCGTAGGCCCCGGCCGCGCCGTGTCGGCGCATGACGGTCTGGATCGCCTCGGCAAGCACCTCGGGATGGCGCTCGAGATCCGCGTCGAGCACCGCCCGATCGATCTCGAGCCGCGCGAGCCCGCGCTCGATCGACTTCCATCCGACCAGGCTGTACCCGAGACCGACCCCGAGGTTGCGAAGCGCCGTCGAGTCGCTGAGATCGCGCTGCCACCGCGAAACGGGGAGCTTCCGGGCGAGGTGGTCGAGGAGGGCGTTCGCGAGCCCGAGGTTGCCCTCCGCGTTCTCGAAGTCGATGGGGTTCACTTTGTGGGGCATGGTGGACGAGCCGACCTCGCCCGCCGCCGCCCGGCTCCGGAAGTAGCCGAGGGAGATGTAGCCCCACGCGTCGCGGGCGAAGTCGATGAGCACGGTGTTGAGTCTCGCGACCGCGCCGAAGAGCTCCGCGAGCCAGTCGTGGGGCTCGATCTGGGTGGTGTACGGGTTCCATTCGAGCCCGAAGCCCTCGACGAATCGCCTGCCGATCGCGGGCCAGTCCGCGTCCGGGTACGCCGCGAGGTGGGCGTTGTAGTTGCCGGTCGCGCCGTTCATCTTGGCGAGGATGGGCTGAGCGGCGATCTGCTCGCGCTGCCGGCCGAGGCGCGCGACCACGTTCGCGAGCTCCTTGCCCATGGTCGTCGGCGAGGCGGGCTGGCCGTGGGTGCGGGCGAGCATCGGAGCGTCCGCGCAAGCGTGGGCGAGGGTCCGGAGCGATGCGGAGAGCGCGTCGATCGCGGGGAGGAGCGCCTCGCCCCGCGCCCCCTGAACGAGGGTCGCCCACGCGAGGTTGTTGACGTCCTCGGAGGTGCAGGCGAAGTGGGTGAACTCGGCGACCCGCGGCCAGGGTGCGAGCCGCTCCCGCAGGAAGTACTCGACCGCCTTGACGTCGTGGTTGGTGGTGCGCTCGATCGCCTTCACCGCGAGCGCGTCCGCCTCGCAGAATCCGTCCGCGGCGGCCTCGAGGCACGCGAGGGCGTCCGCCTCCGGGTCCGGCCCGAGATCGGGCTCCGCCGCGAGCCGGGCGAGCCATGCCGCCTCGACCCGGACCCGCGCCCGGATGAGGGCGAGCTCGCTGAACCACGGGCGGAGCTCCGCCGCTTGGGCTCCGTAGCGTCCGTCGAGCGGCGAGATCGCGGTGAGCGGAGAGAGCTCCATCAGTCGGGGCCGCCCGCTCCCGCGACCGTCACGCCGCGAGCTGCCGAATGACGTACTGGAGGATCCCGCCGTGCCCGAAGTAGTCCCATTCCTTGGGCGTGTCGATGCGGACCCGGACGGCGAAGCGCTTCGGCTCGCCCCCGTCCGCCGGCACCGCCACGACGGTGACCGCCCGCGCCCCCGGCTCGAGCCCTTCAATGGAGAAGATCTCGGTGCCGTCGAGGCCGAGGGATCTGGCGTTCTCTCCCTCCCGGAACTGGAGCGGCAGGACCCCCATGCCGATGAGGTTCGAGCGGTGGATGCGCTCGATGCTCTCCACCAGCACGGCACGGACCCCGAGCAGGGCGGGGCCCTTGGCCGCCCAGTCGCGTGAGGAACCGGAGCCGTACTCGGCGCCCGCGATGACGATGAGGGGCGTGTTCGCGGCCCGGTAGCGCATCGCGGCGTCGAAGATCGACATCCGCTCCCCGGACGGGAGGTGGGTGGTCCAGCTTCCCTCCGTTCCAGGGGCGAGCTGGTTGCGGAGCCGGATGTTCGCGAACGTTCCCCGCATCATCACCTCGTGGTTGCCGCGCCGCGCCCCGTACGAGTTGAACTCGGCGGGCGACACCCCGAGCTCCACGAGGTAGCGGCCGGCCGGGCTGTCCTCCTTGAAGGAGCCCGCGGGCGAGATGTGGTCGGTGGTCACGCTGTCGCCGAGCTTGACGAGCACCCGCGCCCCCTCGACCTCGCCGAACCCGGGCGGTTCCGCGGTCATCCCCGCGAAGTACGGGGGATTGCGGACGTAGGTGGAGTCGTCGCTCCATTCGTACCCCTCCGAGGCGGAGACCTCCATGCCCCGCCAGCGCTCGTCGCCGCGGTACACGTCCGCGTACCGGGATCGGAACATGTCCGAGTCGATCGAGGCGGCGATCGCCCCCTGGATGTCCTTCTGGCTCGGCCAGATGTCGCGGAGGTACACGGGCCGGCCCTCCGGATCGGTGCCGAGCGGATCGCTTTCGAAGTCGACGAGGGTCGTTCCCGCAATCGCGTAGGCCACCACCAGGGGCGGGGAGGCGAGGAAGTTCATGCGCACCTCGGGGTGCACCCGGCCTTCGAAGTTGCGGTTTCCGGAGAGCACGGAGCACGCGATCACATCGCCCGCAGCGATGCCCTCGCTGACGGCGGCGGGAAGCGGCCCCGAGTTCCCGATGCAGGTGGTGCACCCGTAGCCCACCACGTGGAAGCCGAGCGACTCGAGGCTCGTCAGCAGCCCGGCCTTCTCGAGGTAGCTCTTGACCACGAGCGACCCCGGGGCAAGGCTCGTCTTGACCCACGGCTTGACGGCGAGGCCGCGGGCGCGGGCGCGCTCGGCGAGGAGGCCCGCCCCCAGCATGACGGCGGGGTTGGAGGTGTTGGTGCAGGAGGTGATCGCGGCGATGGCGACCGCTCCGTCCACGAGCTCGCAGGGGCCCGAGTCGAGCTCGATGGCGGCCCGCCCCCCGTCCCCGTCCCCGTCGCCGCGGGCGCCGTCGATCGCGGCGCGGACGGTGGACTTCGCGTCGTCGAGGGGGATCCGGTCCTGCGGGCGCCGGGGACCCGCGATGCACGGCCGCACGGTGCCCATGTCGAGCTCCAGGGCCTCGCTGTAGCGGGCGGCGGAGACGGCGCCCGCGTCGCGGAACATCCCCTGGGCGCGCGCGTAGGCTTCGACGAGCGCTATCTGCCCGGGGTCCCGTCCGCTCAGCTCGAGGTAGCGGATCGTTTCCGCGTCGATCGGGAACATTCCGCAGGTCGCCCCGTACTCGGGGGCCATGTTCGCGATGGTGGCCCGGTCCGCCACCGGCAGCTCGTCGAGGCCGCTGCCCCAGAACTCCACGAACTTCCCCACCACCCCATGGGCGCGCAGCATCTCGACCACGGTGAGGACGAGGTCGGTCGCGGTGGCGCCCTCGGGGAGCCGCCCCTCCAGCCGGAAGCCGACCACCCGGGGGATGAGCAGCGGAATGGGCTGTCCGAGCATCGCCGCCTCCGCCTCGATTCCGCCGACGCCCCAGCCGAGCACGCCGAGGCCGTTGATCATCGTGGTGTGCGAATCGGTCCCGACCACCGTATCCGGAAAGGCGCGCGGAGCGCCGTCCGGAGACCGGTCGAAGACCACCCGGGCGAGGTACTCGAGGTTGATCTGGTGCACGATGCCGGTGTCGGGGGGAACGACCTGGAGGTTGGAGAAGGCGTTCTGGCCCCACCTCAGGAACTGATACCGCTCCCGGTTCCGGGCGAACTCGATCCGGGCGTTGAGATCGGGGGCGTCGGGCCGCGCGTGGCGGTCCACCTGGAGGCTGTGGTCGATCACGAGCTCGGCGGGGGCGTGGGGGTTCACCCGGCTCGCCTCCCCCCCGAGCGCCCGCACCGCGTCACGCATCGCGGCGAGGTCGACGACGGCCGGCACGCCGGTGAAGTCCTGGAGGAGCACCCGCGCCGGGGTGAACACGATCTCGGCCGACGGCTCGACGGCCGGGTCCCAGTTTGCGAGCGCCTCGATGTCGGCGCGGGTGACGTTCACCCCGTCCTCGTGCCGGCAGAGGTTCTCGAGAAGGATCTTGAGCGAGTAGGGGAGGCTCGCGAACTCGCCCCCCGCCGCGTCGAGCCGGAAGATCTCGAACTCGCGTCCGTGGACGGAGAGGGTCGAGGGGGAGGCGGAGCCGTTGGCAGTCGTCATCGTCGGAGTTCCTGTTGGGTGATGGAGGAGGGCCGTCGCCCCCGGGCGAATGCGATGGTGCGGGTCACAGGTGGATGGCGCGCCCGTCCACCGCGAGGGCCGCCTCGTGGATGCCTTCCGCGAGGGTCGGATGGGCATGGATGGTGCGGGCGAGGTCCTCGGCGCTCGCCTGGAGCTCCATGGCGGTGACCGCCTCGGAGACCAGCTCCGACGCCTGCGCGCCGAAGATGTGGACGCCGAGGATCTCGTCCGTCTCCTCGTCGGAGACGACCTTGACGAACCCCTCCGTCTCGCCCGCCGCGAGGGCGCGCCCGGAGGCGGCAAACGGGAACTTCCCCGCGCGCCACGCAATGCCCGCCTCGTCGAGCTCGGCCCCGGTCCGGCCCACCCACGCGATCTCCGGATGGGTGTAGATCACCCACGGCACGGTGCGGTGGTCGACCCGGCTCTTGCCGCCCGCGATGCGCTCCGCGACGGCCACCCCGTCCTCCGAGGCCCGGTGGGCGAGCATCGGCCCCGCCGTGCAGTCGCCGATCGCCCAGACGTTCTCGCGATTCGTGCGGCCGAACTCGTCCACCCGCACGAACCCTCGCTCGTCCCGTTCGATGCCCGCCTCCTCGAGGCCGAGACCCTCGGTGACGGGCCGGCGTCCGACCGCGACCACGAGCCGGTCCACCTCGATCCGGTGCGCTCCCTTCGCATCCTCGAAGTGCACGGACACCGCCTCGTCGCCGGCCTCGCACCCGATGACCCTTTGCCCAAGGCGGATGTCGAGGCCCTGGCGGCGGAAGATCCGGAGGGCCTGCTTCGCGACCTCCCGATCCGCGGTGGGGAGAAAGTCCTCGAGCGCTTCGAGGAGCGCCACCTCGGAGCCGAGGCGGTTCCAGACGCTCCCGAGCTCGAGGCCGATGACCCCCGCTCCGATGATCGCGAGGCGCGCCGGCGTCTCCTCGAAGGCGAGGGCGCCCGCGGAGTCCACGATGCGCTCCCCGTCCGTCGGGGCGGCGGCGATGGTGGACGGCACCGAGCCGGCGGCGAGGATCACGTGCCGGGGGCGGAGGGTGCGC
>JAJDXW010000258.1 GCA_022823045.1 Gammaproteobacteria bacterium
TGAACGGCACCACCGGATACGAGGAGGCGGCCGCCCAGGGGCTCGTCGCCGGACTCAACGCGGCGCGGCAGGTCGCCGGACGCGCGCCGTGGACGCCGCGGCGCGACGAGGCCTACATCGGGGTTCTCATCGACGACCTGACCTCGCTCGGGACGAGCGAGCCGTACCGCATGTTCACGAGCCGCGCCGAGTATCGGCTCCGCCTCCGGGAGGACAACGCGGAGCTTCGCCTCACCGAGAGCGGGCGCGAGCTCGGGATCGTGGACGATGCGCGGTACGAGGCGTTCCGCGCACGGCGCGCCGCCCTCGAGCGCGAACGGGCGAGGCTCGAGGGGATGCGGTTCGCTCCGGGGCGCGTGCCGGAGGCGTTCGCCGACGAGGTGCTCGGCCGCCCTCTCGGGCGCGAGCAGACCGCTTGGCAGCTCCTTCGGCGCCCGGAGGTACGGTACGCGGATCTCATGCGCATCGCGGGGCCCGGCATCGACGACCCGAAGGTGGCCGCGCAGCTCGAAATCGAGGCGAAGTACGCCGGGTACGTCGAGCGCCAGGACGACGAGGTGGCCCGCACCCGGGCCCGCGAGGCGCTCCGGATCCCGGACGGGTTCGACTACCGGGCGGTGCGGGGCCTCTCCGCCGAGGTCTCCGAGAAGCTCGCGCTGCACCGGCCGGCCACGATCGGGCAGGCGGGGCGCGTCTCGGGGGTCACCCCGGCGGCGGTGAGCCTGCTCCTCGTGCACCTCAAGCGCCACGAGGGGCTGCCGGCCGAAGCGCGCGCGGCGGCCCGGGGACAGGGGGGCTGAGCCCCGGTGAATCCCTACCGGCTCGGCGCCTGATCCGACGGTCCTTCACCGGGCGCGATGGAGACGGGCGAGGAGGCGAAGGCGCTCGCGGCCGGGGTGGCCGAGCTCGGTCTCCGCCTTCTGCCGCCCGCCGAGGAGTGCCTCCTCGCCTTCCTCGCCGAGCTTCGCCGCTGGAACCGTGCCTACAACCTCGTCGCGGAGGCGCCCGGGCTCGATTGGGTGCGAAGTCACCTGCTCGACTCGCTCACCATCGCGGCGGCGCTTCGCCTCCTCGCCGCGGAGGGAGGTCACGGCGCGGCGCCGTCCGGCGATCCCTTCCGGGTCCTCGACCTCGGGAGCGGGGCGGGGCTCCCCGGCATCCCCCTCGCCGTCGCGTTGCCGGAGCTTCGCTTCGTCCTCCTCGACGGCAACGGCAAGAAGGCGCGCTTCTGCCGGCACGCGGTGCGCGCGCTCGGGCTCCCCAACGTCGAGGTGGTGGAGGGACGGGCGGAGCGCTCCGCGCCGCCGCCGCCGTTCGACGCGGCGGTGGTGCGGGCGGTGGGAAGCCTCGCGCGGGTCCGCGAGCTCGTCCGTCCGAGCTGCCGGGGGCCGATCCTCGCCATGAAGGGCCGGTATCCGGCCCGCGAGCTGCAGGAGCTCGAGGGGGTCCCCTTCGAGACGGCCCGGCTCCGGGTGCCGGGGCTCGAGGCCGAGCGGCACCTCGTGATCCTCCGGTGATTCGGCGCTCCTGCGCTCCGGCGATCGGGTAACCTAGCTTCGCATGGAAGCGGAGGTCATCGCGGTCGCCAACCAGAAGGGCGGGGTCGGGAAGACGACCACGAGCGTGAACCTCGCCGCCTCCCTCGCCGCGGCCGGCCATCGGGTGCTCCTCGTCGACGCCGATCCGCAGGGAAACGCCACCATGGGGAGCGGGGTGGACAAGCGGAGGGTCCTCCACTCCATGTACGATGTCCTGATGGAGCACCGCCCGCTCGCGGCGACGGTGGTGGTCGCCCCGGCGGCGGCGGGCTACGACGTCGTTCCGAGCAACGGTGAGCTGACCGCCGCGGAGGTCGGGCTCATCGGCGAGCCGGGCTGCGAGCTTCGCCTCCGGAGCGCTCTCGCTCCGGTGCGGAGCGGCTATCGGTACGTGATCGTCGACTGCCCGCCCGCGCTCAACATGCTCACCGTGAACGGGCTCTGCGCGGCGGACTCGGTGCTCGTGCCCATGCAGTGCGAGTACTTCGCGCTGGAGGGCCTCGCCGCGCTCCTCGACACGGTGGAGCGGGTCAAGGAGCGGCTCAACCCCGAGCTCCGGATCGCGGGCCTTCTGCGCACCATGTTCGACCGGCGCAACCGCCTCGCGAACCAGGTCTCCGCCCAGCTCGTCAAGTACTTCGGAGAACGGGTGTACATGACCGTCGTCCCCCGCAACGTGCGTCTCGCCGAGGCGCCGAGCCACGGACTTCCGGCCCTCGCCTACGACCGGACGTCGAAGGGGGCGCGCGCCTACGTCGCACTCGCCTCCGAGATCGTGGCCCGCGGCGCCGGCGGCGCCGGAACCGCCCCCGCCGCGCGGCAGGCCGCCGCGGCGCCAACCGCCTCGCCACGCCATGGCTAGCCCCCGAAGCAAGGCGCTCGGGCGCGGGCTCGACGCGCTCCTTGGCCCCGGACCGGGGGAGGGCGCCCGGGGCGACCCGGGTCGCGAGATCCCGGTGGAGCTGGTCCGCCGGAGCCCGTACCAGCCGCGCCGGAAGCTCGATGCCGACGCGCTCGAGGAGCTCACCCGTTCGGTCCGTGCGCACGGGGTGGTCCAGCCCGTGGTCGTGCGTCCGGCGGGTGAGGACCGCTACGAGCTCGTGGCCGGGGAGCGCCGGTGGCGGGCGGCCCAGGCGGCGGGGCTCGAGACGGTGCCCGCGGTGGTGCGCGAGGTCTCGGACGAGGTTGCCCTCACCATCGCGATCATCGAGAACATCCAGCGCGAGGACCTGACTCCCCTGGAGGAGGCCCGCGGAGTCGCCCGCCTCGTCGAGGAGTTCGCGATGACCCACCGGGAGGTCGCCGAGGCGGTGGGCCGCTCCCGGCCGGCCGTCTCGAACCTGCTCCGGCTGCTCGACCTCAACGAGGATGTTCGCGACCGGCTCGAGTCCGGCGATCTCGAGATGGGCCACGCGCGCGCGCTCCTCGGGCTCGCGGGTCCGCGGCAGAGCGAGGCGGCCCGGCTCGTCGCGGACCGAGGCCTCTCGGTGCGCCAGACCGAGGCGCTGGTGCGCCGGTTGCAGAGCGCTCCGGCCGGTGGGGGCGAGGAAGAAGCGGCGCGGGACCCGGACATCGGCCGTCTCGAGACCCGCCTCGCCGATCTCATCGGGAGCGAGGTCAACATCCGGCACGGCAAGCGGGGCTCGGGAAGACTCGTCATTCGCTACCACAGCCTCGACGAGCTCGACGGGATCCTGGAGCGGCTCGACCCGGACCACCCCCCCGAAGAGTAGTCTGCGCCGTCGGGAGAGCCGGCATCTGCCGCTCCCACGTCACTGCGGGTCGGCGAAGCTCGCCGGCCGCGATCCCCTCCTTGGAGCCGCCGCCGGCCGAGGGGCGCGGCGCCAACCGTGAATCGTCTCGTGGGACCACGGGCAGCCCGCGGGTGTCGTTGATCGGTGCGGACGGGGTTGGGTAGAATCGCGCTTTCGCCCGAGATGGCGGCGCTCCCCACGGGAGGGTCCCGAACCCGAGTCCAGGTGCAGCGGAATGGGTGAGGGGAGCCTCCCGCTTTGTTTGTAGGGGAGGCGTTGTGATGCGGCGTGGGGCCCCCGGGATGGGGGATGGTCTGGCACGAGACGTGGTCCGCCTCGCCTCGGGGCAAGCGGCCCTCGCGCTCGCCGCCGCCGTCGCGTTCCTGATCTTGCGGGACGCGGCCGCGGCGGGAGGGGCGCTCGCCGGCAGCGGCATCGCCCTCGTGCTGACCGCGCTGCACGCGCGCCGCGTCCGGCTCGCGACCCGGGCCACGAGGTCGCGGCCGGGGTCGGAGACGCTGGTGCTCGGGATCGGCGTGTTCGAGCGCTTCGCGGTGGCCGCGGGGCTGTTCGCACTCGGGATCGGCTACTGGAAGCTTGCTCCGGTGCCGATGATCGCGGGGTTTGCGGTGTGCCAGGTCGGCTGGTTCCTCGCCGGGACGCTGCACCGCCCGGACGGGAGCCCGCGGGCTTGAGCCATGACACAACCGGAGTCGAGAGACTTGGCTGATACGAGCGCGGCGGCCCAGCCCGCGACCGACAATCCGGTCGAGTACATCCAGCACCACCTGACGAACCTGTGCCTCGGGTGCGACCCCGAGACGCACCGCGCGTCGGGCCTCATCGACTTCTCCGTCTTCTTCGTCGACACGTTCCTCGTGAGCCTGTTCCTCGCCGGGCTCATCATGCTCGCCGCGTGGCGGGTCGGCCGGAACATCGACCCCGACAACCCCACCGGGCTTCAGAACGTGCTCGAGATGCTGGTCGAGTTCGTGAACGGGATGGTGCGCGACGTCTTCCCGAAGCCGAACGCCCTCGTGGGCCCGCTCGGGCTCACCATCTTCCTGTGGGTGTTCCTGATGAACCTGATGGACCTCGTCCCGGTCGATCTGGTTCCGAAGCTCTTCTACGAGGCCGGCGTCCCGTACTTCAAGATCGTCCCCACCACCAATCTGGACGCGACGTTCGGGCTCTCGCTCACCATCTTCCTGCTCATCATCATCCACAACGTCCGCGAGCGCGGCGCCTGGGGCTACGTGAAGACGTACCTGAGCCACCCGTTCGGCATCTGGCTCTTTCCGGTGAACGTCGCGATGACCCTCATCGAGGAGATCGCGAAGCCGCTGAGCCTGGGGCTGCGCCTGTTCGGCAACCTCTTCGCCGGCGAGCTCCTGTTCATTCTCATCGCGCTGCTCCCGTTCTGGGCCCAGTTCGTCCCGGGCGGCGCGTGGGCCATCTTCCATGTCCTGGTGATCACGTTGCAGGCGTTCATCTTCATGCTGCTCTCGATCGTCTACATCTCGCTCGCCTACCAGGACGACCACTGATCCCCCATCCATCGCGACCTCTGAGGAGACACACATCATGGAGGCAGTCCACATCGCGTCGATCTACAGCGCCACCGCGATCGGCGTAGGCATCATTCTCGCCGCGGCCGGCTTCGGCTCCGCCCTCGGGTGGGGCCTCATCTGCGGGAAGTACATCGACGGAATCGCCCGTCAGCCCGAGCTTCGCCCGCAGCTCCTCGTCCAGATGCTCTTCACCGGAGGGCTGATGGAGGCGTTCCCCATGATCGTCCTCGGCATCTCGATGTGGCTGATCCTGGCCAACCCCTTCGTCGGGGCGCTCCAGTCCGCGGTCGGCGGCGGATGAGGCGGGCCCGGATCGGACCCATGAGCAAACGAGCCTCCGTTCGCGGAGGAGGGGGACGACGGTGAACGTGACGGCCACGCTGTTCGGGCAGATGGGCACCTTCCTGGTGCTCGTGCTGTTCGTGATGAAGTTCCTCTGGAAGCCGATCCTCAACGCGCTCGAGGATCGCCGCACCCGGATTGCGGAGGGTCTGGCCGCGGCCGAGCAGGGCCACGAGAGCCAGGCCCGCGCCGAGGAGCAGGCGGCGGAGATGCTGAAGGAAGCGCGCGAGCAGGCGGGCGACATCATCTCCCAGGCGCAGCGGCGCGGCGCCGAGATCGTGGAGGAGTCGAAGGCGACGGCCCGCACGGAGGGCGAGCGGCTCCTCGTCGCGGCGCGGGCCGAGATCGACCAGGAATCCTTGCGGGCGCGCGAGGCGCTGCGGATGGAGGTGGGGCGGATAGCGCTCTCCGGGGCGGAACGCCTGCTCCGGCGCGAGGTGGACGCGGGGCAGCACGCGGAGCTTCTCGGCCAGCTCGCCGAGGAGCTCTAGGCGAGGAAGCACGGCGATGGCGATGGACGACGCGATCACCCTGGCCCGGCCGTATGCCCAGGCGGCATACCGCCAGGCGGAGCGCGAGAGCGCGGTGGATACCTGGTCCGAAGGGATGGAGCTGCTCTCGGCGGTGACCGGAGACCCGGAGCTCGCGAAGCTGCTCGCCGATCCGCGGGTACCCGCGGATCGGGTGACCAACCTCGTCCTCGACGTCCTGATCGAAATCGGGGGGGAGGGGTTCTTCCCCACCATGGCCAACTTCGTCCGGGTGCTCGGCGAGGGGCGGCGCCTCGGGCTCGGCCCCGAGGTTGCGCGGCTCTTCGAGGCGGAGCGGAGCCGCCGCGCAGGGCGGAGCGCGGTCGAGATCGTCTCCGCCTACGAACTCGATCCGGCCCAGATCGAGCTGCTCGCCCAAGCGATCGGGCGCCGCCTCGGGCGCGAGATCACCCTCGAGACCGCGGTCGACGACTCGCTCATCGGCGGGGTCGTGATCCGGATCGGCGACTCCGTCATCGACGCGTCGCTCGCCGGCCGGCTGCGCGAGCTTGCCCAGGATCTCGTCTGAATCTCTTCCCGGCGCCGGCGCGGCACGCCGTAGCGGCCGGGGAACGCAACTGCGGAGCAGGCAGCAAGCAATGAAGCCGGGCACGACAGAAAACAGCCAAGTCATCCGTGGAGCAGGTAGCACGCAATGAAGCCGGGCACGACAGAAACCAGCGAAATCAATCTGCGGAGCAGGTAGCAGCTAATGAAACCGGGCACGACAGAAAACAGCCAAGTCATCCGTGGAGCAGGTAGCACGCAATGAAGCTAAGCGCGACGGAAATCAGCGAACTCATCCGCGAGCGGATCGAGACCTTCGAGATCCGGACCGAGACCCGGACCGAGGGGAGCGTCGTGACCCTGACGGACGGGATCGCCCGTATCCACGGCCTGAGCGACGTGATGCAGGGCGAGATGATCGAGTTTCCCGGCAACACGTACGGCCTCGCGCTCAACCTGGAGCGCGACTCGGTGGGGGCGGTCGTGCTCGGGGACTACGAGCACATCTCCGAGGGTGATGTGGTGCGGTGCACCGGCCGGATCCTCGAGGTGCCGGTGGGGCGGGGCGTGCTCGGCCGGGTGGTCAACTCCCTCGGCGAGCCGATCGACGGACGGGGGCCCATCGAGACCGAAGCCCGGCTTCCCATCGAGCAGATCGCGCCCGGGGTCATCACCCGCCAGTCGGTCGGGCAGCCGGTGCAGACCGGGCTCAAGTCCATCGACGCGATGATCCCGATCGGCCGCGGCCAGCGCGAGCTCATCATCGGGGACCGCCAGACCGGAAAGACCGCGGTCGCGATCGACACCATCATCAATCAGAAGGGCTCGGGCATCAAGTGCATCTATGTCGCCATCGGGCAGAAGAACTCGTCGATCGCGGCGGTCGTCCGCCGGCTCGAGGAGCACGATGCGATGGAGCACACGGTGGTGGTGGCCGCCCCCGCCGCGGAGTCGGCCGCTATGCAGTACATCGCGCCCTACAGCGGCTGCGTGATGGGCGAGTACTTCCGCGACCGCGGCGAGGACGCGCTCATCATTTACGACGACCTCACCAAGCAGGCGTGGGCGTACCGCCAGATCTCGCTGCTGCTCCGCCGGCCGCCGGGCCGCGAGGCGTACCCCGGTGACGTCTTCTACCTCCACTCGCGGCTCCTCGAGCGGGCCGCGCGGATCAATGCGAACGAGGTGGAGCGCCGCACGGACGGGGAGGTGAAGGAGCAGACGGGCTCGCTCACCGCCCTTCCGATCATCGAGACCCAGGCGGGTGACGTGTCGGCGTTCGTGCCGACCAACGTCATCTCCATCACCGACGGGCAGATCTTCCTCGAGACGGACCTCTTCAACGCCGGCATCCGTCCGGCCGTGAACGCCGGGCTCTCCGTGTCGCGGGTTGGGGGGGCGGCCCAGACCACCATCATCCGGAAGCTCGGCGGCGGGGTGCGCCTCGCCCTTGCCCAGTACCGCGAGCTCGCGGCGTTCGCCCAGTTTGCCTCCGACCTCGATGAGACGACGCGCCGGCAGCTCGAGCGCGGACAGCGAGTCATGGAGATGATGAAGCAGATGCAGTACGCCCCGATGAGCATCTCGGAGATGGCCGTCAGCCTCTTCGCGGTGGACCGGGGCTACCTCGACGACCTCCCCCTCGAGAAAATCGCGGCTTTCGAGGACGCCCTTCATTCCTGGATGCACTCCGAGCACGGAGAGCTCATGGGCACGATCGACGCGACCGCGGACTTCAACGACGAGATCGAGGCGGGCCTCGCCGCGGCCGTCGACGGATTCAAGTCGACCCAGGCCTGGTAGGCGGGACGGCGGGCGCGACCGCGACCGGGGACGGGAGCGGGGAACGGGAACCGAATCGGGATTCGACATGGCTGCCGCGAAGGAAATCCGGACCAAGATCAAGAGCATCGCGAATACGCAGAAGATAACGCGGGCGATGGAGATGGTGGCCGCGAGCAAGATGCGCCGGGCCCTCGAGCGCCGGAACGCGGCCCGGCCCTACGCCCTCAAGATGCGCCAGGTCATCGCCCACATCGCCCAGGCCCACTCCGAGTACCGTCACCCGTTCATGGCCGAGCGCGAGCCGAAGCGGGTCGGGGTGCTCCTCGTATCGACCGACCGGGGCCTCTGCGGCGGGCTCAACTCCAACCTGTTCCGAAGCCTCCTTCGGGAGATGGAGGGATGGAGCGAGTCGGGGCTCGAGCTCGACGCGTGCGTCATCGGAAACAAGGGCTCGATGTTCCTCCGCCGCCTCGGGACGAACGTGGTCGGCCAGGCGACCCACGTCGGGGACGAGCCCCGCGTCGCGGACCTGGTCGGGGTGGTTCGGGTGCTGCTCGCCGCCTACGAGGAAGGGCGCCTCGACCGGGTCTACATGGCCTACAACGACTTCGTGAACTCGATGACCCAGCGGCCCCGCATCGAGCGGTTGCTGCCCTTCGTGTCCGCCAAGGAAGAGACTCTCGACGTGTACTGGGACTACCTCTACGAGCCCGGCGCGCCGGAGGTGCTGGACCGGGTGTTCGTCCGGTACATCGAGTCCCTCGTGTACCAGGCAGTCATGGAGAACGGGGCGAGTGAGCAGGCGGCCCGGATGGTGGCGATGAAGGCCGCGACGGACAACGCGGGCACTCTCATCGACGAGCTGCAGCTCGCCTACAACAAGGCGCGCCAGGCCGCCATCACCCAGGAGATCTCGGAGATCGTGGGCGGCGCGGCCGCGGTCTGAGCCGGGGCGCGCGAGCGACGTAACCGGAACCCAACGAGTCCCGGTCGAGCGGGACGGAATCGAGGACAAAGCGGATGAGCGGTGGAGAAGTCGTACAGATCATCGGCGCGGTGGTGGACGTGGAGTTCCCGCGGGGAGAGATCCCCAAGGTCTATGACGCGCTCCGGCTCGAGGAGCAGAACCTCACCCTCGAGGTGCAGCAGCAGCTCGGCGACGGGGTGGTGCGGGCGATCGCGATGGGCTCGACGGACGGGCTGAAGCGCGGGGTCGAGGTGGTGAACACGGGTGAGCCGATCGCGGTGCCGGTCGGGCCGAAGACGCTCGGGCGGATCGTGGACGTCCTCGGGCAGCCGGTGGACGAGGCGGGCGACATCGGAGCGGACGAGCACTGGACCATCCACCGCGACGCGCCCGCCTACGCCGACCAGGCGCCGACGGTGGAGCTGCTCGAGACCGGCATCAAGGTCGTCGACCTCATCTGCCCCTTCGCCAAGGGTGGCAAGGTGGGGCTGTTCGGGGGCGCTGGTGTCGGCAAGACGGTGTGCGTGATGGAGCTCATCCGCAACATCGCGATCGAGCACAGCGGCTACTCCGTCTTCGCCGGGGTGGGGGAGCGCACCCGCGAGGGCAACGACCTCTACCACGAGATGACGGAGAGCGGGGTCCTCGACAAGGTGGCCCTCGTCTACGGGCAGATGAACGAGCCGCCCGGGAACCGCCTCCGGGTCGGCCTCACCGGGCTCACCATGGCGGAGTACTTCCGGGACGAGGGTCGCGACGTCCTCCTCTTCATCGACAACATCTACCGCTACACCCTCGCGGGGGTCGAGGTGTCGGCCCTGCTCGGGCGGATGCCCTCGGCGGTCGGCTACCAGCCGACCCTGGCCGAGGAGATGGGGGTGCTGCAGGAGCGCATCACCTCGACCCGGACCGGGTCGATCACCTCCATCCAGGCGGTGTACGTGCCGGCCGACGACCTGACCGATCCCTCGCCGGCGACCACCTTCGCCCACCTCGACGCGACGGTGGTGCTCTCACGGCAGATCGCGGAGCTCGGGATCTATCCCGCTGTGGACCCGCTCGACTCGACGAGCCGGCAGCTCGACCCGCAGGTGCTCGGCCAGGAGCACTACGGCACCACGCGGGCGGTGCAGAGCACCCTCCAGCGCTACAAGGAGCTCAAGGACATCATCGCGATCCTCGGCATGGACGAGCTGTCGGACGAGGACCGGCTCACCGTGTCGCGGGCCCGGAAGCTCGAGCGGTTCCTCTCGCAGCCGTTCTTCGTCGCGGAGGTGTTCACCGGTTCGTCCGGCAAGTACGTGCCGTTGCGCGAGACCATCGCGGGGTTCCGCGCCATCGTGGACGGCGAGTACGATCACCTGCCCGAGCAGGCCTTCTACATGGTCGGCGGGATCGAGGAAGCGGTCGAGAAGGCGAAGACCCTGTGAGCCCGGACGCTCGCGGACCCGGGGCGCAAGGGAGGCGACGGCGATGACCACCCGGCTCGACGTGGTAAGCGCGGAGCGCGAGATCTTCTCCGGCGACGTGGAGATGGTGTTCGCCCCGGCCGTCGAGGGAGAGGTCGGCATCATGCCCGGGCACAGCGCCCTCATCACCACCCTCGCGCCGGGCGAGGTGCGGGCGGTCGTTCCGGGGGGCGAGGAGGCGTCGTTCTACGTGTCGGGCGGCATCCTCGAGGTGCAGCCCCACCTGGTGACGGTCCTCACCGACACCGCGCTTCGGGCCGAAGACGTCGACGAGGCGGCCGCCGCCGCCGCCAAGGAGCAGGCGGAGCAGGCCCTTCACGACCGGCAGGCGCAAATCGACTACGCGAAGGCCCGGGCGGAGCTCGCGGAGGCGGTGGCGCAGCTCCGGACCCTCGAGCGGCTGCGCCGCCGCACCGGACGGACCTGAGGCCGGAGGCCGCCGCCGGCCCGCGCCGACGCCTCCGCCGCCAACGGAGAATGGGGCTCGTTCGCGGCGCCGCATCCGGGATTGCATCGAGGGGGAGGGAGCTGCGCATGACGGACTTCGAGGTCGTCATCCTCGCGGCCGGCGAGGGCAAGCGGATGCGCTCGGGCCTTCCGAAGGTCCTCCAGCCGGCAGCGGGACGCCCGCTCCTCGCCTGGGTGATTGCGGCCGCCCGCGAGGTCGAGCCCGCCGCGATCCACATCGTCTACCGGGGCGAATCGATTCGTCCCGCGATTGAGGCCGCTCTCGGGCCCGATGCGCCCGCGCTCGACTGGGTCGAGCAACCCCGGCCCCTCGGCACCGGGGATGCGCTCGCGAGGGCGCTTCCCGCTGTCCCCGACGGGCGCGCGGTCCTCGTCCTCTACGGCGATGTGCCGGGCCTTGAGCCCGCCTCGCTTCGCCGCCTCGTGGCCGAGGGCCGCCCGGACAAGCTCGCCCTCCTCACCGTCTCCGTGGATCGCCCGGACGGCTATGGCCGGGTGCGACGCGATTCCGAAGGCCGCGTAGTCGCTATCGTGGAGCACCGGGACGCGAGTCCCGCCGAGCGTGCGATACGCGAGATCAACACCGGGATCATCGCCGCCCCCGCCGCGTCGCTCCGCCGCTGGGCGGCGGGGCTCTCCACCAACAATGCACAAGGCGAGTACTATCTCACCGATGTGGTGGCGATGGCCGTGGAGGAAGGTTTCGTGGTGACACCGGTCGTTCCGTCCTCGCCGGGCGAGGCGCTCGGGGTCAATGACCGAATCGAGCTCGAGGCCGTCGAGCGCCGACTCCAGCGCCGGCGGGCGGAGGAGTTGATGCGCGGCGGGGTCACCCTGCGCGACGCTTCGCGGGTCGATATTCGCGGTGAGGTGGAGGCGGGCGTGGACGTCGTCCTCGACGTCGGGGTCGTGCTGGAGGGTCGGGTGCGGATTGGCCGCGGCGCCACCATCGGACCTTGCACGGTACTCCGGGACGCCGAAATTGGTGAGGGGGCCGAGGTGCTCTCGCATTGCGTAATCGACGGCGCGCGGGTGGCGCCAGGGGCTCGAATCGGCCCGTTCGCCCGGCTGCGTCCGGGAACCGAGGTCGGCGAGGACGCGCGCATCGGGAACTTCGTCGAGGTCAAGGCATCGCGCATCGGTGCGGGGTCCAGGGCGAGCCATCTCTCCTACGTGGGCGACGCCGACGTGGGAAGCGGGGTCAACATCGGAGCCGGGGCCATTACCTGCAACTACGACGGGGTCGAGAAGCACCGGACGACCATCGAGGACGGCGCGTTCATCGGCTCGGGGGTGGAGCTCGTGGCGCCAGTCCGGGTCGGGGAGGGTGCGACGATCGGGGCGGGTTCGACGGTCACCCGGGACGCACCGCCGGGGCAACTCACCCTGTCGCGAAGCCGGCAGACGAGCATTGCGCGCTGGAAGCGCCGTTTCGGGGGCGGCTGACCCCGTTCGTCAGCCCGACCTCAAGGGGATCGAATCATGTGTGGAATCGTCGGGGCGGTCGCGCGGCGCGACGTGGTGCCCTTCCTCCTCGAAGGCCTGCGGCGGGTCGAGTACCGCGGCTACGATTCGGCCGGACTCGCGGTGATGCGGGACCGCATCGACCGGGTGAGGACGGTGGGGAAGGTGGCCGAGCTCGAGGCGCTCGTCGCACGGGACCGGCCGCACGGGAGCACCGGAATCGCCCACACTCGCTGGGCGACGCACGGGAAGCCGACCGAGACGAACGCGCACCCCCTCATGTGC
>JAJDXW010000110.1 GCA_022823045.1 Gammaproteobacteria bacterium
CGGCGATGGCGAACTGGTTGTTGCCTGGGTTCTTCCAGTCGATGAGCCAGACCGTGACGGTCTGCTCACTCACGTCCGGTTTGATCTTCACGCCGTAGCGGAGCTGGTCGTAGACCTCGCGGTTTGCGTCGTAGAGCCCCCTGCTGCCGCTGACGGCGACCGCTCGTCTCAGTTCGTGGAGCGCCCTCGTAATGACTCCCTCGGCGTGGCCTTGGCGCCTCAACCAGTCCCTGAGCAACCCCTCCTCGACATTCCGGTTGTCCGGGCGGTCCTGCCAATGCCCGAGATAGTCATAGCCGAGGGCGTCCCGGAAGAAGCGGACCACCCGCTGTTGCGTACGGGTCTCGCGCTCGCCGACCGCCGTCACGCCTTCGCGTCCTCCCTCTTCAGGGTTGCGGCTGCGGCCGCGACGGTGGAAACAGCGCGCGCCGGACCGCTTCGGGCTCCTTCTCGATGATGCGCAGAAGCGTGGCGGCCGGACCGCTGACCCGCCGAGCCCCCTGCTCCCATTTCCGGTATCCGGACAGGCTCATGCCCATCAGGGGCGCCATCTGAGCCTGCGTGAGCATCGCCTGTTTCCGAATCTCGCGCGGGGTCGCGGCAGGGTGCAGGACAGCCGGACCTTCGCACTTCGCATGGGCCAAGGCTTCGTTCAGGGACTGGATCAGGTCTTCTCCGAACGTGCTCACGTTCCCTCCTTTCCGGCAGCTTTGATCGCTTCGGCCTGAGCCGCGACCGCGCGCCGTTCCGGCGGGTTCAGATCGGTCTTGGCGGATTTCGCATAGGCGAGGAGCGCATAGACCGGCGTCCTCTCGCCCCCGTAGAAGTAGGTCACCCGCGCCCCGCCCCTCTTGCCACGCCCCGAAGCTCCGAAACGAAGCTTCCGGACACCGCCCGTACCCGGAATCTCGCCCCCCGCCATGGGATTGCGGGCCAGATGGTCCACCAATTCACGCCCTTCGTCCTCGCTGAACAGTTTGTCGGCCTGACGGAAAAGGTCGGGGTCTCCGCAACGGTCTGCATCTCGATGCAATGTAGCCCAATGGGATACTCGCAGCAATCCCTGAAGCTCGAAATCGTCTGTCGGTCATGAGCGGCGCCGCTCCGTACCGGTTTCCGGGCACTCCGTCCCAGGGGGAGCGGCGGACCCCAACCCGATACAGCTCCCGCCCGCCGGCTCCTCCTGTTCGGTCGGTGCGTCGGGGCCGACGAAAATCACCCGCCCGTCCTCCCGGAAGACGGCGTACTGCCCGGGGCGGCGTTTGCAATCGATGGCCCGGGTCACGGCCCGTTGCAGGGCGGCGAGCGCCTCCTCTTCGAACCTACAAGTCGTGGATGAAGTCCTTGGGATTGGCCTCCGTCCTCGTCGCCTTGAGAAGCGGTTGGTGGGTATCGCCCCAGGAATCGCAGATTTCCGAGACCCGCCGCCGGTAAAGTGCGAAGTCACCGTGAGCCAGGATCGTCGTCTTGACGTGTTGGTTCTCGACCCGTGCTTCGCTGTAGCCCGTCGGTCCGACGAACCCGGTTGGGGGGCGGACGCTGCACAGGCTATCGACAGCCGGGCGGGCCGGTGCTACGTTCGCCGGCGGTTCCGGGACCAGGCGGGTCGAGACGATGGACGACGCGACGAGGCAGGCCCTCGACACTCTCTTCGGGGTGAACTCGAAGCTCTACGACACGCGGGGATTCGCGCGCCGGATCGGCTACGGCACGAGCCCCGCGCTCGTCAACATCGACCTCGCCAACGCCTGGACCCGGCCGGACCACGCCTTCTCGTGCGAGGGCATGGAGACCATCATCCCGAGCGTGCAGGAGCTCCTCGCCGCCTCCCGCGCGAAGGGGATCCCGGTCGTCTACACCACCACCGCCTACGACAACGTGGACGGCCCGCACCCGGACTCGGGGCTCTGGCAGCACAAGATCCCCGCCGAGCACCTGCTCACCGGGACCGAGCCGGTCGAGATCGACGACCGGATCGCACCGGCCGACGGCGAGACGGTGATCGTCAAGAAGCGGGCGAGCGCGTTCCACGGCACCTTCCTCGCCGGGTACCTGCGCGCCGCGCGGGTGGACACGGTGCTCCTCACCGGGGTCACGATGTCGGCGTGCGTGCGCAACTCCGCGGAGGACGCGATCGCCGAGGGCTTCCGGCCCATCGTGGTGCGCGAGGCGGTGGGGGATCGCATCGCGGGCGCCGTCGAGTGGAACCTCTTCGACATCGACGCCAAGTTCGGCGACGTCGAGCCGCTTGCCGATGTCCTCGCCTATCTCGACCGGCTGCCCACCCCGAACACCGCCCCCGCGCAGGGGACCCGCGCGGTTGGCTGATCCGTCTCCGCCACGAAGGGAGCGGCCGGGAGCGGCCCCGGCGGCCGGGCGCGGCGGCACCCGCTGGTACGAGTACCTTCTCGCCGCGGTCCTGGTGGCCCTGCTCGCGGCCGCGGTCGTCGCGGCCGCCTGGTGGAGCCGCGGCGCGGGCGACTGGCGGGGAGAGACCGCGGGCAGCGTGTTCCTCGTCGCGATGCTCGCGGTCGCGGCGGGCGCCGCCATCGCCTTCCTCGTCTACCTGGTGGTCCGGGCCTCCCGGAGCGCCGGCCCGCGCCGGGACCCGGAGGAGGACGGCGAAGGGCGCGAATCGCCGGCCGGGGTGCGTCTGCTTGGCCTCGTCCTCCTCGCGGTCCTCTTTCTCGTCCTCGCGTGGGTCCACGCCCCTCCCCCGCTCGCCCACGCCCTCGTCGCGAGCCTGCTCTACCCCGCCGCCTTCGCCCTCGCTCTCGTGCTCCTCTTCGACAAGGCGTCGCGCGCCTGGGCGGTCAAGGGGGGCGGGGTCTCGTTCCGCGAATGGCTGCACTGCGACGCGTTCACGATCCTGCTCGTGCTGGGCTACCTCAACCTCGTCTCGAACGCGGACCCCACGGCGTACTCGTCCCTGTTCTGGGACGCCCTGCACGTCGCACTCTTCGTCTTCGCGTTCTGGCTGGTGGACCGCAAGTTCACGCGCTTGAGGTGGCTCGTCGGCCTCGCGTACCTGACGCTCCTCCCGGTGCTCCTCTGGATCTGGCGGCTCTCCGAGGGGGTGGCGGCGCCGGAGGACCTCTCCTGGTGGTCGACCCCGTGGCCCTTCATCGCGCTCGGGCTCGTCGCCTGCGCGGTGGAGATCATCGTGCTCGCGGCCACCGGCCGGGGCGAAGACGACATCGACGACGGCACGGCCGGCCACATCGTGAAGGATGCGCTATTCTTCGTCGTCTACGGCGGGCTGCTGATTGCGGCCGCGCGGTGAGGGCGGCGACGCCTCGACCCAAGCGAAACCAGCGAGTGACGCAATGACCGGCTGGCAGTGGTTCTGGGCCCTCGTGGGGCTCGTCATCTACCTGATCGTGCTGATCCTCCTCTATTTCTCCGCTCCCTTCGAGGCGCTGTTCAACATCGTCGTCAACGGGCTGAGCTACGCCAACGTCATCTTCTGGGCCGCCGTCGTGGTCGGCATCGTGGGGTTCTGCGGCTATCACTGGCGCGCGTACCGGGTGCACGTCGCCCGGCAGCGGCAGGTGGAATCGATGGTTTTGAGCTCGCTCCGCGGCTCGACCTTCACCGCCATCCTGCTGAGCGGCGGCGCGACCCTGCAAGCGGTCCAGATCCTCTGCGCCTACCTCCTCGACGTGGGCGCCCTCGACGGCGAGTTCGGGCGGCGGCTCGGGGCGGTGGTCGCCCTCGCGATCATGACCGCCGTCTTCTGCGTGCTGTTCTGGCTGCTGAAGGTCGTCCGCCAGGCGGGCGGCACCGCCGCGCAGTAGCAAACGGGGTCAGCATTTCGGTCGCCATGGCCTCCTCCATCGCATTCGACACCCACGCGTTCGTCAAGGAGCTGACGGAGGCCGGCATGCCGGAAGCGCAGGCCGAAGTTCTGGCGCGCTCGCAAGCGAGCCTGATCAACGAAGAGCTGGTCACGAAGCGGGACTTGAAGGAGTTCGAGTCGAGGCTGAAGCACGCTCTCACCGTTCGCCTCGGCTCGATGATGGTGATCGCCGTAGGGGTGGTCGTTCCCCTCGTGAAGCTGCTCTGACCATCGGCCGGGGGTGGCCGGACGAACTCGCCTGGAATCAGTTCATCCGCTGCGGCGCGGGGTCCTCGAACAGACGGTTGAGGACGTCGCGAAGCTGACGCGCGCTCGACTCGCTGACGAGGACGGTGTCCGCGACCTCGCGCACGTAGACGATTCCGCGGGGCTCCGAGATGCGTTCACCGGTCTCGTCGAAGCGGACCTCGGGGTCGAGCTCGCGGGTCTCGTCGAAGAAGTGGAGCGCCACCTGACCCTGCACGTTGGTCTCGACGAGGACGCCGGAACGGCTCCTCAGCCGGTGCTCCGGCGCCCGCGGCCACTTGACGGTGTAGTAGGTCTCGGTTTCGCTCACCGGCTGCGCCCCCCGCTTGCAAGGCGCGGCAGGCTACCACACGCCGGCGGGAGCCTCGAACTTCAGCCGGAAACCAGCATCTCGACGGGGTCCATGACAAATATCACCGCTATGGCCACCATGAGTTCGAACATCCAGAACATCGGTCCCATCACGACAGCGTCGCCGGATACGCCGGTCCGACTCAGAATTCTCGCAACGGACAACACCAACATCACATAGAAGATGATCGCAAACGCGCCACTGACGATCCGTACGCGGAAGAATATCTGCTCGGAGGCGTCAAAATCCGAGCCGAACAGCCCGAAGCCGAGCGCCGCGGTCCCGATGGCCAGAATGGTGACGGACAGAGACTGAAAGTGCCGTGACTCCTCAGTCACGAGGCCGTGCCTTCCTTGTCGAGAAATTCTCCCGGTCCATGCTTCCGGTGTTCCCATCGCAACGCAACGACGCCGGCGGCAATCATCAGGACGCTCACGAACAGCGCAAGCCACAGATTCAAAGCTCGGGGCACCTCGTACAGGGCGAGCGACAACAGGGCAAACAATATGACGCCCCCCGCAATTCCAAGAATGCCGGGAAACCTGTTTCGCAAGCGCTTCATGGTCACATCTCCTGTCCGCTGTAACCGACACCTCTCGATGGCGCTGTCAATGCCCCCCCGCCATCTCAGAAGTAGGTCTGCGTCCGGAGCGAGGCGGCGAGCGGCGCGTAGGCCCCGCCGTAGGGGCCGCGCTTGACGAACCGCCCGTCTCCCGGGCGCCCCACGTACTCGCCCTGGTCGACCACCACCTTTCCGCGCGAGAGCACCGTCTCGGCGTACCCCCGCACCTGGAACCCCTCGTAGGCGCTGTAGTCGATGTTCATGTGGTGGGTGTGCGGATCGTGGCGGCTGATGGTGACCTCGCGCTCGGGGTCGAAGATGACGATGTCCGCGTCCGAGCCGACCGCGATCGTGCCCTTGCGCGGGAACATCCCGAAGATCCGGGCGGGGCCGGTGGAGGTGACCTCGACGAACCGGTTGACGTCGAAGCGGCCGGCGTTGACCCCGTGGTGGAAGATGAGGCTCATCCGGTTCTCGACGCCCGGGCCGCCGTTCGGGATCTTGCTGAAGTCGTCGCGGCCGAGCTCCTTCTGCTCGCGCATGCAGAACGGGCAGTGGTCGGTGGAGATGACGTCGAGGTCGCGGGCGCGAAGCCCGCGCCACAGCTCCTCCTGGTTCCACTTCTCGCGAAGCGGCGGGGTGAGCACGTACTTCGCCCCGTCGAAGCCCGGCTCGTCGTAGGCACTCACGTCGAGGAGGAGGTACTGCGGGCAGGTCTCGGCGTGGGCCATCACCCCGCGCTCCTGGGCGCGGCGGAGCTCGACGAGGGCGTCGTGGCAGCTAAGGTGCACGATGTAGACCGGCGAGCGGGCCACCTCGGCGATGGCGAGGGCGCGGTGCGCGCCCTCCGCCTCGAGCCGGGTCGGCCGGGTGAGGGCGTGGTACCTGGGCTCGATGTGCCCTTCGGCGAGCGCGATCTTGATGAGCTCGTCGATGACGATGCCGTTCTCCGCGTGCATGCAGACGAGGGTCCCGTCCTCCCCCGCCTTCCGCATGGCCCGGAAGATGGTCCCGTCGTCGGAGAGCATGACCCCCGGATAGGCCATGAAGAGCTTGTAGCTCGTCACCCCTTCGTCCGCGAGGCGGCGCATCTCCGGCACCCGGTGGTCCGGCATGTCCGTGATGATCATGTGGAAGGCGTAGTCGATGGCGGTCTTCCCGGCCGCCTTCGCGTGCCAAGCGTCCAGGCACTCGATGGTGGAGGTGCCCCGGGTCTGGATCGCGAAGTCGACGATGCACGTGGTCCCGCCGTGCGCGGCGGCGCGGGTTCCGGTCTCGAAGGTGTCGGAGGTCTCGGTGCCCCCGAAGGGCATCTGGTGGTGGGTGTGGGGGTCCACCCCGCCGGGAATGACGAGCCGGCCCGCCGCATCGATGACCCGGTCGGCGGGCACGACGAGGTCCCGGCCGATGAGGGCGACGGTCTCCCCCTGGATGAAGACATCGGCCTCGTAGTCGTCGGCCGCGGTCACGATGCGGCCGTTCCTGATGAGTACGCTCATCCAGCCTCTCCTGGCGCAACGTGCCTTGCCCTTTGCCCGGCGCCTCATCGGTGGTTGGCCGTTCCCGCGCCTGCGCCCGCGCCGGTCCCCGCACCGACGATTTCCAACCGGCGCGAGTTTACGGTATTTTCGCCGTACGGATTCTTCCGGACGACAGCCCAAGGGAGGCAACAACATGAGCGACAAGAACATGCATCGGCGCGGCCGCACACGTCGCCAGTTCCTCGGCGACACCGCCAAGGTGACCGCGGCAGGCGCCCTCGCGGGGGGATTCCCCCACATTGCCCGAGGCGACGAAGGGATCCGCACCATCGGCCTCGCGGTCAGCATCATCAACGAGATCCAGAGCAAGGCGTCGGAGGACCTCGGGTTCGCGATCCGCGGCCAGGCCATGGGCTACGGCGCGATGGTCGGCAAGATGCTGAACCAGAACGACCAGTACGACGTCGCGGAAGGCTACTTCAACGACATGGACCTGATGATCCCGGCCAAGGTGTGGCAGCCCATCGACACCCAGCGCATCAAGGACTGGGACAAGGTCACCGACCTCACCAAGACCGGGCGCCTCACCCCGGAGTCCAACCCCGGGCAGGGCGACGCACCGTTCCGCCATCTGTGGGTCGACGAGAACGGCAAGTACGTCGACGGGCCGTCGCGCTACGTCACCATGGTGCCGGGCTGGCACAACGCCGACTCGATGGGATACAACCCCGAGGACACCGGCCGGAAGATCGAGAGCTGGGCCGAGCTGTTCAGCGAGGACTTCAAGGGCGCGGTGGCGCTGCTCAACGTCCCCCAGATCGGGGTCATGGACGCGGCGCTCGGCATCGAGGGGCTCGGGCTGTTCAAGTTCAAGGACAAGGGCAACATGACCCGGGAGGAGATCGACTTTCTCATCGATTTCCTCATCGCCAAGAAGGAGGAAGGCCACTTCCGGGCGTTCTGGGAGACCTTCGGGCAGTCCGTGAACCTGATGGTGAGCGGCGAGGTGGTGATCGAGAGCATGTGGTCGCCGGCGGTCACCGCGATCAAGGCCGAGGGCGTCCCGTGCGTCTACGCGTTCCCGAAGGAAGGGATGCGGGGCTGGCACGGCGGCTGCTCGATCTCGGCCAAGGTCACCGGCAAGGCGCTCGACCAGGCCTACGAGTACATCAACTGGTGGCTCGACGGCTGGGGCGGCGCGTTCGTGGCGCGGCAGGGGTACTACATGTCGGTGCCCGAGAACGTGAAGAAGCACCTCGAGCCCGAGGAGTGGGACTTCTGGTACGAAGGGAAGCCGGCCGCGAAGGAGCTGCCCGATCCGTTCGGCACCATCATCGTCGAGAAGGGCGAGGTCCGCGACGGCGGCTCGTACTGGAACCGCTTCAGCAACATCGCGGTGTGGAACTCGCTGATGGACGAGAACGACTACCTCGTCAAGCGCTGGACGGAGTTCTTGAGCGCCTGAGGAGGCGTCTGGCAGGCCCGGTGGCGGTCCCCGGGGAGATTCTCCCCGGGGACCGTCGGCTTCCTGTGGGATGGGTCGCGGCCGGAAACTCCGTGGCTCGTGAACCGCCTTCACCGACTACGGGACGGGCGGTTCACGCCACCGCAACCACCGGGTGCTGGCGCGTCGACGGATGCCCAATCGGAGTGAATCGCGTCGTTCGGGCCTGAATTCAGGCTCTTTGGTGGCCGCGCCGAGTTCCTCATCCCAGCCGGCGGGCCACGGGTGGGTCGTCAGCGGCTGATGAAGTTGACCTGCCGATGGGCTTGCGTCCCTCTATAGCGAGCGATAGTAGTCGCGAATCTTCCCGGCCATCAGAAGTCTGCGCTGCTGTAGGAATTCGATGTAGTCACCAACCTTTCCACCTTCGTCCATGCCCGCTGGGATGCAGTGAGTCGCGAGATTCTCGCGCAACACGTCAGCGTCGGTGATGCCTCCGTACTGAGCCTCGCCATTTCCGCACTGCCGCCAAAGTGCCCCGAAGTACGCCGCTGGCGGATCGTCGCCGATGGCGATGTTGATCTCGCCCTGCATGACGACATAGTTCGCGATCTGGTTGTAGCGGCTGCGCCGCAGACCGTGCGTCTTCAGGTAGTTCCGCGGAAAGACGTGGTGAACATGAGAGGCTCCTTCGAGCAGCGTCCGGACCGTGTGGTCGCTCGACAGGAACCCCTTGTCGTTTGCCTTGACCTGACTCGCCAGAAAGACGTTGAAGTAGGGGCTGCTGGCCGCCGAAGTGTCCATCTGTTGGGGAAGGCCCACATCCCAGAACGCGTCCGACAGCTCCGCACGTTCGTAAGCGGGCATTATGAGCCGTGGTTGCGGTACCGCGCTCAGTGTGGTGGCGGATCGTGGTGGTACGGACCGAGGTCTGACCGAAGGGGGTCATCGGCGAACAGCGACTTCCACAGCCGCGGGGTGAGTTCGATGGCCCG
>JAJDXW010000078.1 GCA_022823045.1 Gammaproteobacteria bacterium
CTCGGGCTACATCCTCCCGCAGTCCCGGCCGGGTCGGATTCGATCGTGGGTGACTCGGACATGCGAACCTTGGGAGGCGGGGCATTCTCCACGCGACTCAGCCCGCGGGCGGGGCGGCGGCCGCGTCGAGCTCCGCGAGGCGGGACGCCTTCGCGTGACCGTCGAGCCATGAGGCCTCGAACGAGTTGCGGGCGAGCCGGACGAGGTCGTCGCGGCCGAGCCCGAGCGCCTCGGCGACCGCGACGTAGTTGTCGTTGACGTACCCCCCGAAGTAGGCGGGGTCGTCGGAGTTCACGGTGACGAAGAGGCCGCGGTCGAGCATCCGCTTGAGCGGGTGGGCGGCGATGTCGTCCACCACCCGGAGCCTCACGTTGCTGAGCGGGCACACGGTGAGCGGCATGCGGCGGCGCACGAGGTCGGCGACGAGGTCGTCGTCCTCGAGGCACGCGTTTCCGTGGTCGATCCGCACCACCTCGAGCAGGTCGATCGCCTCGCGGATGTACTCGGGGGGACCCTCCTCGCCGGCGTGGGCGACCGCCGGCAGTCCGGCCGCGCGGGCGCGGCGGAACACCTCGCGGAACTTGCTCGGCGGGTGGCCGCGCTCCGAGGAATCGAGCCCCACCCCCGCGATCCGGTCGCGATGGGCGAGGCCTGCCTCGAGGGTGTCAAAGGCGGCCGCCTCGTCGAGGTGGCGGAGGAAGCACATGATGAGCCGGGAGGTGAGCCCGAACCGCGCTTCGGCTTCGTCGAGGGCGCGCCCGAGCCCCTCGACCACGGCCGCGAACGGGACCCCGCGGTCGGTGTGGGTCTGCGGGTCGAAGAAGATCTCGGCGTGGCGCACGTTGTCGGCACGGGCGCGCGCGAGGTAGGCGGCGGCGAGGTCGTGGAAGTCCTCCGCTTCGAGCAGCACGCTCGCTCCCGCGTAGTAGATGTCGAGGAAGTCCTGCAGGTTCGAGAAGGCATAGGCCGCCCGCACCTCCTCGACGGAGGCGTAGGGCAGCCGGACCCCGTTCCGCTCCGCGATGGCGAACATGAGCTCGGGCTCGAACGTGCCCTCGATGTGCAGGTGGAGCTCGGCCTTCGGAAGGGCGGCCACGAAGTCCGCGATGTCCGCCCCCGGGGCGGCCCCACCGGGCCGGTTCGAGGTCTTCTCGTTCATGTGGTGTCGGTCCCGCGTCGCTCTCGCCCGTCCCCCGATCGTGCGCCTCGTCTCGCCGGCCGGCAACCGGCCGGCGGTTGACGCCACCCGACCCCCGCTCTAGCCTCGCCGGGTGGTCCCGACGCAACCGATGGGGAGAGCCCGATGAGCACCGCACCGACCCTGTCCGAGCGCGCGGACGAGCTCGAGCACCGCCAGATGGAGGAGCTCGGCGAGCGCATCGTCGGCAAGTCGCTCCTCTACCACCTCGCCGACGGGGAGCGCACGCTCGGGGAACGCGCGTTCGGCGGCCTCATGCTCATGGGGGAGGATCCGCGGCTGCCGCCGCTGCCGGAGAAGCCCACCCTCATGGATTTCTTCCGCTGCCGCTTCGCCGTCGCGCCCCAGGCCCACCTCCTCCAGAGCGCGAACCTCGCGCAGAAGAACGGCCTCTCCGACAAGATGGTGCTCGCCTGCCTCCTCCACGACATCGCGGTCGCGGGCTTCATCCGCACCGACCACGGCTACTGGGGGGCGCAGCTCGTCGAGCCCTACGTGGACGAGGAGGTGAGCTGGGCGATCCGCGCCCACCAGGCCCTGCGGTTCTTCCCCGACGAGTCGGTCGGCTACGCGTACCCCGAGAACTACCGCATGCTGTTCGGCGAAGACTACCGGCCCGAGCCCTACGTCGTGGCCGCGTACGAGGAGGCGCGCCGGCACAAGTGGTACATGTCGGCCCGGATCATCTGCGTGAACGACCTCTACTCGTTCGACCCGAACGTCCACGTCGAGCTCGAGCAGTTCGAGGACGTCATCGGGCGCGAGTTCCGGCAGCCTCCCGAGGGTCTCGGCAACGACAACACCCCCGCCTCGCACATGTGGCGGACCCTTCGCTGGCCCTGCAACGCGCTTTAGCCCGAAGCAAGGTCCGGCCCTCGAACGCCGGAGGGGGCCTCGCCGGCCCGCGCCGCGCGCAACCGGAGCCAATGCCGTGAACGACGATCGCACGGAATCGAGCCGCCTCGACAACCGCCGGGCGATCCGGTCCCCGCACGGAGACGAGCTGAGCTGCCGGAGCTGGCTGACCGAGGCGCCGATGCGCATGCTGATGAACAACCTGGATGCCGAGGTGGCCGAAAGGCCGCAGGAGCTGGTGGTCTACGGCGGCACCGGCCGGGCGGCACGCAACTGGGAGTGCTATGACCGGATGGTGGCTTCCCTTCGGTCCCTCGAGGCGGACGAGACCCTGCTCGTCCAGTCGGGGAAGCCGGTCGGCGTCTTCCGCACCCACCCCGATGCCCCCCGGGTGCTCATCGCCAATTCCAACATCGTGCCCCATTGGGCGACCCTCGAGAAGTTCGGCGAGCTGGACCGCCTCGGCCTGATGATGTTCGGGCAGATGACGGCCGGCTCCTGGATCTACATCGGGAGCCAGGGGATCGTCCAGGGAACCTACGAGACCTTCGCCGAGGTCGGCCGCCGGCACTACGGCGGGAACCTCTCCGGGCGCTGGATCCTGACCGGAGGGCTGGGAGGCATGGGCGGCGCCCAGCCGCTCGCCGCGACCATGGCCGGCGCGTCGCTGCTCGCGGTCGAGTGCCAGCCGAGCCGGATCGAGATGCGCCTCCAGACCGGATACCTCGACCGGCAGTCGAGCGATCTGGACGAGGCGCTCGCGATCGTCGAGGAAGCCTGCACGCGCAACGCGCCCGTCTCGGTCGGCCTGCTCGGCAACGCGGCGGAGGTCTACCCCGAGCTGGTCCGGCGCGGCGTGCGGCCGGACGCGGTGACCGACCAGACGAGCGCCCACGACCCGCTGAACGGCTACCTCCCGGCCGGCTGGACGCTCGCCGAGTGGGAGGAGCGGCGCCGCGCGGATCCGGCCGGCACGATCGAGGCCGCCAAAGCGTCCATGGCGGTGCAGGTCCGCGCCATGCTGGACTTCTGGAACCGGGGCGTGCCGACCCTCGACTACGGCAACAACATCCGCCAGATGGCGCGCGAGACGGGGGTCGACGACGCCTTCGACTTTCCCGGCTTCGTGCCGGCCTACATTCGGCCGATGTTCTGCCGCGGCATCGGGCCGTTCCGGTGGGCGGCCCTGTCCGGGGACCCGGAGGACATCTACCGGACCGACGAGAGGGTGAAGGCGCTGATGCCGGACCACCCGCACCTGCACAACTGGCTCGACATGGCGCGCGAGCGCATCCGCTTCCAGGGCCTGCCCGCGCGCATCTGCTGGGTCGGGCTGGGCGACCGCCACCGGCTCGGCCTCGCCTTCAACGAGATGGTCGCGTCGGGCGAGCTCAAGGCGCCGGTGGTGATCGGCCGGGACCACCTGGACAGCGGCTCCGTCGCGAGCCCGAACCGCGAGACGGAGGGAATGATCGACGGCTCCGACGCGGTCTCCGACTGGCCGATGCTGAACGCGATGCTCAACACCGCGTCCGGCGCGACCTGGGTGAGCCTGCACCACGGGGGCGGGGTCGGCATCGGCTTCTCCCAGCATGCCGGAATGGTGATCGTGTGCGACGGAACGCAGGAAGCCGCGGCGCGCATCGAACGGGTGCTGTGGAACGATCCGGCGAGCGGGGTCATGCGCCATGCCGACGCGGGCTACGAGGACGCCGTCGCCTGCGCGCGGGAACACGATCTCAAGCTGCCGTTCCTCTCCTGAGGGACCCCGGTCGGGGCGGGGGATGCGCCGCCCGGCATGACGCTGGAGAGGGAGTGGACCGAGGCCCCCGGCA
Source organism: Gammaproteobacteria bacterium (assembly GCA_022823045.1). Classification (GTDB taxonomy): domain Bacteria; phylum Pseudomonadota; class Gammaproteobacteria; order HK1; family HK1; genus JAJDXW01. The sequence goes on from JAJDXW010000078.1 coordinate 3,889, forward strand.
TGCCTGTCAAGTTATCTCCCGACTACGTACAAGGCTCTTCCCGATCCGGTGGCCTTGCCGGGGTCGCAGTCTTCCCGGGATCGCGGGCATCCTTGCCCGCGGACGGTGCTCGTAGCGCCGCTCATCCCAGCTTGCCGCGGGCTGGAGGCTCGCTCTCCCGGGAGGGAAATCCGCGACCCCGGGTAGCGGTGGGATCAGGATTGTTTTCGTAAGTAATCAGGAGTTATATCGATAATCCCCTCCGGAAACGGGTTCCCTCGGCGGCTACGGGAACGTGAAGCGACATCTCCGTCGTCGGTCGTAGCTAGCAGAAATTAATGAATTTTTTGGATCTGCTTCCATACCGAGTCGAGTCCCGATACCCGCGCTTCGCGCCGTGCGCGGCTACTCTTGCGTCGTCCCGGCGGGACATCGGTGAATTTGCACGCTTGGGACCCGGGCTCGACCTTGCATGCAGCGAGACGCGGCGGCCCGTCCGGGGGCGTTCGCGGACGCGGGTTCGAACCCGGGGCCTCCCGGAGGCGAACCGGAGCCCTTGAGGAGAGAGCCATGGAGATCAAGTCATCGCCGAGGAGAGTCACGTTCGGTCTCGCCGCGAGCGGCCTCGCCCTCGCCCTTGCGGCCGGCGCGCCGGGGCCCGCGCTCGCGGCCGGGACCCACCCGGTGACCGGCGAGGCGCTCGCCGACGACCAGACCTTCACCTACCGCCTCCTGGACCAGTTCCCCACCCTCGATCCGCAGCTCAACCAGGACGTCTCGGGGTTCCACGTCATCCGCGACCTCTTCGAGGGGCTCTTGAGCCAGGACGCGAAGGGCGACCTCGTCCCCGGGGTGGCGACCGGCTACGCCGCCTCGGATGGCAACAACACCTACACCTTCACCCTCCGCGAGGACGCGAGGTGGTCGAACGGGGATCCGGTGACCGCGCACGACTTCGTCTACGCCTGGCGGCGGGCCGTCGACCCCGCGACCGCCTCGCCCTACGGGTGGTATCTCGAGCTCACCGAGATGGTGAACGCGAAGGCGATCCTTGCCGGCGAGAGGGACCCCGCGGAGCTCGGGGTGCGGGCCGTCGACGACCACACCCTGGAGGTCAAGCTGACGACGCCGCTCCCCTACTTCCCGGCGATGACGACCTACGCGACCCTCTTTCCCGCCCACCGGGCGACCATCGAGGCCCACGGGGCGGACTGGACGGCCCCCGGCAACATGGTGTCGAACGGCGCCTACGTGCTCGGGGAGGTGGTGCTGAACGAGTACCACACGCGCGTCAGGAACCCGATGTACTGGGACGCCGACCGGGTGATCATCGAGAAGGTGACCGGCCTCGTCATCAACGACGTCAACCAGGCCCTCACCCGCTACCGGGCTGGGGAGCTCGACCACCTCGAGCCCCTTCCGCCCGGCCAGTACCCGGCCCTCCGGGAGGAGCTGCCCGACGAGGCGACGAGCGTCCCCCGCCTTTGCTCCTACTACTACGCCTTCAACCACACCGCGAGCGGGAACCCGGCCCTTCGCGACGTACGGGTGCGGCGCGCCCTTTCCCTCGCCATCGACCGGGACGTCATCGTCGGACAGGTGCTCAAGGGCGGCCAGTGGCCGGCCTACAACTTCACCCACTTCAGGACCGCCGGCATCGAGATGCCGGACATCCCCTACGCGAAGCTCGCCCAGGCGGAGCGCGACGCCGAGGCGAAGCGGCTCTTCGCCGAGTCCGGGGTCGAGGACCTCACCCTGAAGCTCATCTACAACACCTCCGAGAGCCACAAGCAGATCGCGACGGTGGTGACCCAGATGTGGAAGCAGAAGCTCGGGGTGACGACGGAGCTCGCGAACTTCGAGTGGAAGACCTATATCGGCATCCGCCGGAACCAGGAGTTCGACGTGGCCCGCTCGGGATGGTGCGGCGACTACAACGAGGCGTCGACCTTCCTCGACCTCCTCACCACCACCCACGGATCGAACGACGGGAAGTACTCGAACGAGCGGGTGGACGAGCTGATGCGGGCCTCGAAGACGGCGGAGGACCCGGCCGCGATCTACAGTGAGGTCGAGCGGATCCTCGCCGGTGACATGGCCATCATCCCGATCTACCACTATGCCAACACGTTCCTCCTCGCCGCCGACATCCGGGGCTGGCCCTACGACAACGTGGAGAACAACTGGTATTCGAAGAACCTCTACCGGGTCGCGAACTGAGCGGGGCGGGAGCGTCCGCGGGTACGCCGGGGCGCCGTTCGGCGCGAATTCCGGCTGCAGCGTCCGGGTTCGCGCCGGGTCCCCGCCGGCCGTGGCCGCGGCTGCGACCCGCGGGCACATGACGGTGCGCCGGGGCGGCGGGTGATCGTCTACTTCCTGCGGCGGCTCGCGGTCGCGGTGCCGACCCTGCTCGTCCTCATCGTCGTCTCCTACGTGCTGATGTACGCGGCCCCCGGCGGGCCGTTCGACACCGAGCG
>JAJDXW010000414.1 GCA_022823045.1 Gammaproteobacteria bacterium
GTCGTGCACGGCCTCACCGGCCTGATGATGAGCCCGATGCGAAACCTCCTCCATACCGCGCAGACGCTCGCACGGACTGCGGCGGACCGGGCGGCCCTCCGGCGCTTTGCGGTGCAGGTGGTCGTGGTGTTCGCCCTCATCGCGGTCGGACTCTTCGACACCCCGGTGAGCCACGTCGTGCTCGGAAGGCTCATGGGACTGTCGCCGGAGCTCGAGGCGGCGTGCGCGCCGGCCATGCGCTTCGCCTTCACGATGGCCGCCGCGTGGGGCTTCTCCGCCCTCCTCCGCGGCTTCCTCACCGGGGCGCGCCGCACCGGAAGCCTCGCCCTCACCGGGGCCGGCCGGCTCGTCGTCGCGGCCCTGGTCGGCAGCCTCGCCTTCGCCGCCGCCGACCTCGACGGCGCGCTCCTCGGGCTCGCCGCCTGGTTCGCGGGCTACGGGGCGGAAGCCGCCTACCTGGCCCTCCGGCTCCAGGCCCGGCCGGCCGCGCAGGTGCGTGTCGGGTGACCGTAATCGGGATCGGAGCGCGAACTCCGGTGCGGTGGAGCGGGCCGCTTGAGCAGTGGGGAGTCGCACTTTGACCCCGTTTCCCGGCCCCGATTTCCGATGACCTATGATCCGCCGCTCAATCATCCGCCGCACCAGAACCGGAGACCCCCCATGGAACGAATGACCACCCGCCTTCGCCGCCTCCTCGAAGCGCCGGAGCTCCTCGTCGCACCCGGGGTCGCCGAGTGCGTGGGCGCCCGCCTCGTCGCCGAGCAGGGCTTCGATGCGCTCTACATGACGGGGGCCGGAACCACCGCGAGCCGACTCGGCCTGCCCGACGTGGGGCTCCTCGGGGTCACCGAAATGGCGGACAACGCGGGCCGGATCGCCGACGCGGCGGGCCTGCCCCTCATCGCCGACGCGGACACCGGGTACGGAGGCCCCATCAACGTTCGCCGCACCGTTCAGTGCTACGAGCGGACGGGGGTCGCCGGGGTGCACATGGAGGACCAGGACTGGCCGAAACGCTGCGGGCACCTCGCGGGCAAGACCCTCATCCCGGTGGAGGAGATGTGCGCCAAGGTGCGGGCCGCGGTCGACGCGAGGTCCGATCCCGACTTCATCGTCATCGCCCGCACCGACGCCATCGCGGTCGAGGGGTTCGAGGCGGCCCTCGACCGCGCGAAGGCCTACGAGGAAGCGGGTGCGGACGTCCTCTTCGTGGAGGCGCCGACGACGATGGAGGAGGTCGAGACGATCCCGAGGACCTTCTCCCGCCCGACCCTCTACAACATGGCGATGAGCGGCAAGACCCCGGTGCTCCCCGCGAGCGAGATCGAGGCGCTCGGCTTCGGGGTCGTCATCTACCCGGGGCTCTCCCTCTCCGCCGCGATCCCGGCCATCCGGCGCGCCCTCGCCGAGCTGCGGGAGACGGGCGGGCTCCAGGCGTCGAACGCCGAGATGGCGAGCTTCCGTGATTTCTTCGAGCTGATGGGCCTCGAAGGGATCCAGGACCTCGAGTCGCGCTACGCGGTGTCGGAGGGCGCCCGGGTCGGCTTCGACGACTGACCCGCACTTGCGCTCCCGCCCCTTCCCTGGCGGCGGGACCGGCCTGTCATGGAACCACCGGCCCGAGGCAGTACCCAGCAGATCGGATCGGCGAGGCGTACTCCGACACGAGGGGGCCGATGGGACGGCGCTCACATGACGGATACGAGTCCCCGTCCGGACTCGGGCCCGGGTCCGGGTCCGGCTGGCCGGGGCGGCTCACCCCGCCGGTTTGACCTCGATGAGCTCGATCTCGAAGTGCAGGGTCTGGTTCGGGCCGATGGCGCCGCCGGCCCCCCGTTCCCCGTAGGCGAGGGCGGCCGGGATCCACACCTCCCAGCGCGACCCTTTCGGCATCGCCTGGAGCGCCTCCTGCCATCCGCGGATGACCCCGCCCACCATGAACTCGGCGGGCTCCCCGCGCCGATAGGAGCTGTCGAACTCGGTACCGTCGAGGAGCCGGCCCCGGTAGTGCACCACCACCCGGTCGTCGGCCGCGGGCTTCGGACCCTCGCCGGCGCGAAGGATGCGGTACTGAAGCCCGCCCGGCATCTCCACGACCCCCTCATTCCCGGCGTTCGACGCGAGGAACGCCTCGCCGGCCGCGAGGTTGGTTTCGGCCTCGCGGGCCTGCGCGGAGGCGAGGCCGGCTCGGTACTCGGCCTCCGCCGCCTGCATTTCCTCGGCGGTGAGTCGCGGGTCGCGCTGATTGAGCGCGTCCTCGATGGCGGCCGCGAGCACCGCCGGATCGATGTCCTGCATGCCCTGACCGTGGAGGCTGAACCCGATCCGGTAGCCAAGCATGTAGCTCAGGCGCTCGAGGCTCGACTCGAGCTTGACCTCGTCGTCGGCGGCCGCCGGCTGCGCACCCGCGGCGAGCGCCGCAACGAACGCTGCGACGGGGAGCAGGCCGCCAGGGCCACGACGGGAAGGCGAGCGGAAGCGTGCTCCGCGGTCATTCATGGTGACTCCTCCTGGTGAGGGATGCGGTACGGCCGGGATGGCCGCCGTCCGACAGGGGGGGTTCACCAGCCCGCTGAAGACCGAAGCCGGCCCCTGACTGCATCGTGTGGTGGTCGCCCCGGATCATCGCACGGCGAACGCGCCGTGCGGCGGAATCAGGACATGCCGCCGTCCACGCGAATGACCGAGCCGGTGGTGAACCCGCTCGCCGGCGAGGCGAGGTAGAGGGCGGCGGTCACGATCTCTTCCGGCTCCCCGCTCCGGGCGAGCGCGACCGCGGCGTTGCGCCGGTCCTCCTCGCTCCACGCCCGCGAGATGTCGGTGAGGAACCGCCCCGGCATGATCGCGTTCACCCGCACGTTCGGCGCGTACTCCCGGGCGAAGGCCTCGGTCACCGCGTTGAGCGCCGCCTTCGCTCCCGCGTAGGGGGCGAGCTCCGGCTGCGGCCGGATGGCGCCGGTGCTCGAGATGTTGACGATCGATCCGCCCGCGCCCGCCGCCATGCGCGAGCCGACGAGCGACATCAACCGGAACGGCGCCTTGAAGTTGAGCGCCACCACCTTGTCGAAGAGCGCCTCCGGGGTCTCGAGCGAGGAAGGCGCGAGCGGCGACGAGCCGGCGTTGTTGACGAGGATGTCGATCCCCCCGGCCGCGCTCCAGGCGTCTTCCACGAGGCGATCGAGGGCCTCCCACCGCGACACGTTGCAGGGTAGCGGCCAGGCCCGGCGGCCGAGGGCCTCGACTTCGCGGGCGACCGCCTCGCAGCTCTCCGCGCGCCGCGAGACGATGACCGCGTCGGCACCCCGGCGGGCGAAGGCGAGGACCATCTCCCGGCCGAGACCCCGGCTTCCGCCCGTCACGAGGACCGTCCGGCCGGAGAAGTCGAAGAGCGGGTCCGCCTTCATCCCGAGGAACGTAGACCACTTCCCGCCCACCGGCAATCCCCGCCTTCCGCCGGCGCGGTATCAGGCGCGGCAACCAGGCGGGCGGAGTCGCTTCCGAGTATGCCGGCGACCCTCCTGCGAACAGCGCGAGGTTGACCGGGGCCGGGACGCGGGGCAGATAATCCGGTTCGATGGGAAGGTCCGAGCGGGGAACCGGTCATGAAGGCATCCGACCTCTTTGTCCGCTGTCTGGAGGCGGAGGGCGTCACCCACATCTTCGGCGTGCCGGGCGAGGAGAACGCGGACGTGATGATCTCGCTCATGGAGAGCGAGATCCGATTCGTGCTCTGCCGCCACGAACAGGCCGCCGCCTTCGCCGCCGACGCCTACGGGCGCCTCACCGGCAAGGCGGGGGTATGCCTCGGCACCCTCGGGCCGGGGGCGACGAACCTCGTGACCGGAGTCGCCGATGCCAACATGGACCGGGCGCCGCTCGTTTGCATCATCGGGCAGGGGAGTACCCGGCGCCTCCACAAGGAAAGCCACCAGAACATGGACTCGGTCGCCATGTTCGGGCCGATCACCAAGTGGGCGCACACCATCTGGGACGCGGGCACGGTGCCGGAGGTGGTGCGAAAGGCGTTCAAGACGGCCGAAGCCGAGAAGCCGGGGGCGACCCTCATCGAGCTCCCCGAGGACGTCGCCAAGGAGGAGAGCGACGAACCGCCGATGATCGCGCTGAAGACCCGGCGGCCGGGCGCCGATCACAAGGTGGTGCAGCGCGCCGTCGACCTCATCGCGGCCGCGAAGCGCCCGCTCATCCTGGCCGGGAACGGGGCCATCCGCAAGCGCGCCGCGCGGCAGCTCCGGCGCCTCGCCCACAAGACCGGGATCGGCGTCGTCAACACCTTCATGGGCAAGGGGGCGGTGCCGATGTCGGACCCGCACTGCCTGTTCACGATGGGCCTTCAGAGCCGCGACTACATCAACGTGGCCCTCGACGAGGCGGACCTCGTGGTGAGCGTCGGCTACGACCTCGTCGAGTACGC
>JAJDXW010000080.1 GCA_022823045.1 Gammaproteobacteria bacterium
TCAGCCGCCGGTTCTCGCTCCGGGAGATGTTTCCCCGCCTCGCGTTCGTCGCCCTGCGCACCGCGCCCATGCCGTACCGAGTCCTCAAGCTGGCTGAGAACTATTTCTGAGACGGATGAGCTTGGTACGCAATCAGGAGGGACCATGCGTGCTCCTGTTTCAGCGAACGACGGATGGACGCCCGGTCCATGCCGTGTGGGGACTTCCGGCTGGCCACCCGAGTCCGGCCGTTCTGATTACGGCATACTTGCCCGATCCGGAGAGGTGGGACGCCGGATATCGTCGGAGACGCGGATGAACAGAAGGAAGCGGACCAGGCTCGTGCACGAGGGGCACTACGTTGCGGAGGTCGATGTCGAGCTGCTCGAGGAGCCTGGAGCATGGTCACCGTACCTTTCGCTTGAAGATGCGTATCGCCTTGACGATGTGCGGGAGGCGCTCCGGCGAGGTGACATCGGCACCGCGGCGAGGTACGGGCGCGTATTCAGCCTGACGCCGGTCGCGGTGTAGGACCGCGCCGGACCTTGTCCATCCGGGAGCGCGGAGCAATGCCGTGCCAATTCATTCGATGAACCAACCGCTGTGGGCGCCGAGCGCCGAGGCCGTCGAGCGGGCGGGGCTCACCCGTTTCGCCGCCTTCGTGCGCGAGCGGCACGGTGTGGAGGCGCCGGACTACGCGGCCCTTCACGCCTGGTCGGTGGCGGAGCCCGCCGCGTTCTGGGACAGCGTCTGGGACTTCTGCGGGGTCGTCGCGGCCGCGAAGGGCGACACCGTCCTCGCGGACGCGGATCGGATGCCGGGGGCGCGCTGGTTCCCGGGAGCCCGCCTCAACTTCGCCGAGAATCTCCTTCGCCGCCGCGACGACGGCCCCGCCATCGTCTTCCGGGGCGAGGTCCCCTCCGCGGACGCCGACCGCATCGACGACCGGATCATCTCCTGGCGCCAGCTCCACGACCACGTATCGCGCGCCGCGCAGGGGCTCCGCGCGGCTGGGGTCGGCCCCGGCGACCGGGTCGCGGGCTACCTCCCGAACCTCCCCGAGACGGTCATCGCGATGCTCGCCGCGACCAGCCTCGGGGCGGCGTGGTCCTCGTGCTCGCCCGACTTCGGGGTGCAGGGGGTGCTCGACCGTTTCGGGCAGATCGAGCCGAAGGTCCTCGTGGGAGCGGACGGCTACCGCTACAACGGCGCCCCCATCGACTCGCTCGGCCGGATCCGGGAGGTCCTCGCCGGGGTCCCGAGCGTCGAGCTCGCGGTCATCGTGCCGTACCTCCGCCGCGCCCCCGACCTTGGGTCCGTGCCGGGCGCGATCACCTGGGACGAGCTGGCCCTCGCCCACCCCGTCCGCGCGATCGAGTACGAGCCGGTCGCCTTCGACCACCCGCTCTACATCATGTACTCGTCGGGCACCACCGGCGCCCCGAAGTGCATCGTCCACGGCACCGGCGGGACCCTCCTCCAGCACCTCAAGGAGCACCGCCTCCACGCGGACGTCCACCCCGGCGACACCCTCTTCTACTTCACCACCTGCGGGTGGATGATGTGGAACTGGCTCGTCTCGGGGCTCGGCGGCGGGGCGTGCCTCGCCCTCTACGAGGGCTCTCCCGGCTGGCCGGACATGGGCGCCCTCTTCGACTTCGCGGACGCGGCCCGCATCGACCTCTTCGGCACCTCCGCCAAGTACCTCGACGCGGTCAGGAAGTCGGGGCTCCGCCCGCGCGAGACCCACGATCTCGCGAGCGTGCGCGCGATCCTCTCCACCGGTTCCCCCCTCGTCCCCGAGACCTTCGACTTCGTGTACGAGGCGGTGAAGCCGGACCTTCGCCTCTCTTCGATCACCGGCGGCACCGACATCATCGGGTGCTTCGCCCAGGGGAACCCCGCCGCCCCCGTCCGGCGGGGCGAGATCCAGTGCCTCGCCCTCGGGATGCAGGTCGAGGTGTTCGACGACGAGGGGCGCCCGCTCCCCGCCGGGAAAGCGGGAGAGCTCGTCTGCACCGCCCCCTTCCCGTCGATGCCGGTCGGGTTCTGGAACGATCCGGACGGCGCGAAGTACCGGGGCGCCTACTTCGAGCGGTTTCCCGGCGCCTGGCACCACGGCGACTGGGTGGAGCGGACCGCCCACGGCGGGCTCGTCGTGCACGGGCGCTCCGACGCGGTCCTCAACCCGGGCGGGGTCCGGATCGGCACGGCCGAGATCTACCGCCAGGTCGAGCAGCTCGACGAGGTGGAGGAGAGCATCGTCATCGGACAGGACTGGAAGGGCGACGTGCGGGTGGTCCTCTTCGTCCGCCTTCGCCCGGGCCTCGGTCTCGACGACGCCCTCGCGGACCGGATCCGCCGCCAGATCCGAGGCAACGCGACGCCGCGCCACGTGCCGGCCCGGATCCTCGAGGTCAAGGACATCCCGCGCACCCGGAACGGCAAGATTGTCGAGCTCGCGGTGCGCGATGTCGTCCACGGCCGCCCGATCCGAAACCGCGAGGCGCTCGCCAACCCGGAGGCGCTCGAGCTCTTCGCCGGTCGCCCCGAGCTGTCGGCGTGAGGACGATGGGGTCTCGGCCAGGGCGGACGACTCCGGCACTCGGCCGCGTCGACCCGGCGGCCCCGCAGGGAGCGACGGGGAGGGCGGCAAAGGGGGCGGGCGAGTTCCGGATCCGCCCCTTCCGGGACGGGGACGAAGACGACGTGGTGGCCCTGTGGAAGACTTGCGATCTCGTTCGTCCCTGGAACAATCCGCGCCGCGACATCGCCAGCGCCCGCGGCAACGAATCGTCCGAGATATTCGTGGCGGTCACCGGGGACGGCGAGGACCGAATCGTCGGCAGCGTCATGGCCGGGTACGACGGGCACCGGGGCTGGGTCTACTACGTCGCGGCGCATCCCGGGCACCGCTCGCGGGGCCTCGGCGGGCAGTTGATGCGGCATGCCGAGGCGTGGCTCGAAGGGCTCGGTGCGCCCAAGGTGATGCTCATGATCCGCGAGGAGAACGAAGGGGTGCGCCGGTTCTACGAGGGCCTGGGATATGAGGTCGAGAGGCGTACGGTCATGAGTCGGCGAACGGTCATGGGACGGTGGACGGCCGGGTCGCGGCCGGGGGGGACGAAGTGATGGGCGAAGAGCGGGGACCGGAGGCCCGCGCCGCCGGCGGCAGTGCGTCGGGAGCGGATGCCGCCGCTCCGGACCGGTCCGGGGGGCCGGATGGGGTGAAGGCCGGCCGGACCATCCCGGTCACCGTCACCTACCTCGAGATGACCTCGCCGGACCGGTGCTCCCCCGTCCCGGGTGTGCTGGAGCCGACCGCGATCCTCCGCGCGGAGCGGCCCACCATCTCGTTCTACCGCTACCTCTACGACACCGTCGGCGCCGACTGGAACTGGTTCATGCGCCGCCGCCTCTCCGACGAGGAGCTCGCCGCGATCATTCACGACGACCGGGACGAGGTGTTCGTGCTCCACGTCCGCGGGGTCCCCGCCGGCTACGTGGAGCTCGACCGGCGCATCGACGAAGAGGTCGAGATCGCGTACTTCGGCCTCATTCCGGAGTACGTGGGGCGCGGTTTCGGGAAGTACCTGCTCGCCTGGGGCCTCGCGCGGGCGTGGAGCTACCGCCCGCGCCGGGTGTGGTTGCACACCTGCTCGCTCGATCACCCGCGGGCGCTCGGCGTCTACCAGCGCGCGGGCCTCGAGGTGTACCACCGCGAGGAGGTGCAGGAACCGGTGGAGCACCTGCTCTTCGTGCCCGGGGATGTATCGGTCGCGGGTGCGGCGCCGGGGACGCCCTGAGGGGCCGTCATCTTGACGGTTGGGCCAATCGGGCATCCCGAGAGATGGGATGGTCCCGCCCACCGGGGCACGAGGCCCCCGGGATCCACGCGGGCAAGCTGCCCTCGTTCCCGGGAGCGGCACTTCCGCGGTCGGGGAGAGTCCGGGTGCGCGGGCTTCCCGCCGCAGGTGCCGACGATGGGCACTGCCACCGGTCGCGAGCCACATCGCGATGCGATCGAGAAGAGGAAACAGAGGAAGGAGAAATGAACCTCTCGGCGTTCGGGCAGCGGCTCACCAGCGAATCGGGCACGCGCTCGCTCATGGACGACCTCGGCGCGATCGCGGCCGCCGGGGGCGACATCATGAACCTCGGGGGCGGGAACCCGAGCCTCATCCCGGCCGCGGAGATGGTCTTCCGGGTCCGGTTGCAGGCCCTAATGCAGCGTGACGGCGCGTTCGAACGGGCAATCGGCACGTACGACGCGCCGGAAGGAGACCGGGACTTCGCCCGCGCCCTCGCCGGGATTCTCCGCCGCGAGCAGGGCTGGGACGTGTCCGAGCGCAACATCGCGCTCACCAACGGCAGCCAGTCCGCGTTCATCGCCCTGTTCAACCTGTTCGCGGGGCCGCGCGCGGGGGAGGATGGCGGCGAGCGTCGCTCGACCCGCATCCTCCTCCCGCTCTCGCCCGAGTACATCGGGTACGCCGATGCCGGACTCTCCCCCGGAATGCTCACCGCGCGCCGGTCGACGATCACGGACCTCGGCGACAGGCTCTTCAAGTACGGTGTGGACTTCGAGGGCGTGGAGGCGGTCGAGGACATCGCCGCGATCTGCGTGTCGCGACCCACCAATCCGACCGGCAACGTGGTGACCGACGAGGAGTTGACCCGGCTCGGGGCCATCGCCCGCGCCCGCGGCGCGCCGCTCATCGTGGACAACGCCTACGGGCTTCCCTTCCCCGGCATCGTCTTCGGCGAGGCGGCCCCCGCCTGGGACGACAACACGATCCTCTGCATGAGCCTTTCGAAGCTCGGGCTGCCCGGTCTTCGCACCGGGATCGTGATTGCGAACGAGGAGATCATCGCCGCCCTCGGGGCGGTCAACGCCATCTTCTGCCTCGCGCCGGGAAGCCTCGGCCCGGCCCTCGCCACCGATCTCGTCGAGAGCGGCGAAGTGCTGGCGCTTGCCCGTAACGTTATCCGGCCCCACTATGCAGAGCGCGCAGAGCGCGCGGTCGACCTCCTCCGGGAGGGCCTCGATGGCTGCGAAATCCGCATCCACCGGCCGGAGGGCGCCTTCTTCCTGTGGCTGTGGATGCCGGGTCTGCCGATCACGAACGCGGTCCTGTATGAACGCCTGAAGGCGCGCAACGTCGTCGTCGTCTCGGGCCAGCACTTCTTCCCGGGGCTCGAGGACGACGACTGGCCGCACAAGCACGAGTGCATCCGCATCAGCTACGCGGACGACTGGAGCCGGATCGAGCGGGGACTCGGGATCATCGTCGAGGAGGTGCGCCGCGCCTGCAATGGCGGCTGACCGCACGCCGCCGATGATCCATCTCGCCGCCGTCACCCTCAAGCGAGGCCAGAAGACCCTGTTCACGGGGCTCGACCTCACCGTGCACGCGGGCCATCGCGCTGGCGTCGTGGGGCGGAACGGGGTCGGCAAGACGAGCCTCTTCCTCCTTCTCCGCGGCCGCCTGCTTCCCGAGGAGGGCGATGTCCGGGTTCCGCGGAGTTGGACCATCGCCCACCTTGCCCAGGAGACCGAGGCGAGTCTGTCGACCGCCCTCGACTGGACCATGGACGGCGATCGGCCGCTGCGCACCGTGCAGCGCCGCATCGAGGCGGCCGCGGCGAACGGCGACGACGGGCGGCTCGCCGCGCTCTACGCGGAGCTCGAGGCCATCGACGGGTACACCGCGGAGGCGCGGGCGGGGCGAATCCTGGATGGGCTCGGGTTCGAGCCGGAAGACTTCACCCGGCCGGTGGCGGACTTCTCCGGTGGCTGGCGGATCCGTCTCAATCTTGCGCAGACCCTGATGTGCCGCTCGGACCTCCTCCTCCTCGACGAGCCGACCAACCACCTCGATCTCGACGCGGTGATGTGGCTGGAGCAGTGGCTCGTGCGCCGCTCCGGCACGGCCCTGCTGATCTCTCACGACCGGGACTTCCTCGACCGGACGGCGACCGACATCGTGCATCTCGACGGGGGCCGCGCCCGCGGATATCGCGGCGGCTTCTCCTCGTTCGAGCGCCAGCGAAGCGAGCGCCTCGCGCGCGAGCGGGCGACCTTCGAGAAGCAGCGGCGTCGCGCGCGCGAGATCGAAGCATTCGTCACCCGCTTCGGCGCGAAGGCGTCCAAGGCCCGGCAGGCGCGAAGCCGCCTGAAGGAGCTCGAGCGGCTCGCCGTCATCGCCCCCGCCCACGCCGACTCCCCGTACCGATTCTCGTTTCCGGGTCCGGAGAGGGTGTCGGACC
>JAJDXW010000082.1 GCA_022823045.1 Gammaproteobacteria bacterium
TCGGCTCGGGAACGGACCCGGGCGGGCGCGGGGTCCCGAATGAGCGACCCCGACCCGAACGCGGCCGGGGGACGGGCCCGCGGCCGTGGGGCCGCGCTTGCGATCCTGGGCGAGGTCCTGCACGACGGGCGCTCCCTCACTTCCGCCGTCGCGGACCGCCTCCGCCCGGTTTCGGACCCCCGCGAACGCGCCCTCGCGCGGGAGCTTGCCTCCGGGGTGGTCCGACACCTCCCCTCCCTCCGCCACGTGCTCGGCACGCTCCTCGCCCGGCCCCTCCGGCGCCAGGATGAGCGGCTCGAGACCGTGCTGCTGCTCGGCCTTTACCAGATCCTCCACACCCGGGTCCCTCCCCACGCGGCGGTGCACGAGACGGTACGACTCGCAGGAAGGCCGGCGTGGCGGCGCGGGCTCGCGAACGCAGTGCTCCGGCGTGCCGTGACCGAGCGCGACGCGATCCTGCGAGACGTGGAACGCAGCCCCGACCCGGAGGCCCGCCACGCCCATCCCGGCTGGATGATCGAGCGGTTGCGCGCCGACTGGCCCGACGACTGGGAGGTGATCCTCGCCGCGAACGCGGCGCGGGCCCCGATGACCCTGCGGGCCGCTCGACGCGCCGGAGGCCGCGCGGCATGTCTCGAGGCACTCCGGGGAGCCGGCCTCGAAGCGTCCCCGCACTCGGTCGCGCCGGACGCGGTCGTGCTCCTCCACCCGGTCGGGGTGGACGAATTGCCGGGCTTCGCGGACGGCGCGGTGTCGGTGCAGGACGCCGCCGCCCAGCTCGCGGTGCCGCTCCTGGACCTCGCGCCGGACCTTCGGGTGCTGGACGCGTGCGCCGCGCCCGGCGGCAAGACGGCACAGATCGCGGATGCCGAGCCGGGACTTCGGGAGCTGGTGGCCGTCGACGTCGACCCGGACCGGCTCGCGCGGGCCGGGGAGAACCTCGCCCGCACCGGGGGACGGGCCCGGCTCGTGGCGGCGAATGCGAGCGCCCCCGACCAATGGTGGGACGGGGTTCCCTTCGATCGCATCCTCATCGACGCCCCCTGCTCCGGCTCCGGGATCATCCGCCGGCACCCGGACATCAAGCTGCACCGCCGGGTGTCCGATCTCGACCCGCTCGAGATACGCCAATCCGCGCTTCTCGACGCCGCGTGGAGCATGCTGGCTCCCTCCGGGAGGCTGGTGTACGCTACGTGTTCGGTCTTCTTGCAGGAAGGCGCCGGCCAGATGGCGCGTTTCCTCGAGCGTCACGACGACGCGGAACCGATCCGCTTCGCGTGGGGTCGAGCGAGTGGACCCGGGCGGCAGATCCTTCCTGGAGACGCCGACATGGACGGCTTCTTCCACGCTTGCATCTCCAGGAAACGGCCATGACGACTGCGGCGCGCGAGGCGATCCCGGCCCGTCACGCACACCCCTCGCGCCGGAGCGGGTGGCGGTTCGTCGCCCTCGTCTCGTTCCTGCTGCTGTCGCTTTTCATGCTGAGCGACGTCACGCGGAACCCCACCCGGTTCGGCGAGTTCTACACGCCGCTCATCGCGCTCACCGTCCTCGGGCTGGCGGTCCTCACCGCCCTGTTCGTCCGCGACTTCGCCCAGCTCGCGAGGGAGGTCCGCGCGAACCGCCCCGGAGCGAGGCTGACGGTACGGATGGTGGCCGTGTTCAGCCTTCTCGCGGTCACCCCGGTGATGCTGATCTACTTGTTCTCCGTCCAATTCCTGCATCGCAGCGTCGACAACTGGCTCGACGTGCGGATCGAGCAGGCCCTGGAGGGGGCCCTCGAGCTCAGCCGCGCCTCCCTCCACCACAACATGCGCGAACGCCTCAAGCAGGTCGAGCTCCTGGCAGTGCAGCTATCCGATCTGCCCGAGCCGGATGCGACGGACCGGCTCCACGACACGTACGACATGCTCGGCGCATCCGAGGTCACCCTCATGTCGTCCAAGGGGCGCGTCATCGCGACGAGCACCAACACGACGGCCCTCGTGCCGACCCCCCCGGACGAGGCGGTGCTCCTCCAGGTCCGGCAGGGCGGCACCTACATCGGGCTCGATCCCATCGACGAGCTCGGCCTGGTCCTGCGCGTGGTGGTGAACATCGCGAGCCCCGCACCAGGCCGGGAAGCCCGCTTCGTGCAGGCGCTGTTCCCGGTCGCGAAGGGCACCAACGAGCTCGAGTCCGGGGTGCGCACCGCGTTCGAGCGCTACCGCGACCTCATCTACCTGCGCGCTCCGCTCAAGACCTCGTTCATGCTCACCCTCTCCTTGGTCCTCCTCGTCAGCCTCCTCAGCGCGGTGTGGGCGGCGGTCTTCGCCGCGCGGCGGCTCACCGCGCCGCTCCGGCGGATGGCGGAGCTGACCCGTTCGGTGGCGGCGGGCGACTACGGGACGCGGCTTCCGGACGAGGGATCGGACGAGATCGGGTTTCTCGCCGACTCCTTCAACGAAATGACGCGCAAGCTCGCGCTCGCGCGCGACGAGGCGCGCGACAGCCACCGGCAGCTCGAGGAGCAGCGCACCTACCTCGAAGCGGTGCTCTCGCGCCTCTCGTCGGGCGTGCTCACCACCAGCCATGACGGACACCTGGTGACGTTCAACCGAATGGCGAAGGACATCCTCGACACGCCGCTGGAGCGCCAGTCGGGGTTCTCGCTCCATCGGGTGGACCGATTGAGCCCGCGGCTCACCCCGTTCGCCGAACGGGTGGGGGCCCGGATCCTCGCCGCCCGGCCGGACTGGCGCGAAGAGATCGAGATGGAGGGACCGCACGGCCGGCAGATCCTGATGTGCCGGGGCACCGTGCTCCCCGGCCCCGAGGCGGCGGGGGCGGGACACGTCATCGTCTTCGACGACGTGACGAGGCTCATCGAAGCGCAGCGCAGCCAGGCGTGGGAAGAGGTCGCCCGGCGGCTCGCCCATGAGATCAAGAACCCCCTCACCCCGATTCAGCTCTCCGCGGAGCGGCTGCGGCACAAGTACCTGGATGCGATGGACGGCCCGGACGCGGAGTCGCTGGACCGGCTGACGCGGACCATCGTGCAGCAGGTCGAGAGCCTGAAGGAAATGGTGAACGCGTTCTCCAAGTACGCGCGCACGCCGGCCGGGAACGCGCGACCCGTCGACGTGAATGAGCTCGTGAGCGACGTCGCGGAGCTGTATCGGGACGAGAACGGGCGCGAGGTCCTGCGGCTCGATCTCGACGGGCCGCTCCCGGCCGTCGAGGTCGATCCCGGGCAGTTCCGCCAGGTGCTCCACAACCTCATCCGCAACGCCGACGAAGCGCACGCCAACCGGGAGCGGGACGGCGAAACGCAGCGATCGGCACCGATCACGGTGGGAACGCGGAGGATCGTGGAGAAAGGGCGCGAGTTCGTGGAGACCCGGGTGGAGGACCAGGGGGCGGGTATCGGCGGCGCGGTCCTGGGAAGGGTGTTCGAGCCCTACGTATCGACCAAGCCCCGCGGTACCGGACTCGGCCTCGCGATCGTGAAGAAGATCGTGGACGAGCATGACGGCACGGTCGTGGCCGGGAACCGGCCGGGAGGCGGCGCCAGCCTCGTCGTGCGGCTACCGGCGGCCGAGACGGCGACCGACCCCTTGGCACCGGTGGCGGCCTCCGGAGCGGGGCATGGCTGAGCGGCGAGCCCACGTGCTGGTCGTCGACGACGAGCCGGACATTCGTGCGCTCGTCACCGAAATCCTCGGCGACGAAGGCTACGAGGTGGTTGCCGCGGACGGAGCGGAGACCGCCCGCGACCTGCGCCGGGCCCGCCGGCCGGACGTGATCCTGCTGGACATCTGGATGCCCG
>JAJDXW010000404.1 GCA_022823045.1 Gammaproteobacteria bacterium
TCGGGGTCGCTCATTCGGGACCCCGCGCCCGCCCGGGTCCGTTCCCGAGCCGATTTCCGGGTTCGAGCCTTCGCCCGTTGAGGAATTCCCGTACGTCCATTGGCCGCTTGCCCGGGCGCTGGAGACGGAGCATCCGGAGACGGCCCATGCCGGCCTGGACCTCGATGCCCGCCGTCCCGGCCCGCACCACCGTCCCCGGCGGCGGCGGGTCCGGGTCCGAATCCGGCTCCGCGACCGCCTCCGCCCGGAGGATCCGCAACGGCTCCTCCCCGACGAAGGTGAAGGCCGCCGGCCAGGGATCGAACGCCCGCACCCGCCGCTCGAGATTCCGTGCGTCGCCCGACCAGTCGAGGAGCGCGTCGGACTTGCGGATGCGCGGGGCAAGGGTCGCCGCGGACTCGTCCTGGGGCCGGGGGGTGATCCGTCCCATGGCGAGACCCGCCATCGCCTCCCCGAGCACTTCCGCTCCGATGCGGGCGAGCCGATCGGTGAGGGAGCCCGCGGTGTCGTCCCGGTGGATCGGGCACGCCCGGGCGAGGAGGATTTCGCCGGTATCGATCCCGTCGTCCATGCGCATGATCGTCGTCCCGGTCTCGGAGTCGCCGGCAAGCAGCGCGTGCTGCACCGGGGCGGCCCCGCGCCACCGGGGAAGCAGCGAGGCATGGACGTTGATGCATCCGGAGGGTGGAATGGCGAGGACCTCGGGAGGCAGGATGAGCCCGTAAGCGGCGGTGACGAGGATCTCCGGGCGGTGAGCGGCCAGGCGGTCGCGCGCCGCCGGGGCGCGCAGGCTCTCCGGTTGCTCCACCGGGAGCCCGAGCTCGAGGGCCGCGGCCTTGACCGGACTTGCGGCCATCCGCCGGCCCCGTCCCGCCGGACGGTCCGCGCGGGTGTACACCGCCGCAATCCGATGCGGACCGCCCGCCAGCATCCTGAGCGACGGGACCGCGAATTCCGGCGTGCCCGCGAAAACGACGACCACGGGCCGGCGGTCAGGCGAGGGCTTCGCGCTGCTGCTTGAGGGCCCGCTTGCGGATCCGCTGCTGCTTGAGCCGCGACAGGTAGTCGACGAACAGCCGGCCGTCGAGGTGATCGATCTCGTGCTGCAGGCACGCGGCCAACGTTCCCTCGGCGTCCATCGACACCGCGTTCCCATCGCGATCCCACGCTTCGATCCGGATCCGCTCGGGCCGGGACACGGTCTCGTAGACCCCCGGCACGGAAAGGCACCCTTCCTCGAACTCGGCCTCCTCCCCGTGCACGGCGGCGACGCGAGGATTGACGAGGGCGAGGGGGGCGTTCCGTTCCCGGGAGACATCCACCACGATGACCCGCCGCGCGATGCCGACCTGTACCGCGGCGAGTCCGATGCCGCGCGCGGAGTACATCGTTTCCAGCAGGTCGTCGGCGAGCTGCCGGACCTCATCGTCCACCGCCTCCACCGGGAAGGCGACGTTGCGGAGCCGGGGGTCGGGATGATGGAGTATGTCGAGCACCGCCATGGCCGCGATTATAGCTTTCCCGGGCGCGGCAAGCCGGTGCGAGCGTTCGTCCGGGCCGTCGGAGCGCCGGTCGATCCCCCGCGCATCGGCCGGTATGATCCCGGCCAGGGGCCTCGAAGTCGGTGGGAAGCGGGGAGATCGCATGGACGCGCAGCGCACGGGACGCGAACGTAGCCTGCTCGCACTGGCCCGGAGCGGGGCGGCGGCCCGGGAGCGAAGGCGAAGGGCGGCCGCGGAGCGTGGCATCGCCCCGAGCCCCGCGGTTTCCGGACCGCCCGTTCTCGACGGGGACCGCGCGGAACGGGACCTCGAATGTCTGCGCGCTCTCGGGGCCCGCGTCGTCGGATGCGGCGATCCGGAAATGCCGCCGCGCCTCGGGGCGATTTCGGACGCGCCGGCGGTGCTGCTCGTTCGCGGCGACGCGCGTGTGCTTTCCGCTCCCCAGGTCGCGGTGGTCGGAAGCCGCCGGGCTACCCCGGCCGGCGCCCGCATCGCGCGCCGGCTCGCGGGCGAGCTCGCCGCCCGCGGCATCGTGGTCACGAGCGGCCTCGCGCAAGGGGTCGACGCCGAGGCGCACCGGGGAGCGCTCGAAGCGGGCGGGCAGACCGTCGCGGTCCTCGGCAGCTCCCTCGATCGGATCTACCCGGCGGCCCATCACTCCCTCGCGGAGCGCATCGCGGGGCAGGGAGCGCTGGTCTCGGAATTCCCCTTCGGCACCCGGCCCGTGCCGTGGAACTTTCCGTGGCGCAACCGCATCATCAGCGGTCTCTCGCTCGGGGTCCTGGTCGTGGAAGCGGCGGACCGGAGCGGCTCTCTCATCACCGCCCGCCTCGCCGCCGACCAGGGGCGCGAGGTGTTCGCGGTGCCGGGGTCCATCCTGAATCCGCTCAGCTCCGGCTGCCACCGGTTGCTCCGGGACGGCGCCAAGCTCGTCGAGAGGGTGGAGGACGTGCTCGAGGAGCTTCCCGCCTGCGTGCTGAGCGCGCTCCCGTCCGGCGCGAGCGAGGGCTCTCGGGCCGGGGAAGCCGCCCCCGCACCGGGGCTCGCTCCGGAGGCGGCCCCCGCCCCCGGCCCCGCCCCCGACCCGGACGAGACGGCAGTGCTCGATCGGCTCGACTACGAACCGGCCAGCGTCGAGACGATCGCCCGCCGGGCCGGATTGACCCCCGAGCAGGTATATCCGATTCTGTTGGTGCTCGAGATCGGCGGCTCGGTCCAAACGGACCCCGCCGGCCGCTACATGCGGGTATGCTGACCGCCCGCGACGCTCACGAACCGGATCTCCGAATGGCCGCGACCCGTCAATCCGCCCGACCTGCCGCCGCTCGCGGAACGAAGCGAGGGGCCGGCGCGCGCGCCCCGTCGCGAACCGGGGGCAAGGGCCGGGGGGGCGGCGGGGCGCGGGGGGGGCGGCTCCTCATCGTCGAGTCCCCGGCGAAGGCCCGCACCATCGGGAAGTACCTGGACCCGGACTTCACCGTCCTCGCCTCCTACGGGCACGTGCGCGACCTCGTTCCCGCCACCGGGGCGGTCGAGCCGGAGCGCGGCTTCGCCATGCACTTCGAGCTGGTGCCGCGCGCGGAGGCTCACGTGGAGGCGATCGTGCGGGCCATGCGGCGCGCGAGCGCCCTCTATCTCGCCACCGACCCCGACCGCGAGGGCGAGGCGATCTCGTGGCACGTCACCCAGCTCCTGTCGGAGCGCGGGGTGCTCGACGACAAGCCGGTCTACCGGGTGCAGTTCCACGAGATCACGCGGCGCGCGGTCCGCGAGGCGATCGAGCATCCGGGAGAGCTTCAGGCCAACCTGGTGAGCTCCCAGCTCGCCCGCCGCGCCCTCGACTACCTCGTCGGGTTCAACCTGTCGCCGGTGCTCTGGTCGAAGATCCGCTCGAACCTCTCGGCCGGACGGGTGCAGAGCCCGGCACTTCGCCTCATCGCCGACCGGGAGTCCGAGATCGAGGCGTTCGAGGCTCGCGAGTACTGGACGGTGCTCGCGGATGCGCCCGGTCCGCCGCCCTTCTCCGCCCGGCTCGCGCAGTACCGGGGCGAGAAGGTGGAACAGTTCACGTTCACCGACGAGGGGTCCGCGTTCGCCGCCCAGGCGACGCTCAGGCTGCATGCCTCCCGGGGCCTCGAGGTGCTGTCCGTCACCGCGAAGAAGCGGCGCCGCTCTCCGCCCGCTCCGTTCACCACCGCGACCCTGCAGCAGGAAGCGTCGAACCGCCTCGGATTCAACGTGAGCCGTACCATGCGGATCGCGCAGGAGCTCTACGAAGGGGTCGGCGGGGAGGGCCTCATCACCTACATGCGGACCGACTCGGTGAGCCTCGCGGCGGATGCGGTAGCCGAGATCCGCGCGTTCCTCGCCGACCGGTTCGGCTCGGATGCGGTGCCCGCGACGCCGCCCCGGCACCGCACCCGCACGCGCAACGCGCAGGAAGCGCACGAGGCGGTGCGGCCGACCTCGCCGGGCCGCACCCCGGAGTCGCTGCGCGGAACCCTGTCCCGCGACCAGATGCGCGTCTACGAGCTCGTCTGGAGGCGGGCGGTGGCGAGCCAGATGAAGCACGCGGTGATGGACGACGTGACGGTGGACCTCGGCTGCGGCGAGGGCAACGTCTTTCGGGCGACCGGCTCCTCCGTCGCCTCGCCGGGCTATCTCGCCGTGTACGAGGACGCCGCGCCTCCGCCGGGCCGCCCGGGGGACGCTTCTGCCGGCGCCGAGGGAGAGGCGGCGCCCGCCGGCGCCGGCAAGACGCCCCGGACGGTCAGGCTGCCGAAGCTCTCCAAGGGCCAGGTGGTCACCGTCTCCGACATCCGGGCCGAGCAGCACTTCACCCGGCCCCCGCCGCGGTACACCGAGGCGACCCTGGTCCGCGAGCTCGAGCGCTGCGGGATCGGCCGCCCCTCGACCTACGCGGACATCATCTCGAAGCTCCAGCAGCGCGGCTACGTGGAGCTCGAGAAGCGCCGGTTCCATCCGACCGACGTCGGGCGGGTGGTCAGCCGGTTCCTGACCGAGCATTTCAGCCGTTACGTGGACTACGGCTTCACCGCGAGCATGGAGGACGACCTCGACGCGATCTCCGAGGGCCGGAAGGCCTGGGTTCCGGTGCTCGACGAGTTCTGGCGGGACTTCGAAGGGCAGGTCCGGCTCAAGCGCGAGACGGTGACCCGCCAGCAGGTGACCCAGCAGCGCATCGACGAGACCTGTCCGGAGTGCGGTCGGCCCCTCGCCATACGCCTCGGCCGGAGCGGGAACTTCATCAGTTGCACCGGCTTCCCCGAGTGCCGGTACGCGCGGAACCTCCCCCGGGGTGACGAGGAAGAGGCGGCAGAAGGAACGGCCGGCGGGCGCGAGCCCAAGGTGCTCGAGGGCCGCGAGTGTCCGAAGTGCGGAGGCCCGCTCGTCGAGAAGAGCGGGCGCAGCGGAAGGTTCGCCGGCTGCGGCCGGTACCCCGAATGCCGGCACACCGAGCCGCTCGAGAAGCTGCGCGAGACGGACATCGCCTGTCCGGTGTGCGGCGACGGCACCCTGCGGGAACGTCGTTCGCGCCGCGGCAAGCCGTTCTTCTCCTGCTCGACCTACCCGAAGTGCGACTACGCGACGTGGGACGAGCCGCTCGACGAGCCCTGCCCTCGCTGCGGCTGGCCGATCCTTACCCTCAAGCAGACCCGGCGAAGGGGGGCGGAGAAGGTGTGCCCGCAGCGCGCGTGCGGGCACCGGGAGCCGGTCGCGGAATCCGGCGCGGCACTTTCCGAGGCCGGTTGACGGCGCGTTGCCTGGAAGAGAACCGAAGACATGACCGCACGATTCGTCGCCGTATTGATGGGGTCGGACTCCGATCTCCCCGTGATGCAGACCACGTTCGAGGTGTTCGACCGGCTCGGGGTCGCCTACGAGGCGCGGATCACCTCCGCCCACCGAACGCCGGACGCGACGCGGGCCTACGTCCACGACGCCGCGGGCCGCGGCTGCGCGGTGTTCGTCGCGGCGGCCGGCCTCGCCGCCCATCTCGCGGGCGCGGTCGCCGCGGAGACCATCCGCCCCGTCATCGGGGTCCCGATCGACGCGGGCCCGTTGAAGGGGCTCGATGCGCTCCTGTCCACGGTGCAGATGCCGGCCGGCATCCCGGTCGCCACGGTCGCCATCGGCCGGGCGGGGGCGCGGAATGCGGCCTGGCTCGCGGCCCAGATCCTGGCCGTCGACGATCCGCGCGTTGCGGAGCGGCTGCTCGAGGAGCGCGCCGCGGCCCGAGAGGCGGTGGCCGCAAACAACGCGGGGCTCGCCGAGAAGCTCGCGAGTCGGTGATCCTCGCCCGTGCCGTCGCGGTTCGGCGCGCGGTCGAGGTCCTGCGCGCGGGCGGGGTGATCGCCTATCCGACGGAGGCAGTGTTCGGGCTCGGGTGCGACCCCGGGCGCGAGACGGCGCTCGCGCGGATCGCCGCGATCAAGCGCCGCCGGTTCACGAAGGGGCTCCTCCTCATCGCCGCCGACGGCGGGCACCTGGAGCCCTTCGTGCGCCCCGACTGGATGGACTGGGTCGAGCGGCGTCTCGTTCGCGACCGCCGTCCGTCGGACCCCCCGGTGACGTGGCTCGTGCCGGCCCGGGCGGGGGTTTCGGGGGCGGTGACGGGAACGCGGAACGGCTCGCACGCCCGCGTGGCGGTCCGCGTCACCGACCACCCGATTGCCGCGGCGCTGTGCCGGGGGTTCGGCGGCGCAATCGTCTCCACGAGCGCGAATACCGCCGCCGCGCCCCCCGCCCGCCGCGCCCTCGAAGCCCGGCGGCGCCTCGGTCGAGAGCTCGATTTCGTCGTCCCCGGCCCGATCGGGGGACACCCCCGGCCGAGCGCGATCCGCGATGCCGAGAGCGGCCGGACGCTCCGCGAATAGCGGTCCGCGGCCCGCCCTTCTCAACCTTCCGCCGCACTTGCATTCGTGTGATACTCGGGCCGTCCATCGCTCGACGGGCGGCAAGCCCGCAGATCTCACCGACTTTCGTCGCGAGGGCGTCAAGATGCCGCTGTGACAAGGCGCACGGACCGAGAGACGCTGAAGGCGTAGTCGACACTGCGGTGAAGCGGCTTGAGGGAGTACGCCTTGTCACAGCGAGCAGATTGGCGTCCGCAGCAGAAAGTTGGTGAGATCTGCGGGCTAGACGGGCGGCTCGGCGGGCCTGGGTTCAGGCCCTGGTTCCGGCGGCGGAACCCGGGCCGGAAAACAACAGGAGGACGTCAATGGTTTCGGTAAAGATCAACGGCATCAATCGGCGCTTTCACGGCGATCCGAACATGCCCCTGCTCTGGTACGTGCGCGACGAGCTGGGGCTCACGGGAACCAAGTTCGGTTGCGGCATGGCGCTCTGCGGGGCGTGCACGGTGCACGTGGACGGGGTCGCCGTGCGGGGCTGCGTGACGCCGGTCTCGTACGCCGACGGGAAGGAGGTGACCACCATCGAAGGACTCGACTCCGAAGGCAACCACCCCGTGCAGCGGGCGTGGCGCGCGCACAACGTCCCGCAGTGCGGCTACTGCCAGTCGGGGCAGATCATGTCCGCCGCCTCCCTGCTCAACCAGAACCCCGACCCGAGCGACGACGAGATCGTCGCCGGGATGGCGGGCAACATCTGTCGCTGCGGCACCTACCAGCGCATCTTCGCCGCGGTCCGCACGGCCGCGCAGGAGGTCTGACCATGAACGGCATACAGAACGTCAGCCGGCGTGACTTCCTGAAGAACACCGGCATCACGGGCGCGATGGTGCTCGGCGCGCAAGTTCTCCCGAGCTCGCTCGTCGCAAGCGCGCGGGCGCAGTCGACGGGCGCCTCCATCCAACCCAACCTCTTCGTCTCCATCGCCGACGACGGGATGGTGACCATCACCTGCAGCCGCTCCGAGATGGGACAGGGGGTGCGGACGGGCATTCCGATGATCCTCGCCGACGAGCTCGAGGCCGATTGGCAGCGGGTGAAGATCTGGCAGGCCCCGGGGGATGCCGAGAAGTACGACCCGGCGGGGAAGGATGGTCAGAACACCGACGGCTCGCGCAGCACCCGCCATCACCTCGACGTCATGCGCGAGCTCGGCGCCGCCGGGCGGTACGTGCTCGAGCAGGCGGCGGCCCGGAAATGGGGCGTCGACCCGGGCGAGGTGTACGCGAAGGACCATCGTGTCTACCACACCGGATCGGGTCAGTCCTTCGACTTCGGAGAGGTGGTGGATGCGGCCGCCGACATCGCCGTGCCGACCGGCGAGGACGCCCCGAAGCTCAAGGACCCGTCGCAGTGGAAGTACATCGGCCGCGACATGCCGGTCGTCGACAACTACGACATGAGCACCGGGGGCGCCGATTTCGGTGCCGACGTGACCATTCCCGGCATGAAGATCGCGGTGGTGGCGCGGGCGCCGGTCTATCGCGGCAAGGTGAAGTCCTTCGACGCGAGCGAGGCGCTCAAGGTCCAGGGCGTCGAGCAGGTGGTCGAGATCCCGGCCCTCCCGGACGACAAGCCGGCCGAGTTCCGGGCTCTCGGAGGAGTCGCGGTCATCGGCACCAACACCTGGTCGGTGCTCGAAGGCCGCCGGAAGCTCGCCATCGAGTGGGACGACGGCCCGAACACCGCCCACGACTCGAGCACCTACGACGACACGCTGCGCGCCGCGGCCCGTGAGGGCGGACACGTCATCCGGGACCGGGGCAACGTCGACGAGGCGTTCGCGGCCGCCGATCGGGTGCTGGAGGCGGAGTACTTCGTGCCCTACTTCATCCACACCCCGATGGAGCCGCCGGCCGCGATCGTCGACGCCAACGCGAGGCCGGTGAGGATCATCACCTCGACCCAGTCGCCGAACGAGACCCGGCAGTACGTCGCGGAAGCGCTCGGGGTCGACAAGTCCGAGGTCGAATGTGAGGTGACCCTCCTCGGCGGCGGGTTCGGGCGAAAGTCCAAGCCCGACTTCGCGTGCGAGGCGGCGATCCTCTCGCAGATGACCGGCGCCCCGGTGCGGGTGCAGTGGACGCGCGAGGACGAGATCCGGAACGGCTACTACCACGCGGCGAGCGCCCACCACATGAAGGCGGGGCTCGACGCTTCCGGCCGGGTCACCGCGTGGCACCACTCCGGTGCCTGGCCGTCGCTCATCGGACTGTGGGCGCCGGCGATTCGCACGGGTCATCCCATCGAGTACGGGCTCGGTCTCATCGATACCCCCTACGACGGGGTCCCGAACCTCCGGATCGAGAATGGCGAGGCGGACGTGATGATCCGGGTGGGCTGGTACCGTTCGGTCAACAACATCCAGCACGCCTTCGCGATGAACTGCTTCGCGAACGAGCTCGCGGAGGCGGCGGGCCGGGACCCGGTCGAGTTCCTCCTCGAGCTGATCGGCGACGCGGAGGTCATGGACCTCGCCAGGGACGGGGTCGAGGACCACTGGAACTACGGCGACTCGGTCGAGGAATGGCCGATCATGCCGGTGCGCCTCTCGAACGTGCTCCGGGTGGCGGCGGCGAAGTCGGGCTACGGCAAGCCGATGGCGGCCGGACACGGCCTCGGACTCGCCTGCCACCGCAGCTTCCACAGCTACGTGGCGACCGCGGTGCACGTGGTGGTCCGCGATGACGGATCGCTCCACATTCCGCAGGTCGACATGGTGGTCGACTGCGGCCGGTACGTGAACCCCGAAGGGGTGAGGAAGCAGATCGAGGGGGCGGCTATCTACGGCAACACGGTCGCGCGCCACGGGCTCATCTCCACCACCCGGGGAGCGGTCGACCAGAGCAACTTCCACGACTATCCGATCACCCGCATGAACGACGCTCCGCTCGACGTGCGGGTGCACATCGTGGAGGACTACGTGCATCTTCGTCCCTGCGGGGTCGGGGAGCCGGGGGTGCCCCCGTACACGCCGGCGCTG
>JAJDXW010000169.1 GCA_022823045.1 Gammaproteobacteria bacterium
CGGTCGGTCTCTCCCTCATCGGCGCGCCCGGCTCGGAGCTCCGGCTCGCCGCCGTCGCCAGGGCCCTGGAGGACACGCGATGAATGACCTCGCTCCCAACCTGCCGGAGGTCGTCGATGAAGTGCGGGTCCGGTTCGAACGCTACGAGCGCGCGCTCGTCGAGAAGGACGTGGAGGTGCTGGACGACACCTTCTGGCGAAGTCCCTGCACCATCCGCTACGCCCTCCACGAGAACGGCTACGGATTCGACGAGATCCACGCCCACCGGGTGCGCCGCCCGCCCGGCCCCGGCATCAAGGAACGGCGCATCCGCCTCGAGATCCTGACTCTCGGCTGCGACTTCGCGACCGTCAACCTGGAGTTCAAGGTGCGCGGGCGCGACCTCGTCGGCCGCCAGAGCCAGACCTGGGTGCGCTTCCCCGACCTCGGATGGAAGGTGGTGAGCGCCCACGTCTCGACGGTGAACGAGGAGGCGCTCTGGTAGCCTTCGTCGCCGCCGGTGCCGCCATCGCCATCGCCATTGCCGCCGGCTCCGGCCTTGGCCTCGGCTCCGGCCTTGCGCCGGCGCCACGGGCGCATCGCGGAGACTTCCCGGCAACCCGATCGGAGGAACCAACGAGATGACCGAGACATCCAGGGGCGCCGGACTCTCGCGCCGGTTGTGGGAGGCGCGCCGCGACGGCCACTCGATCCGGGTTGCCGAAGGGGAACGTCCGACCGGCGAGGCGGAGGCCTACGCGGTGCAGCGCGGGATCACGGAGATGTCGGGCCGCGAGGTCGCGGGCTACAAGATCGGGGCAACCGCCGAGATCGCGATGAACATGCTGGGGGTCGAGGGACCCTTCTTCGGCCCGCTCTACCGCGAGACCTTCCGCGGCGACGGAGCCACGGTCCGCCTGCCGATGGCCCACTCGCCCGGGATCGAGGCCGAGTTCGTCGTCGGGCTCGCCCGGGACCTGCCGCCGCGCGACGCCCCCTGGTCCTTCGACGAGGTCCGGGCGGCGGTGGCGTGGGTGGCCCCCGGCCTCGAGATCGTGGGCACCCGGATCGAGAGCGGCCTTGCCGGGGCCGGCGTGCTCGCGATCGCGGACGGCGGGGCCAACATCGACTTCGTGCTCGGGCCGACGGACGGGGACTGGCGTGGCGCCGACCTCTCTTCGCATCCGGTGACGCTCGCTGTCAACGGCGCCGAGGCGGCGTCCGGGAACAGCGGGATGCTCGTCTTCGGCGACCCGATCGCGGGGGTGGCGTGGCTCGCGAACCGCCCGGAGCTCGCGCCGCGCGGCCTGCGCGCGGGCGATGCGGTCACCACCGGGACGTGCACCGGGATCCGGCCCCTCGCTCCAGGCGAGGAGGTGGTGGCGGACTACGGCTCGCTCGGCTCGGTGAGGGCGCGCTTCGAGACCTGACCCGGAGCCTTCCCTCCCTTCTAGAGCGAGATCGAGCGCATGCGGGCGCTTCGCTCCTGGGCGGCCGCCATCATCATCGTGAGATCGTTGCCGCAGAGGATGAGCCGCATCCCCATCCGGATGTAGCGCTCCATGAGGGGCGGCTCGTAGACCCCGCCGAGCCCCGGGTGCTTGCCGTGGGCCCGGCACGCTGCGACGACCCGCTCCATGATCTCCTGGATGCGGGCGTCCCCGACCGCGCCCGGGATGCCCATCTCGGTGCACAGATCGTTCGTTCCGACGAGCACCGAATCCACCCCCGGCACGGCCGCGATCGCCTCGACGTTCTCCACCGCGGTCGGGGTCTCCACCATCACCACCACCAGGGTGGCGTTGTTGACCGAGCGGGTCACCTCGTCCTGCGGATGGGCCTCGAAGTTCACCTGGGGAAGCCTCCCCGTCACCGACCGGTGCCCCACCGGCGGGTACTTGCAGTTGCTGACCATCTCGGCCGCGACCTCCGCGGTATCCACGTGCGGCACGACCACGCCCTGCGCGCCCCCGTCCAGGGCCCGGCTCGCGTGGAAGTGCTGGAACCCCGGTACCCGCACGATCGGTGCGATCCCCGCGTCCTGAGCCGCTACGCTGATCTGGGCCGCGGTGTCGATGGACATCGAGTTGTGCTCCATGTCGATGAACAGCCAGTCGTAGCCGCAGGTCTTCATGATCTTGCCGATGTCGGCGGTCCGCGCCTGCCGGAGCCCGACGCCGAGGGCCAGCTCGCCCGATTCCAGGCGGTTCTTCGCGGTGTTGGTGATCTTCATGTGCCGATGGTCCTGTAGATCTGCCGTTCGTCCTATGGGCGGGTTCCGTCGTGGTCCCCGTCGAGCAGCGCGCTCCGGAAGCGGAGCTTCTCCGAGGTGGGGTCGAGGTCGCGCTTGTGGGGCGGCGATTCGTTGGGCCGCACCCGCATCAGCACGAAGGAGGTGCCGTTGCCTTCGCGGATGAGGCGCGAGGCTTCCGGTATGTCCTCCGCGCGCCGGATGGTGCGGGTGGTGCGGATGCCGGCTCCGATCGCCATCTGCTCGAGGTCCACCCCGAGGCTCGTGTGGCTCTTCTGGTAGCCGGTCTCCCCGTAGTGTCCGTTGTCGACGCAGACGATGGCGAGGTTCGGGGGGTTCACCACCGCCGCGGTCGCGAGCGAGCCGACGTTCATGAGGAGCTCGCCGTCTCCGGTCACCACCAGCACGCGGCGGTCGGGGCGGGCGAGGGCGAGGCCGAGCCCCATCGGGGTGGCCGCGCCCATCGCGCCCGCGAGCGCGAACACGTGCGGCGCATCGCCGCTCAGGTAGGTGAGGTCGCGGGCGGTCCCCGCGAGGCCCGCCACCACGAGGAAGTCCTCGTGGCGTCCGACGAGCCGCGGCACCGCCTCGTTGCGGTCGAGGGAGAAGTCGGGGGAGTGGTCCAAGTTTCCGCCCGTCCGGCCGCTCAGAACGGCTTTGCCCCGATGAGCTTCTGGGTGAGCAGGACCGCTACCGCCTGCCCCGACTGGAACGCCATGGTCGCGGCGGCGCGCACCGTCGCGGCCGCGTCGCCGGACTCGTCGGCCCGGATGCAGATGACCCCCATGGCTTCGAGGACCGGCGCGACCGCCTGCCCCATCGGGATCTGCCACGGGTTCCCTTCCCCGAAGTCGCCCCGCATGCTCACCAGCATCAGGAACGGGAACTGACCGCCCTTCGCGAGGGAGAGGAAGTTGATGCAGTTGCCGACGCCGCTCGACTGCATGAGGAGGACCGCGCGGGCTCCCCCGAGATGGGCCCCGGCGAGCAGCCCGACGCCTTCCTCCTCGGTGGTGAGGGGGACCGAATGCACCGCCGGGTCCGCGAGGGAGCGATCGATGAGTACCTTGTGGCCCGCGTCCGGCACGTAGGCGAACTGGGTCACGTCGAACTCGCGGAGCACCCGGTAGATCTCGTCCGGCCAGGCCGCGTCGCCCCGGGGCTCTCCGCGCTCGACCCCCGTGATCGTTCGTTCGGTCAACTCGTCTCCTTCGCCGTGCGTCTTCCTCACCCGCGCCCCCCGGCGATTCCCCGGCGGCCCCCTGCGGGGCGCGAGGATACCGAAACGGGGGACGACTTGCGCGCCGGGCGGATCAGGGGACCGCGTTCGCGGCCTCCGCCCGCCCGTGCGCGGGGCGCGCGGTGGTGCGTTCGCGGTAGGCGAGCCACGGCTCGGGCAGGGGCACGCGGTAGGCGAGGGCCCAGTCGAGGCAGGTCGTCATCAGGATGTCCGCGCCGGAGAACTCCGCTCCGAGCAGGTACCTCCGCCCGTCTTCGAGGTCGCGCGCCGCGGCGGTGATCATTCGGTCGAAGTAGCCGCGCGCGGCGGCGTTCGCGGTCGGCGCCTCGCCGTAGATTTCCGGCAGGGCCTCGTGGCGGCGAAGGACGTACAGGGTGGTGGCGTCGATCTCCATGGAGATGAAGGAGACCCACTCGAAGTACTTCGCCCGCTCCGCCCCGCCGGCCGGGATGAGGCGCCCGTTGCCGTAGGTCTCCGCCAGGTAGGTGACGATGGCCCCGCTCTCGCAGAGGACGAGGCCGCCGTCCTCGAGCACCGGGATCTTCCCGCGCGGGTTGAGACGGCGGTAGGCCGGAGTCTCGGTCTCCCCCGAACGGGACTGGATGCGCTCGCTCCGGTACTCGAGCCCGAGCTCGATGAGCGCCCAGTGCACCCGGAGCGCCCGAGCGCTCCCGACACCCCACAGAACCCGCTCCTTGGCCATGTTCTCGCTGCCTCCATCCCTCACGTCCGCCGACGCGGGAGGATACCCCAGATGATGGGCGCCGCCGCCCACGTGCGGGCGATGGTCCGCTGGCGCCGCCGGGGCCACCGGAGAGGGGTGGCCCTCTCCCCGCCTTGTCCCCGGACGACCGCCCCCGGTATCGTCGCGCGCGGTCCGCGATGGCAGCCCGCCGCGATACTTCCCCGTTCGCGGTATCTGGCCCGGAACCTTCCGCGACGATTTCGGCCGGTGCCCGGCCGGCGCAAACGGCTCGAGGGAGCGCGTCGAGCGATGGTGAGAGAATTGGCGCCCGCAACCCGACAAACCGGTGGAACGTTGCGGTCAGGATGCGGTACTTCCTCGAGCTGAGCGTGAACGGCGCGGTGGCCGGATCGCTCTACGCCCTCGCCGCGCTCTCCTTCGTGGTGGTCTACAAGGCCACTCGGGTCATGAACTTCGCGCTCGGGGAGTTCGTGATGTTCGCGACCGGAATCGTCGCGGCGGGGCTCCATGCATTCGGCCTTGCCCTCGTCCCCGCCCTCGCGTTCGGCGGGGCGGGGATGTTCGCGGTGGCGGCCGGGTTCAACCGGTTCGTGGTCCGTCACCTCATCGGACGGCCGGTCATCGGCATGATCATGATCACCATCGGGTTCGGGGCGGTCCTGCGGGCGGTCGCGGCGTTCCTGTTCAGCGGCGTCCCCCGCGACATCGAGCTGCCCCTGCCGCGCGGCACGGTGGATGCCGGCGGGGTGCTCGTTTCTCCCAACGAGCTCGTGGCGGCGGCGATCGCCCTCGCGCTCGTCGCCGCGGTGGGCTGGCTCTTCGCCCGGACCCGTTTCGGGATCGCGCTTCGGTGCGTGGCCGACGACAACCAGGCTGCGCTCGCCATGGGCATCGATGTGCGGGGCGCGTTCACCCTTGTCTGGGGGCTCGCGGGGGTCATCGCGGTCGCGGCCGGCGTGCTGTGGACGTACATTACCGGCGGCGGCTTCAACATGGTGCTCGTCGGGCTCAAGGTCTTTCCTATCGTGATCATCGGGGGGCTCGACAGCATCGCGGGGGTGCTCGTCGGCGCCATGCTGATCGGCTGGATCGAGGCTCTCGCGGCGGGGTACCTCGATCCGATCATCGGCGGAGGGTTCAGTCACGTGACCTCGTACCTCCTCCTCGTCGCGATGCTGATGGTGCGGCCGTGGGGCCTCTTCGGCCGCGAGGCCATCGACCGGCCGTAGCCGGGGTCGTCGGGGGGGGGGGCGGGCCGAGCCAGGCCGGGGTGGGGAGAGAAAGGGCGACGCGGCCGGACGAGGCCGGAGGGCCCCCGGAGCGCGTAAAGCGGCCGCCGCGGGAACGAAGCGCGAGGAGGCGAAGATGAACACGGTAGCGGTCCCGGCCGGCAGGCCGGCGCAAGCGGCACCGGCGAAGTCGGTGGGCAGGAGGGCCGCGGCGGCCCGGCGGGCGGAGGGCGGGCGTCGGCCCCGCCGAGGGAGGGAAGGGGCGGTGCGCCGGCTCGGCGCTCTGTTCCTCGGGGGAGCGATCGCGGTGTTCGCGGCCGGCTGCGCCACCGCGCCGCCGAAGGACCAGGGCGACATCTGCGCGGTCTTCGAGCAGGAGCCCGACTGGTACGACCATGCGCGGAAGTCCGCGAAGAAGTGGGGCACGCCGATCCACGTCCAGATGTCCTTCGTCCGCCACGAGTCGAGCTATCGGAGCCGGGCGAAGCCGCCGCGCAAGAAGCTCTGGTTCATTCCCCTCGGGCGGCCGTCCTCGGCCAAGGGCTACGCGCAGGCGCAGGACCCGGTGTGGGGCGAGTACCAGAAGGAGCGGGGACGGCTCTTCCGGACCCGATCCGACATGGGGGACGCGCTCGACTTCATCGGGTGGTACAACCACAAGACCTGGAAGGAGCTCGGCATCTCGCGAAGCGATGCCCGGAACCTGTACCTCGCGTACCACGAGGGCCGGGGCGGGTACCGGCGCGGGACCTGGAAGAAGAAGCCCGCGGTGCAGCGCGCTGCGGCGAGGGTCGCGGAGACGGCGGCTCGCTACAAGGCGCAGCTCGCGCGCTGCGAGTCGAGCTACCGCTGCGACGCCTGGTACCAGGTCTGGCCCTTCTGCCGCTGACCAGGCCGGCCGTTCAGGGAGCGGTTCCGGCCATCTCCCGGAGGTGGTGGTCCGCATCGCCGAACTGGCTGTCGATGAGGACGAGGCGCTTGAAGTAGTGGCTGATCGGCATCTCGTCGGTCATGCCCATGCCGCCGTGGAGCTGGATCGCGTTCTCCCCGACGAAGCGCCCGGCGCGGCCGATCTGGACCTTGGCGGCGGAGACCGACTTGCGCAGCTCCCCCTCCCCGGCCTCCGGATCGGCGAGCCGCACCGCCGCCATGTAGGCCATCGAGCGGGAGAGCTCGCAGGCCATGAACATGTCGACCAGGCGGTGCTGCAGGGCCTGGAAGCTCGAGAGCGCGGTCCCGAACTGCTCCCGGTGCTTGAGGTACTCGATGGTGTCGCGGTGCATGCGGGCCATGATGCCGGACGCCTCCGCGCATGCCGCGACGATCCCCGCGTTCACCGCCTCCTCGATGACCGCGATGCCTTCGCCGGCCCGGCCGAGCACGTCGCCGGGGCCGGCCCTCACCCCGTCGAGGTCGACCTCGCCCGCGCGGAGGCCGTCCATCGTGCGGTACGCGCGCACCTCGAGGCCGGGGGCGTCCGCGTCGAGGACGAAGACGGTGATCCCCTCGCGGTCCCGCGGCCCGCCCGCGGTCCGCGCGCTCACCGCGATGACGTCCGCGGCCGGGGCGTTGAAGACGACGCTCTTCGTTCCGGTGAGCCGGAAGCCGTCCCCTCCGTCCGGCTCGGCCCGGGTCTCCACGCTCGCGAGCTCGTAGCGGGACTGGCGCTCGGCGAAGCCGAACGCGACCTGAAGCTTCCCGGCCGCGAGCCGGGGGAGCCGTTCGTGCTGGACGGCGGCGCCCTGCTTGAGGAGGCTCGCGCCCATCACCACCGTCGCGAGGTACGGCTCGACGGCGAGGCCCGCCCCGAGCGCCTCCATCACGACCGCGGTCTCCACCGGGCCGCCGCCGACCCCGCCTGTCTCCTCCGGGATCCCGAGCCCTAGCCACCCGAGCTCCGCGAACTTGCCCCAGAGCTCCCGGCTGAACCCCGCGTCGCTCGCCGCGAGCTCGCGCCGCACCTCGAAGGGATACTCCGCGGCGACGAGCTTCTCGACGCTCTCGCGCAGGAGGTTCTGCTCGTCGGTGAACGAGAAGTTCATGCGCCCCGTGCCTCTCCCTCTCCTACAGTCCCAGCACCATCTTGGCGATGATGTTGCGCTGGATCTCGTTGCTGCCGCCGTAGATCGACGCCTTGCGCCAGTTGAAGTAGCGGGCGGAAAGGCCCGCCGCGTGCTCGGGTCCGATCGGGGCCTCGTTGGTGCCGGGCCCCGCCGCGGGCGGCTCGGGGTGGGCGTAGTAGCCGACGGTCTGCATGAGCACGTCGGTGAGGGTCTGCTGGATCTCGGTCCCCTTGATCTTGAGGATCGACGCCTCGGGGCCGGGGGCCGTTCCCGCGTTCATCGCGGAGACGATGCGCAGGATCGTGTACTCGAGGGCCATCAGGTCCACCTCGATCTCCGCGAGGCGCTCCCGGAACCGGGGGTCGTCGGCGAGGGGGCGGCCGTGGCTCGTCTCGTTCTCCGCGATCTCGCGGATCCGCCGGATCTGGGCCTTCGAGCGCGCGACCCCGGCGATGCCGGTGCGCTCGTGGCCGAGCAGGAACTTCGCGTAGGTCCAGCCCTTGCCCTCCTCGCCGACGAGGTTCTCGACCGGGACGCGGACGTCCTCGAAGAAGGTGTCGTTGATCTCCGCGCCGCCGTCCATGGTCCGGATCGGGCGCACCGTGATCCCGGGCGAGTGCATGTCGATGAGGAGGAACGAGATCCCCTGCTGTCGCCGCTCCTCCTGGCTCGTGCGGACCAGGCAGAAGATCCAGTCCGCGTGCTGCGCGGCGGTGGTCCAGGTCTTCTGGCCGTTGACGACGTAGTGGTCGCCGTCGCGCACCGCCCGGGTCTTGAGGGATGCGAGATCCGAGCCGGCCCCGGGTTCGGAATACCCCTGGCACCACCAGTCGTCGCTCGAGAGGATGCGGGGGAGGAAGCGGCGCTTCTGCTCGTCGGTGCCGAACGCGATGATGACCGGCCCGACCATGTTCACCCCGAACGGCATCGGGGGCGGGGCGAACGCGGCCTCCATCTCCTCCTCGAAGAGGTAGCTCTGGAGGGGTGTCCAGCCGGTGCCGCCGTGCTCGACCGGCCAGCTCGGGGCGAGCCAGCCCCGCTCGTTGAGGATCTTCTCCCACCGGACCTGGCCTTCCTTGTCCATGCGCGCCCCGGTCCACGTGCGCTCGCGCACGTCGTCCGGAAGCCGTTCCTGGATGAAGGTCCGCACTTCCTCCTGAAACGCGCGTTCCTCGGGAGTCAGGACGAGGTCCATGGTCGGGGTCTCCAGTGCTTTCCGTCGGGTCGGGACCGGGCCGGCCGGCCCGGTTCGCGGTCTTCGATTCATGCTATCACGCGCCGCCGGACGTCCTGGCTCCCGTTTCGGGGCGGCGGCGGCGGCGCATCTCCGCCGGCACGTGCGTCGCGGGCTCCGTCTCTGCGACGGTCGTCGGAGGGCCGCGTGGACGGCCGCCCCGCCGGGTCTCCGAGCGGGCGAAGGGCTCGGTCCCGACGGGGCGAATTCCGACGAAGATCGAGCGAATTCGAGTACGCGGGGAGCCCCCGCGGTGGGTCATGCTGCGCGCCTGAAATGCGGGTTGGGATGCGGGCATGGTCGTGCTATCGTCGTTCGGGGCTCGGGTCCGCCCGGACCCGGCCCGTCGCACGGAGGGACCTCTCCATGAGCCGGAACGTTTCGTCTCAACTCCCCGTCGAGTATCCGAGCTTTGACGGTCGGCCGATGGCCGAGAACGACTGGCAGCTCCACGCGATGATCGACGCGTTGAGCGTACTCGACCGGTACTTCGAGGACCGCGACGACGTCTACGTCTCCGGCGACCTCCTCATCTACTACGAGGAAGGCAACCCGAAGGCGCGGGTGGCGCCGGACGTGTTCGTGGTGTTCGGGGTGGCCGGGCACAAGCGCCCGACGTACCTGCTGTGGAAGGAGGGGCGGGTGCCGGCCTTTGTGCTGGAGGTGGCGTC
>JAJDXW010000234.1 GCA_022823045.1 Gammaproteobacteria bacterium
CGGTTCGATGTCGGGGAGCGGTCGAACTTCATCCTGGTTCCGATGCTGAACGCCGCCCTGGACCAGCTCCTGGAATGGGGCGTCGAGTCCATCGAGGCGACCCTCGGCGCCCGCAACGCCGACATCGCCGCGCGCGCCGCCCGCCTCGGTCTCGGATCGGCGCCCTCCGCCCTTCGCGCCGGACACTTCCTCGGGCTCCGCTTCCCGGGCGGCGATCTCCCGGCCGGGCTTCTCGACGCGCTCGCCGCAGAGCGGGTCTACGTGAGCGTGCGCGGGGCGTCGATGCGGGTGACGCCGCATCTCTACAACACCGACGAGGACGTCGACCGCCTTTTCGCGGCCCTCGAACGGGTCGTCGACTGAGGCGCCGAAAGAGCCGGAAATTTGTCCGTCCGGGTCTTGATTCGCTCGGGCGGGTCTGCGTACATAGCGCACGGTTTTCGCCGCCGGAGCGAGCGCGATGGCGAAGCGTCCGAACCTCCTCCTCGTCATGGTCGACCAGCTCGCGCCGCAGGTGCTTCCCGCCTACGGTCACCCCCGGGTGAAGACCCCGAACCTCGACCGCCTCGCCGCGGAAGGGGTCGTGTTCGAGAACGCGTACTGCAACTTCCCGCTCTGCGCGCCCGCGCGGTTCTCGATGCTGAGCGGGCGGCTCCCCTCGCGGATCGGCGCGTACGACAACGCGGCCGAGTTCCCCGCCTCGGTGCCGACCTTCCACCACTACCTTCGGCTCGCCGGCTACCGCACCTGCCTCGCGGGCAAGATGCACTTCGTCGGGCCCGACCAGCTTCACGGCTACGAGGAGCGGATCACCACCGACATCTATCCCGCCGACTACCTGTGGGCGCCGGACTGGGAGCAGGACGGGGAGAGCTGGCTCGAGTGGTACCACAGCATGCGGGCGGTGCTCGATGCCGGGGTGCACCGGCGAAGCGTCAACGTCGCCTTCGACGACGAGGTGGAGTTCGAGGCGGTGCGCTGGCTCCACGAGCACGTGGACGGCGGGGACGGCCGGCCCTTCGCCCTCACCGCCTCGTTCATCTCGCCCCATGACCCCTACCTCGCCCCGCCCCGGTGGTGGGACCTCTACCGCGACGTCGAGGTCGACCCACCGAGGATCCCCGAGATCCCTGTCGAGGCGCGCGACCCGCACAGCCGGCGGCACTGGTTCCTGACCGGCCGCCACCTCGATGCGGTCGGCGAGGCGGACGTCCTTCGCATGCGCCGCGCCTACTGGGCGATGACGAGCTACGTGGACGCGAAGGTCGGAAGGCTCCTCGCGGCCCTCGACGAGGTCGGGGCGGCGGACGACACCCTCGTCGTCTTCACCTCCGATCACGGCGACTCGCTCGGCGAGCGCGGCCTCTTCTTCAAGATGTCATTCTTCGAGTGGGCGGTCCGGGTTCCCCTCATCGTGCGCGCCCCGTTCGCGTTCGGCCCGCGGCGGGTGCGGGCGAACGTGTCGCACCTCGACCTCTTCCCGACCCTGCTCGAAGCGGCGGGAGACGGCGCCTTGCCCGCGCTCGCTTCCCCCATCGACGGCCGCTCGCTCGCGCCGCTCGCCGCGGGCGGCGGCGCGTCCGACGGGCCGGACGCGGTGCTGGCGGAGTACACCGCGGAGGGAGTGCCGGGGCCGCTCCTCATGGTCCGCCGGGGTCCCCACAAGCTCATCCTGAACCCCGAAGACCCGCCGCTCCTCTTCGACCTCGACACGGACCCGGACGAGCTCCAGAACCTTGCCGGGACTCCCGCCGCATCCGGCGTGCGTGCGGCGCTGGAGGCGGTCGCGGCCGAGACCTGGGATGTCCCGGCCCTCGATCGAGCGGTGCGCGAGAGCCAGGCGGCGCGGCGCCTCGTGAGCCAGGCCCTTCGCAGCGGGGCGCGAACGCCCTGGGACTTCCAGCCGGTGCGCGACGCCTCGAAGGCATACTTCCGGGAGAGTGGCGACATCCAGGAGTCGTACTCGGGCGTGCTCCGGTAGTCCGTTGGACGAGAGGCCCTGTCCGGGGGAGACCTTCAAGCGTTACAATGGCCTGCTTGGCCGCGCCCCGGTGCGCGGCGCGGTTCCGGAGCGGGAACGATGGCGGCAGCGCATGAGCTTGTGAAGACCGGCGAGCGGTCCGGCGAACGCGAGGTGCTCTCCGACGTCGTCGTCCGGTTCGCGGGCGACTCGGGGGACGGGATGCAGCTTACCGGCCTCCAGTTCACCGACGCCACCGCCGTCCATGGCAACGATCTCGCGACGTTCCCCGATTTCCCGGCCGAGATCCGCGCACCCGCCGGCACCCTGTTCGGGGTCTCCGCGTTCCAGATCAACTTCGGCACCGGCGAGATCACCACTCCCGGCGACGACCTCGACGTGCTCGTGGCGATGAACCCGGCCGCCCTTCGCACCAACCTCGCGGACCTCCACCCGGGCGGGCTCCTCATCGTCGATTCGGGCGCGTTCGGAGCCAAGAACCTGCGCAAGGCGGGCTACGACCGGAATCCGCTCGAGAACGGGGAGCTCTCCGAGCACCGCCGGATCGAGGTCGACATCACCCGCCAGGTGCAGGAGGCGGTGGCCGAGTTCGGCCTCACCCACAAGCAGGCGGTGCGCTGCAAGAACATGTGGGTGCTGGGCCTGCTGATGTGGCTCTACGGCCGGGAGCGCGAGCCGACCCTGGACGGGCTCGCGACCAAGTTCGCCCACGTTCCCGCCATCCGGGACGCGAACATCGCGGCCCTGAACGCGGGGCACGCCTTCGGGGAGACGGCCGAGCTCCCCGGCGAGACCGGGCCCTACGACGTGCCCCCGCGGCGCGACACCGAGCCCGGCCTCTACCGCAACGTCAACGGGACCGAGGCGATGGCCTTCGGCCTGCTCGCGGCGAGCGAGCTCTCCGGGCTCTCGATCACGTTCGCCTCCTATCCGATCACCCCCGCCTCGAACCTGCTCCACGCCCTCGCCGCGCGCAAGGAGTTCGGGGTGACGACGTTCCAGGCGGAGGACGAGATGGCGGCGGTGTGTGCCGCGATCGGCGCGTCGTGGGCGGGCGGGCTCGGGGTGACCTCGAGCTCCGGCCCCGGGATCGCCCTCAAGACGGAGGCGATCACCTACGCGGCGACGGTGGAGCTGCCGCTCGTCGTCATCAACACCCAGCGCGCCGGGCCGTCCACCGGGATGCCGACCAAGGCGGAGCAGTCGGACCTCTACCAGGCGGTCTTCGGCCGGGCGGCGGACGTGCCGCTGCCGGTCCTCGCCGCGGCGAGCCCCGCCGAGTGCTTCGACATCGCGGTGGAGGCGGCGCGCATCGCGACCCGCTACCTGACCCCGGTCATCGTGCTGAGCGACGCCTACCTCGCCAACGCCTCGGAGCCGTGGCGGATCCCCGACGTCTCCGGGTACGAGCCCTTTCCGCCCGCGTTCCGGACCGACCCGGAGGGCTTCCACCCGTACCTCCGTGACCCCGACACCCTCGCCCGCCCCTGGGTGCGTCCGGGCACGCCGGGACTCGAGCACCGGGTGGGCGGAATCGAGAAGGGCCACGACAGCGGCAACATCTCCTACGACCCGGACAACCACCAGCGCATGACGGACATCCGGACGGCGAAGATCGACGGCATCGCGGCGAGCATCCCCGAGCAGGGGCTCGACGCCGGCGAGGCGGGTGCCCGGCTCGCGGTGGTGGGATGGGGCTCGACCTGGGGCGCGATCCACCAGGCGGTGCGGCGGGCGCGGGCGGAGGGCCTCGATGTCGCCCACGTGCACGTCCGGCACCTGTGGCCCCTGCCCCGGAACCTCGGCGCCCTGCTCCGCTCCTTCGGTACGGTCCTCGTTCCGGAGATGAACAAGGGGCAGTTCCTCCGGCTGCTGCGCTCGGAGTACCTGATCGAGGCGGTCGGCGTCTCGAAGGTGGCCGGCCGGCCGTTCCGGGTGAACGAGCTCGAGGCCGAGATCCGCGGTCACCTGGAGGCGACGGCGTGAACGCGGCGGTGAGCGCTCCGGTCCGGTCTCGGGACGCGGGCTCGGCTCCGGAAGCGGCGTCGAAACCGGCCCTCACCGCGAAGGACTTCGCGTCGGACCAGGAGGTTCGGTGGTGTCCCGGCTGCGGCGACTACGCGATCCTCAAGACCATCCAGCAACTCATGCCGGAGCTCGGGGTGCCGCGGGAGCGGGTCGCGTTCATCTCCGGCATCGGGTGCGCGGCCCGGTTCCCGTACTACATGGACACGTACGGGATGCACACCATCCACGGGCGCGCCCCGGCGTTCGCGACCGGGGTGAAGCTCGCCAACCCGGCGCTCGACGTGTGGCTCGTGACCGGGGACGGGGACGGCCTCAGCATCGGAGGCAACCACCTGCTGCACCTCCTGCGGCGCAACGTCGACGTGAAGGTGCTCCTGTTCAACAACGAGGCGTACGGGCTCACCAAGGGCCAGTACTCGCCGACCTCGCGGGAAGGCACGCGGACCCCGTCCACCCCCGAGGGCTCGGTGGACCACCCCGTCTCGCCGCTCTCGTTCGCCCTCGGGGCGGGCGCGCGCTTCATCGGCCGGGGGATCGACACCGTCCGGCCGCGGCTCGCCGACGTGGTGCGCCGCGCCCACGGGCACCGGGGCGCCTCGTTCATCGAGATCTTCCAGAACTGCCCGGTCTACAACGACGGCGCATTCGCGGAGTTCACCGCGCGGGACCGGGCGCCGGTCGCGCAGATCGAGGTGCGTCACGGCGAGCCGCTCCGCTTCGGCCGGGACGGCGAGATGGGCCTGAAGCTCGACCCGCGCTCGCTTCGGCTCGAAGTGGTGGAGCCGGGGCAGGGCGGGGTGACCGACGAGGACCTCTGCATCCACGACGAGACCAACCGCGTGCTCGCGCAGCTCCTCGTCGCCATGGAGCCGCCGGACTTCCCGGTCGCGACCGGGGTGATCCACTGCGACCCCGCGCCCGAGTACGTGGCCGCGGTGGGTGCCCAGCGAGAACGGGTCCGCCGGGAGCGGGGCGGGGCCGGCGACCTCGACGCGCTCCTTCGCAGCGGCCACACCTGGCGGGTGTAACGAGGCTGGGGGCGCGCTTCCAGGAAACCAGCGTCCCGGGAGCGAACCGAATTCGAGGTCGGTCCGGGGCGGAGCCTCGCTAGATCTCGCGCGAGGCGGTCTCGATGAGCTCGACCTTGTAGCCGTCCGGATCCTCGACGAAGGCGATCACGGTGTTCCCGCCCTTCACCGGGCCGGGCTCGCGGGTGACGTTGCCGCCCGCCGCGCGGATCCGCTCGCAGGTCTCGGCGACATCGTCGACCCCGAGGGCGATGTGCCCGTACGCGGTGCCGAGGTCGTAGTCCGACACGCCGTGGTTGTAGGTGAGCTCGAGCTCCGCCTCGCCATTCCGGTTCCCGCCCTTGAAGGCCACGAAGGCGAGGGTGTACTTCTGCTCGGGGCGCTCGGTGGTGCGAAGCAGGTCCATGCCGATCGTCTTCGTGTAGAAGTCGATGGAGCGCTGCAGGTCGCCGACCCGCAGCATCGTGTGCAGTAGCTGCATGTTCATCCTCCTCGGTGAAGGCGCGGCAGGGTAGACCAACCGCCCCGCCGCCCGCCACCCCGCCCGGGGGTTCCAATCGCGGCCGGCACCGCCAGTGACGCCGTTGTCGAGGAGGCGATTCACTCTCGCGAATCGCGGCCGACCAGTCGGTACGTTTCCTCGTAGATGTTTGCCCGGGGGCCGATCGCAACGATCTCCACCGCCCTCTCCTCGTCGAGGGTCCGAAAGATGATGCGAAACCGGCCGATCCGCAAACTTCGCAGGCCCTCGAGTTCTTCCCCCAGCGGCTTGCCCGCGTGGGGGTCCCGGGAGATCGTGGCGAGCGACGCTCTAACCTTGCGCTTGAGAGTCGGGTGAAGCCGCCGCACCATCGCGACGAAGTGATCGGGAATGCGCAGCTTCCAGATCGTCACGGCTCCTGGTCGAAGAGCTCTTCCAGCGTGTAGAGCTTGGCGTTCCCCGCCGCGAGCGCGGCCAGGCCTTGTCGGATCTCCTCCATGAGGGCAGCGTCCGCCCGGATCGAGATGGTCTCCTTCCAGCTATCGAATTCGTCGGCGCTGACGAGAACCGCGACCGGGCGGCCGTTCCTCGTGATGGTCACCTCCTCGTCCCGGTCCCGAACCTCGTCGATGAGGGAGCTGAGCTTTGTCTTCACTTCCGAGAGTGGCAGCGTCTTCACCAGTCGCCCCCCATCTGATTGACCAGAATTCCGACTACCTTAGCGACCCCTCGCAAACCTGGCAAGGCATGTGCGGCATGTCCCCTCTTTCCATTCCGGTTCGTTGGGGCTCGAGGTCGGGCGCGGGTTGATCGTGCGCGCGGGGCGGTGCACGCTCTCGCCTCCGCCGAACGAGCCAGGACATCGCGACCATGCCGGACACCGCTGTTGCCACCGCTTCCCGGATGCTGCTCGACGGGGACTTCGTCGACAGCGCCTCGGGCGAGACGATCCCCGTGCAGAACCCCGCCAACCGGGGCATCTTCGCCCACGTGCCGCGCGCCGGCGCGGAAGACGTCGACCGGGCGGTCAAGGCTGCGGCTGGCGCATTCGCGACGTGGCGCGATGTGCCGCCGCGCGAGCGCGGCCGGATGCTGCTCCGGATTGCGGACGCCGTGGAGGCGCGGACCGAGGACTTCGCACGCACCATCGCCACCGAGACCGGCAACGCGCTCCGCACCCAGGCGCGGCCCGAGGCGGCGCTCACCGCGGACATCTTCCGCTACTTCGGAGGGCTCGCGAGCGAGCTCAAGGGCGAGACCCTGCCGCTCGGCGAGCACGTCCTCAGCTACACCCGGCGCGAGCCCATCGGGGTGGTGGGGGCGATCATTCCCTGGAACGCCCCGGTGCTCCTCGCTGCGCTCAAGATCGCGCCCGCCCTCTGCACCGGGAACACGATCGTGCTGAAGGCGGCCGAGGATGCGCCCCTCGGGGTGCTCATGCTCGCCGGGATCTGCCACGAGCACCTGCCCCCCGCGGTGGTCAACGTCCTCACCGGCTATGGCGAGGACTGCGGCGTCGCCCTCAGCGCCCACCCCGGAGTGCGCAAGCTCTCGTTCACCGGCTCCACCGAGGTGGGGAAGCTCATCATGGAGCAGGCCGCCCGGCGCGTCGTGCCCGTGTCGCTCGAGCTCGGCGGCAAGAGCCCATCGATCGTGTTCCCGGACGCGAACGAGGACTGGGCGGTGGACGGAATCGTCGCCGCGATGCGCTTCACCCGGCAGAGCCAGTCGTGCACGGCGGGCTCCCGGCTCTTCCTGCACGCGAGCATCTTCGACGAGTTCCTCGAGAAGCTCGTCGGCCGCACTTCGGATCTTGAGCTCGGCGACCCCCTCGACGAGTCCACCGACATGGGCGCCATCATCAACGAGAAGCAGTTCCGGAAGGTGTGCGGCTACGTCGAGGAGGGCCTCGGGCGCTCGGATGCGCGGCTCGTGATGGGCGGGATGCCCCCGGATTCCGGCCCCTTGAGCGAAGGGTTCTTCGCCCGCCCTACGATCTTCGCCGACGCCTCGAACGACTGGCGCCTCGCCCGCGAGGAGATCTTCGGCCCGATCCTCGTCGCCATCCGCTGGGACGACATCGACGACGCGGTCCGGATGGCGAACGACAGCCACTACGGGCTCGCCGCGTTTGTGTGGTCGCGCGACATCGGGCAGGCGCTTCGCACCGCCCACCGGGTCGAGGCGGGCTGGGTGCAGGTCAACCAGGGGATGGGCCAGGTGCTTGGCCAGTCCTACGGCGGAGTCAAGCAGAGCGGGATCGGGCGCGAGTTCTCCCTCGAGGGCATGCTCGACAGCTTCACCCAGAAAAAGAGCGTCACCGTCAACCTCGCCCTCCCCGCCCCGTAACGCCGCGGGATCGCACCCTCCGCGGAAATTGCCTTGTCGCGGACCCTCTCATACCGCGCGGAGGGATGCCCCGGGCTTCCGAATCCAGCCGTAGATGCCCATAACCTGTTTTCCTGTATGGTTTTCCCGCCCGATCGATCCGCCGTGTCATCCCCATGTCACCACTCACCCCATCGTTAGCGGGGTTTATCCAGGAAGAAGATTGCGGGCGCGTCCGCCATCGTGGCATCATCGCCCTTGGACCGTGGCAGACTCATTCAGATTGGCAGGCATGGCAGCGATCGAACCGGACTTCGCGACCAAGGCCGACCTCGCCCAACTCGAAACGCGTATCGTGGATCGGATCGGGCAAATGGAGTCCCGCATCCTGCGCGACATCAGCCGGCGTGATCGATGGATGATGGGCATCGTGCTCGCCGTCGCGGCCCTTGCGGTCGGAGTGCTCCGGTACTTCTGAAGCTCCCCGCGCTACGCGAGCGCGCGAGCCTCGTCGAGTAGCTTCGTCTGGGCGTCGATCACGAAGGACGCTGGCGACTGGTGCGCTATCTGTTCGACAACCCGAAGGCCAAAGTGGTGCGCAGCGTTTCCGTCGACATCCGGCCGATGAAGAGCGAGGCACGCAGTGGACTTTCCTCACTGGCAGGGGCTCGGAGCTTGATTTCGACCGACGAGGCGGTACTCGGCGGGGCCGCGTGCATCAGGGGGACCCGCATACCCGCCCACGACATCGCCGAAATGCTCGCAAACGGTGACGACAGCCGCGCGATCCGCGAGGCGTACCCCGTGCTCATCGAGGAGCAGATCGAAGCCGCGGCCCTCTACGCCCGGGCCTACCCCCGCCGCGATCGTCCCCGCCGCGGGTCATTTTGGCGCAACCGGAAGCCGGTCGTCTCGAGCGAGGTCGCCTTCGACGAGCTGCCTCCGGGCCGGTGAGATTCCTGATCGACGAATACCCGAGCCCCACGCTCGCGACAATCGCTCGAAACCGAGGGTTCCCCCCAGTCGACGCACGTGACTTGGCTCGGGTTGCGGTCCAGGCAGGACTGGGCCCTCGTCCGGCGGGCGGTCCGGGACGAGTACGTGCTCGTGACGAACGACACTGCGGACTTCACGTCGTTGATGGCGCGGGAACCTCGCCACCCCGGCTTGATCTGCATGAACGTGGCGCACGGCTTCATGCGTCTCGATGTGCAAGCGAAGCTGTTCGAGCACGCGTTAACTCGATTGGCGGACGTGGACCTCGCCCCTGGAGCCGAGACGAGAGGTACTCCGCCTCAAGGGGTCGGAACCGAGCCGGGGTGGCGTGGGGTGGGCGACTTGCCGGAAAGGCAGCCGCCATATACGCT
Organism: Gammaproteobacteria bacterium; assembly: GCA_022823045.1. Taxonomy (GTDB): domain Bacteria; phylum Pseudomonadota; class Gammaproteobacteria; order HK1; family HK1; genus JAJDXW01. The sequence goes on from JAJDXW010000234.1 coordinate 9,214, forward strand.
GAGCCGGATCCCGACTCCGACTGCCGAGAACGGTTTCGGAAATGGACGTGTCGTCGACCGACCGGGTCGTGTCCTCGGCAGACGGAGTGCGGCTCGGACGGTAAGTCACGGAGGAGCTGCGAATGACTGATCTCAGGGCTGAAAACGCCGCTCGCGGAGAGCGCGCGCGGGTCCTAGTGTCACGTCACACATGATATGTCGCACTAAAGGTGATAGATTGCCGGTCCTCGGTACAGAAGGGTCCGGGCATGAAACGCTACGTGGTGACATTGGACGAAGCGGAAAGGGAATATTTGAAGGCGGTCGCGAACAAGGGCTCGCACCATTCGCAGAAGGTGATCAACGCGTTGATCCTGCTCAACTGCGACGCGGGGGACTTCAACGAGCGGCAGGCGACCGGGGAGGCCATCGCGAACATTCTGCGGATCAGCA
>JAJDXW010000101.1 GCA_022823045.1 Gammaproteobacteria bacterium
CCCGAAAACCGAACCCTACCCGCCCCCGCGGACCCCATGCAGCCGCCCAGCCAAGCTCGGCCAGGACCTTCATCGGCCCAAGCCTGCCAGCTCTCGGTCATCCCGCCCCCTCAGCCACGACTAAAAAATGTTCCTGCCGAAACGGGCATGATCGCGCGCCGAACGCCGGGCGCCGCCGGGCGAAGAGCGGGAGCGAGAGGGGGTTCGAAGGGTGCCGACCACCGAGGTCCGTAGCGACATCGCCGGGAAGGTGTGGAAGATCGAGGCGGAGGTCGGCGCGGTGATGGCCGCCGACGACACGATCCTCATCCTCGAGTCGATGAAGATGGAGATCCCGGTGGCCGCGCCGGTCGGCGGGCGGCTGGTGGAGATCCAGGTGGCGGAAGAGGACGTCGTCGGGGAAGGGGACGTCGTCGCGCTCCTGGAGAGCTGAGGTGCCGGGGCCGGGGGCGCGGGGAGGACGAAGGCGATGCTGACAGCCGTCATGCTCATCAAGACCGAGCGCGCGCGGACGATCGCGGTGGGCGAGGCGCTCGCGGAAATGGAGGGAATCTCGGAGGTCTACACGGTGGCCGGGCGCTACGACCTCGTGGCCATGGTCCGGGTGCCGCGGAACGAGGACCTCGCCGACCTCGTGACCGGCCGGGTGGCGGAGCTCGACGGGATCCGCGCCACCGAGACCCTGATGGCCTTCCGGACCCATTCGCGCCACGACCTCGAATCGCTCTTCGCGGTCGGCCTCGGCTAGGCCGGCGGGCGCGCTGGAGCGGGGCGCCCCGCCCGCGGTCGCGGGCGGGGTTCGGGCAGGAATCGAGAGGAGAAGCCGGTGGCGGCACGAGGCAGTGAATCTTCACCGGCGGCGGCGGCGACCGCCGCCGCGCAGGCGCCGGCACGGCGCGCGGTCTTCGACTGGTCCGACCCGTTCGCGCTCGAATCGGCCCTCTCCGAGGAAGAGCGGATGGTGCGCGACACGGCCCGGGCGTTCTCCCGCGAGGAGCTCCTGCCCCGGGTGGTCGAGGCGTTCCGGGAGGAGCGGGTGGACCGCGGCCTCTTTCGGGAGCTCGGCGCGCTCGGCTTCCTCGGGAGCACCATCGACGGCTACGGATGCGCGGGGGCCAACTACACGACCTACGGGCTCGTCGCGCGCGAGATCGAGGCCGTCGATTCGGGCTACCGCTCCATGATGAGCGTCCAGTCGAGCCTCGTCATGCACCCGATCCACGCCTACGGCACCGAGGCGCAGCGCGAGAAGTTCCTCCCGCGGCTCGCGACCGGCGAGTGGGTGGGCTGCTTCGGGCTCACCGAGCCCGATCACGGCTCGGACCCGGGCGGAATGAAGACCCGCGCGGTGCCGGCCGACGGGGGCTGGCGGCTCACCGGGTCCAAGTCCTGGATCACGAACTCCCCCATCGCCGACGTGTTCGTGGTGTGGGCCAAGGTGAGCGAACCCGACGAGTCCGGCGAGGGGGAGCGCGACGTCATCCGCGGCTTCGTCCTCGAGAAGGGGATGGCCGGGCTCGACGCGCCGAAGATCTCCGGCAAGCTCTCGATGCGGTGCTCGATCACGGGCGAGATCGTGATGGACGGGGTGCTCGTGCCGGAGGAGAACCGCCTCCCGGGGGCGCGCGGTCTCGGCGGGCCCTTCGGATGCCTCGACCGGGCGCGCTACGGGATCGCGTGGGGAGCGATGGGGGCGGCCGAAGCCTGCTGGCACGCGGCCCGCGAGTACACCCTCGAGCGCCGGCAGTTCGGGCGCCCGCTCGCCGCCAACCAGCTCGTGCAGCGCAAGCTCGCGGACATGCAGACCGAGATCGCCCTCGGGCTTCAGGGCGCGCTCGCGGCCGGGCGGAGGATGGACGCGGGGGACTGCCCGTCCGAGACGATCAGCCTCGTCAAGCGCAACAACTGCGGCAAGGCCCTCGACATCGCCCGGGTCGCGCGCGACCTGCACGGGGGGAACGGCATCCACGAGGAGTTCCACGTGATGCGCCACGCAATCAACCTCGAGACGGTCAACACCTACGAGGGCACCCACGACATCCATGCCCTCATCCTCGGCCGCGCCCAGACCGGCATCCAGGCGTTCACCTGAGCGCGGCCGGCGCGCCCGCGTCGGTCCGGCCCGCAACCAACCTCGCCCCGACCCCGTTTCCCGCCGGACCCGGAACGCCCGCGCGGGGCATCACCCGCCCCGCCGGCGCGGGATGCAGCCTCGCCGGGGGCCCGAGCCTTGCGGATGGGTCAACCTTGCAAAGCGGTTTTCTGAACGAGACGTACGAGGCTGCTTCCGGTCGGACGCTCCACGGGTGTGCGAGAAGTCGGGTGGCTTCGAACATGTCCCGTTGGTCCAAGGCGCAGCCTCGCTAGAATCTGGCCCGCACCGGGGCGCCGGCGAATCGTCGTTCTCCGGTGGCCGAGCGGTCTCGACGAGAAGGGGGTTCCCGGATGAAGCGAGTGCAGCGGGGGTGCGAGCGCATCGTGGGGATGCGGGCGTTCGACGGCGTCGTCATCGCGATGATCCTCGCGACCGCGATCGGGCTCGGCGCCGACACGAGCCACGCCCTGCACGCCCGCTACGGCCCCTTCATCGAGTGGGTGTACGAGGTGGCCCTCGCGGTCTTCATCGTCGAGGCGGCCATCAAGCTCACCGCCGTCGCGCCCCGCTTCGAGCGCTACTTCCGGGACGGGTGGAACCTCTTCGACTTCACCGTCCTCGTCCTCGCCCTCATTCCCGACACCGGGGAGTTCGCGCTCATCGCGCGCCTCGCGCGCCTCCTCCGGGTGCTCCGCCTCATCACCGTGGTGCCCCAGCTCCGGATCATCGTCGCGACCCTGGTGCGGTCGCTGCCCGGGCTCGGGCACGTGATGCTGCTCCTCTTCGTCATCTTCTACGTGTACGCGGTCGCCGGCGTGCACCTCTTTCGCGACCACGACCCGGTGCACTGGGACTCGCTCGGCATCGCCCTCCTCACCCTGTTCCGGGTCATGACCCTCGAGGACTGGACGGACGTGATGTACACCGCGATGGAGCTCCACCCGATGAGCTGGCTCTTCTTCGTGAGCTTCGTGCTCGTCGCCGCCGTCGTCATGATCAACATGGTGATCGCGGTCGTCATCAACAACCTGCACGAAGCGCGGCTCGAGGTGGCGTACACCGAGGGGGAGGAGACCCTGCGGGCAATCCGGGAGGAGGCGGCGGGGGCGCGCGACGCCCTGGAGCGCATCGAGGCCCGCGTCGCGAGCCTCCGCGACCGCCCCTGAGCCGCCGACCGGGAGAGGTCTTCCGCCGTCGCCATAGCGTGTCGCGTGGCGGCGGAGGCGGAACCTGCCGCGGCGGGACGCAGCCCGACGGAGGGAGACTTCAGGTGGAGTCGGGACCTTTCCCGGAGCGATCTCGCAACTGCCAGAGTCCGTTCACGACGCTTGCCCCCAGAACGAGCGCAAACAGCAGCGCGGCGGACGCCACGATCATCTCGTTGGTTATCCAGCTCACTCGAGCTCTCCCAACCTGGGGTAGCCGCGAAGACAGGCACCGCCGTCAGCACGGTCCAGTCATCGGTTCCAGGCTCATTCCTCCCTCCCCTGGATCCCCTTCCGGGGGAGTTCAGGCCGCCCCGGAGCTCTTGTCGGAACTCGCCTTCAATTGTCGAAGACCATTGACGATTGCTACCACCAGGCCAATTGAAACGATCAGCAGCGAAGCCATGACGGCAAAGTCGACGACAGAATATTCCGCAAAGTTCTTCCAGCTCATGGCAGGCTTCCTATTTCCTTGATTTTGTTCCGCATAATTTGGCCCATGAGGAAAAAATGAAACGCAAGCAGGGGCAACAGCACGATCGCCCCCCAGAAGATGTATCCGGGAACAAACGGAATCTTCCGTGCCACGATTTTCTCGACCAGCCAGCCCATTATCCCGAAATAGGCCACGGCCGAAAGGTCCAGACCGAATCGGAGCTGTGCGATCTCTTCCTTGACCTGGTCGATACGTGCCACCGGTGAAGTCCTTCTCGCCATCCTCCGGTCGAAGGATAGGCAACCGGAGGCGGTGGTTCAACTGGTCGCGTAGGCGCCGGCCGCGGCGCCGGCACGCCGGCCGAAGACGGCCCCGGAGACGAGCCCGGTGCCGCCCGGGTAGTTGAAGTAGAAGAGGCCGCCGACGAGCTCCCCCGCCGCGTAGAGCCCCGGGATCGGCGCGTCGTCGGTGTCGAGCACCCGGCACTCTTCGTCGATCCGGAGGCCCCCGAAGGTGAACGTGATCCCGCACGTGATCTGGTAGGCCTCGAAGGGCGGCTCGTCGAGGCGGTTCGCCCAGTTCGACTTCGGGATCGCGAGCCCCTGCGTGCCGCGACCGTCCTTGACGGCCGGGTTGAACGGCGCGTCGGTCTGCACCGCCTCGTTGTACTCGCGCACCGTCTCGAGAAAGGTCGTGCCGTCCACCCCCTCGAGCTTCCCCGCGAGCTCGTCCAGGGTGCCGGCCGCGACCTTGGTGACCTCCCGGATCCGGTACTCGTCGCGGAGCAGGGGGAGCACCTTCGCGTCGAAGACCTGCCACGCGAACTGGTCCGGCTGATCGAGGATGACCTTGCCGTAGCGGGCGTAGGTGTAGTTGCGGAAGTCCGCCCCCTCGTCGACGAAGCGGCGCCCGTCCGCGTTCACCATGATGCCGAGCGGGTAGCTGTGCTTCTGGAAGTTGTCCCCGACCGCGAGGTCGCCGAAGGGCGGCGCGTTCCGGTCCCACCCAACGGCGTGGCAGCCCGACCAGTTGCCGTAGGGCATCGCCCCCGCGTCGAGGGCCATGCGGATCCCGTCGCCGGTGTTGTAGCGGGTCCCCCGCACCTTGGCGAGGTCCCAACCCGGGCCGAGGTAGCGGGTGCGCCACTCCGCGTTCGACTCGAACCCCCCGCAGGCGAGGACCACCGCGCCCCCGTCGAGCCGGAGCCGCTCCCGGCCCCGGCGCGCGACCACCCCGCGCACCGCCTCGGCGTCCTCGACGAGGTCCGTCGCCCGGGTGCCGTAGTGGATGGGGATGTCGTGATCGCGAGCCGCCTCGGTCAGGGCCTGGACGAGCCCCGGCCCGCCGCCCCACACCTCGACCGCGAGGCCCCCCCAGAACCGGTAGCGCCCGTCCACCTTGAACGCCTGGCGCCCGTAGGAGGGGCTGAAGCGCACCCGGTAGTCCCGCATCCAGCGAAGGGTCTCGAAGCTGCCGTCGATGAGGGTCTCCGCGAGGTCCGGGTCCGAGCGCCACTGGGTGAGGCGGCCGAGGTCGTCGAAGTACTGCTCGCGGGTGTAGGTGCCGAATTCGACGTTTCGCCGCTCGTCCTCGGTGAGGTCCGGCATGAGCTCCACGAGGTCGTCCACCCCGCCGAAGACGAGCCGCACCGCCCCTGCGGTGTAGCGGCTGTTGCCGCCCGATTCCTCCTCCGGGGCCCGCTCGAGCACGGTCACCCGCGCCCCCTGCTCGCGCGCCGCGAGGGCGGCGCAGAGCGCCGCGTTGCCCGCGCCCACTACAATGACGTCCGCATCGCGCTGTCCCATGGGGGGTCGTTCTCCCGAGTCCGGCCGGCGAAGGCGCGATCGTATCGGAACCCCGGAACCCCCGCCGGCATCCGCCGCCGTCCCCCGTCCGGCGCGGTGGCCGGCCCCGGTTCCGGGGCACGAAGAGCACGAGGAGCACGAGATTGCGCGAGACGCCCGACTTCAACGCGATATCCCTGGAGGCGCTGCGCCGGCGCCGCGGCACCAAGTGGACCCGGTACCCCCCCGACGTGCTCCCCGCGTGGGTGGCGGACATGGACTTCGACATGGCCGAGCCCATTCGCGCCGGACTCGCGGGGATGATGGAGGCGAACGACCTCGGCTACGCGCCGAAGCTGCCGGCGAGCGGGCTGCCGGAGGCGTTCGCGGCCTTCGCGGCCCGCCGCTTCCCGGGCTGGGAGGTGGCGCCGGAACGGATGATCGCGATCGCCGACATCGTGCAGGGCATCCACATCGCGATCGAGGCGTACACCCGGCCGGGCGACGGGGTCTGCACGCTCACCCCGGTCTATCCCCCATTTCTGCAGACGGTGGCGGAGACCGGGCGTCGACTCGATTTCTGCACGATGGTGCGCGGCGAGGGCCGCTACGAGATCGACTTCGATGCCCTCCGCGCCGCCATCGACGATCGCACCCGCCTCCTCCTCCTCTGCACCCCCCACAACCCCCTCGGTCGGGTCTTCGAGCGCGACGAGCTCGAGGCGCTGGCCGAGCTCGCGATCGAGCGCGATCTCGTGGTGGTCGCGGACGAGATCCACGCGGACATCGTCTATCCCGGCTTCCGGCACATCCCCTTCGCGTCCCTTGGCCCCGAGGTCGAGGCGCGCACCGTCACCATGACGAGCGCGACCAAGTCGTTCAACATCGCGGGTCTTCGCTGCGCGGTGGTGATCTTCGGCTCGGACCGGCTCGCGGAACGGTTCAACGCCTGGCCGGAGCGGATCCGGGGCGCGGTGAGCAGCTTCGGCATGGAGGCGACCCGCATCGCGTGGACCGAGTGCGACGAGTGGCTCGACGCGCTCCTCGCCCACCTCGAGGGCAACCGCGACTTCCTCCACGCCTTCGTCGCGGAGCGCCTCCCCGGGATGCGGATGGTCCTCCCGGCCGCGACCTATCTCGGCTGGCTCGACTGCCGGGAGTACGGGCTCGAGCCGGACCCCTACCGGTGGTTCCTCGACCGGGCGCGGGTCGGCTTCAACGACGGCCGGGACTTCGGCGACGGCGGGGAAGGGCACGTGCGCATCAACTTCGCCACCTCGCGGGCCATCCTCACCCAGGTGCTCGAACGAATGGAGGAGGCGCTCCAGTGAGCGCGAACCCGGCTCTGGCAGTGCGCCGTAGGTCGGACTAGCGAGGCGTAATCCGACATTTCCACCCCATCAGGCGCGCGCCACACTTGACAGAAGTGCACGAATCGCTTGTTGTCGGATTACGCCTTCGGCTAATCCGACCTACCACCAGGCCGGCGGTCCGTCGTTGTCGGATTTCGCATTGCCAATCCGACGCTCGGCTTCACCAATCCGATGCTCGGCTGCCGCGAAGAGAGGTGCCCCGATGAGCAGTACCCCGACGATCTCAGCGCAAGAGCTGCACGCGCTCTTACTCGGCGGGGGCGAGCTCGCCCTCCTCGACCTCCGGGAGCAGGGAGCGTTCGGCGAGAGCCACATCCTCTATGCCGCCTGCCTGCCCTTGAGCCTTCTTGAGCTCCGCGTGGGGCGTCTCGTGCCGCGGCGGAGCGCGCCCGTGGTCCTCTGCGACGGGGGCGAGGGGCTCGCCGGGCGGGGCGCGGCCAGGCTCGCGGCCCTCGGCTACACGGACGTGCGGGTGCTCGCGGGCGGGATGCCGGCCTGGGAGGCGGCCGGCTCCACCGCCTTCTCCGGCATCAACGTGCCGAGCAAGGCGTTCGGCGAGTACATCGAGCACGAGTTCGACACCCCCTCGGTCTCGGCCGAGGAGCTCAAGGAGATGATGGACCGGGGGGAGCGCCTCGTGGTGCTCGACAGCCGGCCGATGGACGAGTTCCGGGTGATGAGCATCCCGGGCGGGGTGTGCTGCCCCGGGGCGGAGCTCGTCCACCGGGTGGGAGACGCCGCGCCGGACCCCGACACCCTGGTGGTCGTCAACTGCGCGGGCCGCACCCGGAGCATCATCGGCGCCCAGTCCCTCATCAACGCGGGCGTCCCGAACCGGGTGACCGCCCTTCGCAACGGCACCATGGGGTGGCATCTCGCGGGCTACGAGCTTGCGCGCGGCCGTGCCGACCGCCCGCCCCCGCGCGGGGCGGCCTGGCGCGAGGGCTCGGCGCGGGCGGCGGAGCGGCTCGCCGCCCGCTTCGGGGTCGAGTACGTGGATGCCGCAACCCTTGCCGCCTGGCGGCGCGAGGCGGACGCGCGCTCGCTCTTCGTCTTCGACGTGCGAAGCCCGGAGGAGTACCGCGAGGGACACCTCGCGGACGCGGTCCACGCCGCGGGCGGGCAGCTCGTGCAGGCGACGGACGAGTACGTCGGCACCCTCGGGGCGCGCATCGCCCTCGTCGACGACGACGGGGTGCGGGCGACCCTCACCGCATCGTGGCTCCGCCAGATGGGGTGGGAGGCGCACGTGGTGCGGGGCGCCCTCGAGGCGGAAGAGCTCGTCTCCGGGCCGGGCCCCGCGGTTCCGGCCGGGGGCGCCGCTCCCGCGCTCGTGACGCCGCGCGAGCTCGAGGACCTCGTCGCGGCCGGCCGCGCCCTCGTCCTCGACCTCGCGGACAGCCGCACCTTCCGGCGCGGGCACGTGCCCGGAGCCTGGCACGCGGTGCGGGCGGACCTCCCCGGGCGGCTCGCCGACCTGCCGTCCCGCCCGGTCACCGTGCTCACCTCCCCGGACGGGATGCTCGCCGCCCTCGCGGCCGAGGACGTGGAGGGCGACGTGCGGATTCTCGACGGCGGCTCCGCCGCCTGGACGGCGGACGGGCGCGATCTCGTGCCCGGGGAGGAGGAGCGGATCGCGGCCAACGTCAACGACGTCTGGCTCCGGCCCTACGACCGCGGCACCCGTGTCGAGGACGCGATGCAGGCGTACCTTGACTGGGAGATCGACCTCGTGGCCCAGCTCGCGCGCGACCGCACCGCCCGCTTCGGCCCCTTCCGCACGGGAAGCTGCCAGGCTTGACCCGCTCCCTGTTCCTGACTCGACGGAACGGGGAGGGTGAGCGGTCGTTCGGTCGCCCATGCCGGTCGGGAGGCGAGCAGTCATGGACCAATCATCGAAGGGAACTTCGGGGCTCCTTGAACGAATCACCACCGATCCGTACATCTGTCATGGGAAGCCCTGCATCCGCGGGCTGCGATATCCCGTCGACATGATCCTCGAACTGCTGAGCGCCGGCATGAGCAACGAGGAGATCCTCGCTGACTATTCCGATTTGGAGCGTGAAGATATCCTGGCCGCGCTCGCCTTCGCCCAGCGGGAGATGCTCAGGGCAGGGTGACGAGGCGGGGCGTGGAGGCGACGAGGTCGCAGATGCGGCGCAGCCTCTGCCACTCGTGCGAGGGGAGGGCGGGGCCGTCGGCGCGGGCGCTCGCGCGCACCGCTTCCGCCCGCTCGCCGGTCGGAGGGTGGGTGGAGAGGATCCGGAACACGGGATGGTCCTCGCCCCCGGCCCGCCCCGCGATGCGTTCGAAGAACCGCGCGAGGCCCCCGCCGTCGATGCCCGAGGCATTGAGCAGCTCGACCGCGTAGCGGTCCGCCGCCCGCTCCGCTTCCCGCGAATGGCGGCCGTTGATCACGAGCTCGGTGACCGCCCCCGCCACCCCGAACGTCACGTCGCCGACGAGGAGGCTGACGAGCATCGAGATGGCGGTGGTGCGGTAGATCGCCTCGGTAACGTGATCGTGGGCGACGTGGCCCACCTCGTGGGCGAGCACCCCGGCGACCTCCTCCGGCGACTCGGCGGCCCGGATGAGCCCGTGGGTGAGCACCACGTATCCCCCCGGGAGGGCGAAGGCGTTGACGAGGTCCGCGCGGATCACGACGAGGCGCAGCGCGGGAGGCGACTCCAGACCCGCGGTGATCCGGCGCGCGAGCGTCTCCAGGGCGGAGACGCCGCCCCGGAAGTCGCAGAACTCGGCTTGTCCGCGGCCGCCGTCCGGGAAGGCGACGGCAGCCGCGATACGCGGCAGCGCGACCTCGCCGACCCGCTGCTTGATCGGCTCCGGGGTGATCGCGGCGAGCTGGGCGGCAAGGAGCGGGATCAGCACGAAGAGGGCCACCGCGACGCTCCCCGCCGCGGCCGCCGTCCAGGCGGAGGTGCGGAGCACCATCCGGCGCATGCGCCGTCCCCCGCCGGCGGCGGGCGGGGCGGCGGCGGCGTGGGCCGCGACGACCCATCCGTGCTCCACCACGAGGCGGGCCGTCGTGCCCTCGAGGCCGAGCCGCACGGGCTCGCCCCGCCGGGGCTTCTCGACCCGCAGGATGTCGTCCCTTGGCCACCGCGCCACGAGGTTTCCTTCGCCGTCGAGTATCGCGAGCCCGTCCGGATCGATCTCCACCGCGACCTGGTGCGCCCGCGCGGTGCGGCCGTCGTAGTAGAGGGCGGCATGGGGGGACGGCTCGCCCGTCATGCTCAGAACCCTCCGATGTCGAGCGCGTCGGCGAGCCCTTCTCCCCGGCGGAGCGGCGCGGCGGAGGACTGCACGGTGTCGTCGAGCGCGGCGGGATTCTCGATCGCGAGCGTCCGGCAGACGTGGGCGAGCACGGTGACCTCCACGAAGAGGGTGTAGGCCGGCTCGAGAAGAATGATCAGGATCGCCCCGAAGATCCCCAACCCGATCAACCATGCCCCCGCGTTCCCCTCCGTGCCGGCGATGACGGCGATGATCACGAGCAGTATCGGCAGGCCGATCACGATCAGCGAGGTCGCCGTCCACCCCGCCAGGTGGACGGCGACGAAGAACCCCGTGCGGAGCTCCGAGCGCAGCCTCGCCTTGCCCGCCCGGAGGTTGTCGAGGAGGTAGCGGAGCTCGACCGCGCGGTACCGGACGAACGCGGCGAGAGGCAGGACGAGGAGGAGGAGCAGCGACCAGCGGAACTCGCCGGCGGCCGCCCGGAGCCTCCGGCGGGTCAACGCATCCTCCACGTTGGGAGCATCGCGGAGCACCTCCATCAGCGAGCCGAAAGCCGAGGCGTTGGCCGCCGCCAACGCGGCGAGGACCGCCGCGAGCACCGCGGGCACCGCGAGCCACGACAGAAAGAGCCTTCCTCCCCGGACATCGAGCGACAGCTCCGTGCGCCCGAAGCGGGCGTTGCCGAGGAGATACCGCGTCGTCACCACCCGCCGCCAGGGGGTGGCGAGCCCCAGGGTGACGATCGTGAGGGCGCCCAGGCCGAGCCACAGGGCGGCGTAGCGAAGGGACGAGCCGTCGAGCCCGAAGCGCACGCCGCGCCAGAGGGTGCGGGAGAACCGATACCGCCACATGCGGTAGATGGCGACCGGGGTCAGGAGGAAGAGCACCGCGGGAACGAGGAACTGGACCGCGAAGTGCGCGACGAAGAGCTGGGCAAGGGTCGCGGCCCCAATCAGCGGCACGAGCACCGCCATCACGATCAGGAACCCGATGAACAGCTCCCCGCCCGTGCCGGTGTACTCGAGCCGCTCTCCGAGGAGGTTCGTATGGCGCCAGAAGAACCGTCGCACGTGGGTCTTGGCCCAGAAGCGGTAGATCCCGAGCGTCGCGAAGTTCAGCAGGAGGTTCCGGATCAGAAGCCAGGAAAGGCGCCCGCGCGGGCCGTCGAAGGCGACCTCGGGCGACACGGTGGCCGGGTCACGCGGGTCGTCCGCGATCGTCGCCCCCTCGATCACCGGCGGGACGGGCGGTTCGGACGGTTCGGGCGACGCGGGACGATCCGGCACGGATGGCTCTCATTGCCCGGCGCGACCCGTGCGCCGGACCGATGTCGGAAGGGTATTCGTACCGGGCGGCCGGGTTCAACGGCGGGGGCGGCTGCCTCGCGCGCGCCGGCGGAGGGGAGGACGGCCAGGCGGGCCCGGATACGCACGGGTCGGCCGCCGCCGGGCGGGCTCAGAGCTTGCGGTGCTCGGGGGCGTGGCGCACGAGGAGGTACGCGATGACGAGCGCCACCGCGGCGCTCACGAAGACCGCGATGAAGCCCGACCGCGTCCACGACACCCACAGGAGCAGCGGGGCGAGGAGGAGGACGACGGCGCAGAACCCGATCAGGAATCGCCACAACCCGACGGGCATGCGGGCCACGAGCGCGCGGAGCGCCGCTCCCGGGAGCGCGGCCAGCACCCCGAGGAGGGTGGTGTCGCTGCCGGCGCCGGCGCGTCGAATCGATCTCGAGCCCATGCCGGGAGTCCCCGTCGGCGGACCCGCGGTCCGCGGCTACCGGCGATTGTACCGGTAGATCTCCACGAGCCCCCGGATCGTGAGGTCCGGGTCCTCGTGCTCGATGAGGTCGGTGCCGGCCTGGAACACCGGGGCGAGCCCGCCCGTCGCGATCGCCTTCATCGGCGCCCCGAACTCCTCGCGCACCCGCGCCACGAGTCCCTCGACGAGGGCAACGTAGCCCCAGAACACCCCCGACTGCATCGCGCCGACGGTGCTCTTGCCGATGACCCGCGCCGGGCGCTCGACCGCGACGTTCGGGAGCTGGGCGGCCGCCATGTGCAGGGCGCGCATCGAGAGGTTGATGCCGGGAGCGATGATCCCGCCCGCGTAGTTTCCATCGCCGTCCACGATGTCGAGGGTGGTGGCGGTGCCGAAGTCGACCACGACGAGCGGCCCCCCGTAGGTCGTGTGGGCGGCCACCGCGTTGACGAGCCGGTCCGACCCGACCTCCGACGGCCGCTCGAGGAGCACCTCGAGGGGGAGCCGGACGCCGGCGTCCCCGATCACCATCGCCTCGCAGCCGAAGAAGCGCCGGCAGAGGGTCTCGAGCCCCATGCGCGCCTGGGGCACCACCGTCGAGAGGATCGCCCGGTCGATGGCGGCGGGGTCGAGCCCGTCGAAGGACATCAGGTTCGAGAGCCAGACGAGGTGCTCTTCCGCCGTCCGGGCGTCGTCCGTCGAGGCCCGCCATTGCCCCCGGATGCGCTCGCCGTCGTGGACCGCGAACACGATGTTCGAGTTGCCGGCGTCAATCGCGAGCAGCATGGGCTACGTCCTGCGGACCGCGACGATGAAGAGGCGGGGGAAGGGGTAGAGGGTGGTGCCGTCCGCGCGCCGCGGGTAGGCGTCGCGCAGCGCCGGCCGATAGGCGTCGAGGAAGCGGGCGAGGTCCGGCTCCGCGAGCCCGTTCAGGATCGGGCGCAGCCCCGTCCCCCGCACCCACTCGAGCACCGGGTCCTCGCCCGCGAGCACCTGGAGGTACTCGGTGGTCCAGACGTCGATCCGGGCCGCCTCGGAGCCAAGGAGATCGAAGTACTCCGCGGGGCCGAGCACCCACCGCCGGGAGACCTCCCGGCGCAGGGACGCCGGCCCGATGGGGGCGCCGCCCGGCCCGGCGGCGGCGAGGACCTCGTGCATGAGGAGGTGCGAGCGCGCCTCGCGGCTCCGGGGCATCTGGACCGCGAGCACGCCCCCCGGGGCGAGGGCGCGGAAGAGGCGGGGAAAGAGCGCCTCGTGGCCGTCCACCCACTGGAGCGACGCGTTCGCGTAGACGAGCCCGGGGGGACGGGAAGGGGTCCACGTCGCGATGTCGTCCTCGACCCACTCGATCCCCGGTCCGCCTCCGCCCGCCGCGGCGCCGGCGCGGGCGCGCTCGAGCATGTCGGGAGAGTTGTCGACGCCCTGCACCGCCGCGCCCGGCCAGCGCGCCGCGAGGAGGCGGGTGATCTCGCCCGATCCGCACCCGAGATCGACGACGAGCCCGGGGTCTTCGGCCGGAGGCACCCGCGCGAGCAGCTCGACGGCCGGACGGCGCCGGTGGTCGGAGAACTTGTGGTACTGGCCGGGGTCCCAGGTTCCCACGGCAGGAGGCGTCATCGCCGCGCCGACTCAACCGGCGGCGAGGGCGTCGAGCGCTTCGAGCACCTTCCGGGGATGGTCCGCGGCCTTCGCGACCCGCCGCCAGTGCTTCGCGACCGTCCCGTCCGTCCCGACGATGACCGTCGAGCGGATCACCCCCACCGTCTTCTTCCCGTACATCATCTTCTCGCCCCACGCGCCATAGAGCTCCATGACCTCCTTCCCGGGGTCGCAGAGGAGCGTGAAGGGCAGCGAGTACTTGTCGGCAAACTTGCGATGGGCCGCTCCGCCGTCCGGCGAGATCCCGAGCACCTCCGCGCCGCGGGCGCGGATCTCGTCGTGCAGGTCCCGGAAGCCGCACGCCTCCTTGGTGCAGCCCGGCGTGTCGTCGCGCGGGTAGAAGTACACGACGACGTACCGCCCCCGGAAGTCGCCGAGCGACACCTCCTTCCCATCAGTGTCCTCCAGCGTGAACTCCGGAGCCGCCCTGCCTTCCTCGATCGCCATGCTCGTTCTCGTCCTCTTCTCGTCGCGTTAGATGCCGCTCACGAGGTCCGGGTGGGGCTCGACCTCGCGCCGCTCCACCCGCTTCACGACCTCGGTGATCGCGGCATTCGCGGGGGCGTCCATCCCGATCTCGGCCCCCCGGCGCACCACGAAGCCGTTCAGCCAGTCGATCTCCGTTCGCCGGCCTTTCACCACGTCCTGCCCCATCGAGGGCCGGTGCCCCGCGCCGCCGCCGGTCGCGTTGCGGGCGCGGTCGAGGAGGTCCGACTCGAGGGTGTCGAGTGCCTCGTTGCTGCCTTCGGCGGCGGCGACGAGCAGGTCCGGTTCGAATCCGTAGATGACCTCGAGGTCGTAGCCGAGGGCGCGCCCGACCGCCGCCGACTCCGCCGCAAGCCGGATCGCGAGGCGGCGGCTGTCGTCCCGGAGGTCCCCCTCCCGGCTCGTGAGCCCGGTCGCGGCGGAGACCGCGTTGCGCATGCAGTTCGCGGTGAGCTTCGACCAGCGCTCGCCCCACAGGTTGGTGGTGACCCGGGCGCTGTCCGCCGCCCGCAGCATCTCCGCCGCCTCGGCGACCCGCGCGGTCGCCCGCCCGTGCGGCTCGCCGATCCGGAACACGGTGTGCCGCTCGCCCCCGAGGGGCACCGCGCGCCGCACGTGGCCGGGTTCGAAGAGCTCGACCGAGATGACGCTCGCGATGCACCCCACGGTGCGCCCCCAGCCGACGACGCCCGCGATGGTCTCCTCGTTGATGCAGTTCTGGAGCGACACCACGAAGCCGTCCGGCGCGAGGAAGGGCGCGATCATCGTCGTCGACCACGCGGTGTCGTAGGACTTGGTGCACACGAACACGATGTCGAACGGCGCCTCGCGCGAGAGGCTCTCGAGTTCGGAGAGGTGCAGGGCCCGCACCGGCACCGTGAACCGCTCCGCCTCGGTCACCCCGAAGAGCTCGATGCCCCGCGCCTTCATGTACTCGACGTGCTCGGGCCACGGATCGAGGAAGGTCACGTCCTGCCCGGTGCGCACGAGGTGCCCGCCGGTATAGGCGCCGACCGCCCCGGTCCCGACGACCGCGATCTTCCGTCCCATTGGTCCGTTTCCCGGGCGATTCAGTCGTCCGCCGCCGCCCGCCGCCCGGATATGGCCTCACGCAGGCCTTCGAGCAGGCCTTCGAGCTTGGCCTGTCCGCGCTCGAGGGTGGACAGGCGCTCCTCAATGCGCTCGAAACGCCGTTCCATTTCGGCGCGCAAGGCGAGATAGTCGGTGCGCAGGTTGCGTTGGCCGTTGAGGATGAGCCCGGCGAGCACAATGCCGACGCCGAGGATGCTGAGCACTTCCGGTGTCATGGATTTCCTCCCTGTCGCAGCCCGATCCTATCGCAACACCGCTTCCGTTGCCCGCATCAATCGAGTCTCGAATGGCGGAGGATTCGCACCTCATGAGCGGCCGCTCAGTCGCCGCCGCCCGCCGCCGCGTGCACCGCGCCGGATTCGGGGGCCAGGCCGCCCGCGGCCGCCCGGAACTCCTCCGCGAGCCGGGCCGTCCGCCGCTTCGCGGCCTCCACGCTTCGCTCCTTCACGTGCCCGAAGCCCTTGATCCCTTCCGGCACCGAGGCGAGCGCGACCGCCGCCTCGTGGTTCG
Source organism: Gammaproteobacteria bacterium (assembly GCA_022823045.1). GTDB lineage: Bacteria > Pseudomonadota > Gammaproteobacteria > HK1 > HK1 > JAJDXW01. The sequence goes on from JAJDXW010000101.1 coordinate 15,660, forward strand.
CGGGGGCGAGCCGGTCCAGGATCTCCCCCACCGTCTCCCGGTACTCCTCGATGAGCCGGCGCTCCATGCGCCGCTCCGCGGTCCGACCGAAGAGGTCGAGGCGGGTCCCCCGCAGGCGCCGCATCCGCGCGAGAACGCGGAACGCGCCGAAGATCCAGGGCCCGAACTCGCGCTTTCGAAGCTCCCCGGTCTCGGGGTCGCGCCGCGCGAGGAGGGGCGGGGCAAGGTGGAAGCGAAGCCGGAAATCGCCCTCGAACTGGCGCTTCAGATCCGCCTCGAATCCGCCGCTCGTGTAGAGCCGCGCCACCTCGTACTCGTCCTTGTACGACATGAGCCGGAAGAGGTTCGCGGCCACCGCCTCGGCGAGCCCGCTCCGCCCCGGCGTGCGCTCGGCCTCCGCCGCCCGTACCCCCGCGACGGCCCGGCGGTAGCGCTCCGCCCACGCTTCGTCCTGGTATTCGCCGAGGAACGCGGCGCGGTGCTCGACGATCGCGTCCAGGGTCTCCGGCGCCCCGTCCTCGCCTTCCCCTTCCGCCTTCGCGACCATGAGGGGCCGCGCCGTCTTCCACACCCGGGCCGGGTCGTGGGCCGCGAGCCGACCCCACCCGAAGGCCTGCCGGTTCGCCTCGACGGCCACCGCGTTCAGGCGGATGGCCGCCTCGATCGACTCCGCCGCGAGCGGCACCAGCCCCTTCTGGTACGCGAACCCGACCATGAAGAGGTTGGTGGCAATCGAGTCCCCGAGGAGGGCGGTCGCGAGGGTGGTCGCCTCCACGAAGTCCACCATCTCGCGGCCCGCGATGTCCTGGATCTGGCGCGCCATGAGCCGCGATCCGAGGTCGATGGTGTTGTCGATGACGAACGCGGCGGGCGGGGTCACGTCCCCGTTGACGACTGCCCGCGAGGAGCCCTGGTCGATGGTCGCGAGGCTCTCCGGCGCGGCCGCGGTCACCATGTCGCAGCCGAGGAGGAGGCGTACCGCGCCCGCCCCGATGCGGGTCGCGTGCAGGTCCTCGGCCCGCTCCGCGATGCGCACGTGGCTCGCCACCGCGCCGTTCTTCTGGGAGAGGCCGGTCGAGTCGAGCACGGTGACCCCCTTGCCCTCGACGTGGGCGGCCATCCCGAGGAGCGCCCCGATGGTGATGACCCCGGTGCCCCCGATGCCGGTGACGAGGATCCCGTAGGGCTCGACGCACCCCGGGACCCGCGGCTCCGGGAGGTCCGCGAACGGATCGGGGCCGTCCCCCGTGCCGCCGCGGCTACCGCCGGCCCCCGGGCCGGCCGCCTTCCGCACCTCGCCCCCGTGCACCGTCACGAAGCTCGGGCAGAACCCCTTGACGCAGGAGAAGTCCTTGTTGCAGTTGGACTGGTCGATGCGGCGCTTGCGCCCGAGCCGGGTTTCGAGCGGCTGCACCGACACGCAGTTCGACGCCGTCGAGCAGTCCCCACACCCCTCGCACACGAGGTGGTTGATGAACGCGCGCTTCGGCGGGTCCGCCATGAGGCCGCGCTTGCGGCGCCGGCGCTTCTCCGCCGCGCAGGTCTGGTCGTAGACGAGCACGGTGACCCCGGGGGTGTCCCGCAGCTCGCGCTGCACCCGGTCGAGGTCGTCGCGATGGTGGGCCGGGACCCCGCGCGGCAGGTACCCGGCGGGGTACTTCTCCGGCTCGTCGCTCACCACCACCACCTTCTCCGCCCCCTCCGCGACCATCTGGTGGGCGATGGCGTCCACCCGGACCTCGCCCCCGAGAGGCTGTCCGCCGGTCATCGCGACCGCGTCGTTGTAGAGGATCTTGTAGGTGATGTTGACCCCCGCCGCGACCGCGGCCCGCACCGCGAGGATCCCGCTGTGGTCGTAGGTCCCGTCGCCGAGGTTGGCGAAGAGGTGGTTCTCGGTGGTGAACGGGGCGTGCCCGATCCAGTTCACCCCTTCGCCGCCCATGTGGGTCGCGTAGTACGTGCGCCGCCCCGGGTGGAACATCGCCATCCCGTGACAGCCGATTCCGGCCATCGCCCGCGAGCCGTCGGGGACGCGGGTCGAGGTGTTGTGGGGGCAGCCGGAGCAGAAGTAGGGCGAGCGCGAGAGGATCGAGGCCGCCTTCCCCGCCTGCTCCGCGATCTGGTCGACCCGGGCGAGGCGCTGGACGAGGCGCCGGCCGAGCTCCTCGTCCTCCGCCCCCGGCGCGCCGGGGCGCCGCAGCCGGGCCGCGAGGGCGCGGGCGACGATGGCCGCGGAGAGCTCCCCCCGCTCCGGGATGAGGGGCCCTCCCGACGCGTCGCGCTTCCCGACGATGCGCGCCGGCGCGTCCTCGCGGTTGTAGAACAGGCGCGTCAACTGGTCCTCGATGAACCCCCGCTTCTCCTCGACCACGATGAGCTCGTCGAGCCCCGCCGCGAAGCGGATGACCCCCTCCGGCTCGATCGGCCAGGTGAGGGCGAGCTTGCAGACCGAGAGCCCGATCTCCGCCGCCGTCTCCTCGTCGATTCCGAGGTCGTCGAGGGCCTGGCGGAGATCCAGGTACGCCTTGCCGGCGGTGACGATCCCGATGCGGGGGCGGGGGGCCGCGATGACCACCCGGTCCACCGGGTTCGCGCGGGCGAAGGCGAGGAGGGCGGGGAGCTTCTGCTCGAGGAGGCGCTGCTCGTAGGGGATCGGCTGGTACTCGACGTCGATATTGAGGCCACCCTCGGGGAGCTCGAAGTCGGCCGGTTCGGCGAAGCGGAGGCGGTGCGGGTCGACGAGCACCGAGGCCGAGCTCTCCACCGTGTCCGAGACCGCCTTGAACCCCATCCAGCAGCCGGACCAGCGGCTCGCCGCGAAGCCGAAGAGGCCGAGGTCGAGGTACTCCTGGACCGAGGAGGGATTGAGGACCGGCATGAGGGCGGCGACGAACGCCTGCTCCGACTGGTGGGGCATGGACGAGGACTTCGCGCCGTGGTCGTCGCCTGCGATGCAAAGTACCCCGCCCTTTCGTCCCGCCCCCGCGAAGTTCCCGTGCTTGAGCACGTCGCCGCTCCGGTCCACACCCGGCCCCTTCCCGTACCAGATCGCGAACACCCCGTCGTACTTCGCGCCGGGGAAGATCTCGGTGTGCTGCGAGCCCCACACCGCGGTCGCCGCGAGGTCCTCGTTGAGGCCGGGGTGGAAGCGGACGTGGTGCTCCTCGAGGAGGGGACGCGCCTGGACGAGGGCGTTGTCGAAGCCCCCGAGGGGGGAGCCGCGGTACCCCGAGATGTAGCCCGCAGTGTCGAGTCCGGCCGCGAGGTCGCGGCGGCGCTGCATCATCGGAAGCCGGACGAGGGCCTGGATGCCGGTGATGTAGACGCGCCCGGAGTCGAGGGTGTACTTGTCTTCGAGGGATACGGCCGAATGCTTCACGCGGGCGTCCTTCTGCACGGGACGGGGGCGGGGAAGAACGACCGATTATATCGTCCGGGGCTTCGCTCCCGGGCCACCTCCCGCGATCCGTCCGCCCGTCCGCGCGTGTCCGCCCGTGACGAACTGCCGTTCCGGTGTCCTGCGTTCACGTACGAGCTCCGCGCGCAGCGATGCAGGAGCCGCAAGACTTGCATGGAACATCCAACAACCCGTTGGTCCGCGATCCTGGTCCGCCGGCTCGGGGGCAGGCCCCTTCCTCCGCGGCTCAATCCAACCCGCTCCGGAAGGAACCTGCCCCCGAGCCGGCTACGCCACCGAGAACCCTGGCTTTGTACAACCCGCGACACGACGTTCCCTGCACGTCAGCGCAGCGGTTCCGTTGCGAGAACTCCTGGAAACTCCCGCCCAAGGCAGGGGTCGGTCGCGGAGAAGGGCTAAACGGCACCCGGACGGCAGGCCTGTCTGCCCGCTTCGTCGCCGGCGCTGATCGCCCCGGGCGGAGCGGGATCAGGAGGCTTTCCCGAGGCCTTTCCGAGGCCACGCCGGGTGGCGGCACCGATGATACAATTGAAAGGCGCAGCCCAAGCGAGAAACGGCAACCGCTTCGGCCGCACCGCGTAACCGTACCCGAAGGCTCCCACGTGTTTGAAACTGCCCTGATCGAGGTCGCCGTGGGCGCGGCTCTCGTAACGTTGCTCTCGCTCGGTTGGTGGATACGCATTTGCGCCGCGGATCGAGAGCGTTCCCGGCTCAAGCGCGGTACCTGGCGCCGCGAGGCTCCCCGTTACCCGGGCCGCCACGGGGCCGGGCTTCGCGCGAGGCGCAATCGGATTTGAACCGCGAGCGCACGGAGGTCCCGGTGGCCTGGCGCGAACCACGGGCGGCGGGACGATTCGCGGCCGCCGCGGACTCAGTCGCAGTCGGCGGGCGCAAGCGCAAGCGGCCGATCGGGGAAGCGCTCCCTCCACGCGGCGCGCAACGGGGGGAACGCGCCGGCGCCTGAACGTGCGGCGAGCGCGTATCCGGCTTCCCCCGTCTCGCCGGGGGCGTGCCGGACGGAATAGCCGAGGGCTTCGATCCGGGCGACCCGGCGAAGCGCGTTCTTCGCGTTCCGGTACACCCCGAGCGACACGCCGTTTCGAAGCGGCCCCGCACTGATGATAGAGACATCGCGAACGCCGCGGTCGCGGAGCTCGTACACCACCTCGATGGCCGCCGCACGGCTCTCCAGCGGCGGCAGGTAGACCCGGTGATTCCTCGGCGCCGTCGGCTCCTTGCGCCGGACGTCGATATCTTGCACGCCTCGCGCGAGGAGCCACGCCTCGGCCTCGGCCGCTGCTTGGGGAGACCCGAATCCCGACGCGACGAAGCAGGTGAAGGGCACGCTCCCGGCTTCGCGGGACGAATCGCGCTCCGCGGGCGGGGCGGCGGAAGCGGCCGGGGCGGCCGTCCGAGCCGCGGCCGGGGCAGCAGCGGCCGGGGCGCGCGCCGAGGCCCCCGGGAGCGAAAGGAAGCTTTGCCACTGATCCCGCCGGGCCGATTCCGGCTTCGCGAGGGTCCGCGAACCATCGGCGCCGGCGGCCCCGCCCGAGGCGGGGGTGGCGAGCTCGAGAGAGCTGACCGGGGCGGGGGAGGAAGCACCTTCCGCCGCCGGTCCCGGCCGCGAAGGTGACGCGGGCGAAGGCGGTGCGGGCGGCTGCTCGACGTCCGGGAGCCGCAGATCCCCCGCGCCTTCTCCCGGGCTCGTGCCGCCGTCCGCCGGCCCCAGCGCCTGCGCGTTCGTGCGGGAATGGCGCGCGAGCGCGGCATAGACGTCGCCCAGGTTCGCGTGGGCGGCCGCGAGGTCCGGCTTTCGAGCGAGCGCCTCCTCCAGGGCATTGCGTGCGTCGAGAAGCCGACCCTTCACCGCGAAGAGCACCGCGAGGTTGTTCCATGGTTCCGGCATCTCGGGGTGGTCGCGCCTGAGGTGCTCGAACACCTCGATTGCCTGATCGACGTGTCCGTCCCGCGCGAGGAGGATCCCGTCGAGGAGCCGCGCGCGCGGGGGGGTGGACCCGAGGTCGAGCACGGGGTCGAGGAGTTCGCGCGCTTCCCCGAGACGCCCCTCGGCGACGAGCGAGATCGCCCGCTCGACCGCCTCCTCCGAGGAGGCGCCGGAGGGTACGGGCAACGCGACCATGGCCGCCGCCGCCACCACCGCCACCACCACCGCCACCGACGCGCACAGGGCGCGGTTCCACCGTCGCGCGCGGGTCCGGAAACCCGGCCGCGCCTCCCTTCCGCCCGCGCCGCCGACCGGCGGGCTCACGGGGAGAGCCCCGACCCCGGCGGAGCACGCTCTCGCGAGTCCGAGCCGACCTTCATCCGTCCGCTATCCCGCGGAGCGACGGGAGTCCCGATTCGGCCCCGGCCCCGGCTCCCCCGCCGGACGCCGGCGCGCCGGAGATCCAGCGCGAGATGATCCGGTTGGCGATCGCGCGCACCTGCCCGTGGAGGGCCCGGGCGACCGCCGCCATCCGCGCCACGTCCTCGGGGTCGCGAGGGTCGGGGGGGTCCGCTCCCCCCGGCCATCCGGCCGCGGTGCGCACCGTCGGTCCCACCGCTCGGAGCGCCTTCGCCGCGACCGCGACCCGCTCGAGCATGCTCCGGCTTGCCCCCGGACTCGAGCCCGAGCCGCGCCGGTACCCGTCGACAATCGCATGTCCGACCTCGCGGGCCGCCTCCAGGGTCTCTCGTTCGTTCGCCGAGAGGGCGCGCTCCCCGGTATCCGCTTCGCCGAGCGCCCACTCTCCCTCTCTCCCCGCTCCCTCGAGGTCGGCGAGGGCCGATCCGGCGGCGTTGACGAAGGTGAGACCCAGGCGGACCTGCTCGGCCAGCACGACCGAGGCGAAGAGCCCGTACCGCGTCGTCCCCACCTCCTCCACGCGGTGCTCGCCCCTCCCGTTGCGCTGCGGATCGAGGCGCACGCTCCCGGTGCGAAGGCCCGCGTGCGTCTGCACGCCGGAGTCCCGAAACAGCGGCTCGGCGAGATCCAGCATCCACTTCGGCACCGGTTGGCGGGAGCTCGACGGACCGAGGGCCGCGCTCAGCGCGCCGAGCGCATCGCGGCTCTGAAGCCGCGCCAGCCCTTCGGTGGCCGCCGCGCCGTACGTCTCCTCGATCCAGCGGCGGGTCGATCCCCGCAGGTGACCCGCGGCGTGCGCGAGCTCGTCCACTTCTCGATCCGGGTCCAGTCCGGCCGGATGGGAGCCGAACCGGATCCGGTCCGCGTCCACCGCGGCCGGCTCGCCGCCACTCCGCTCGACAGCCCGAGGGGCGGCTCGCGTCGTGCGATCGTCGACCGCGACGGCCCGCTCCGCCAGGGCCCGCAGCCATCGGATCTCGCCCGGGTCGAAGGCGTTCAGGAGATGGCTCCGGGCCGGCGTCAGGTAGCTCCTTCGCGGGGCCCGGGCGCCCCGCCCGGTGCTCAGCCGCACCCCCGCGAGCTTCGAGCGGGTCTCCCGGTCGAGGTCGTTCCAGGCGAACTCCAGCGTGCGCGCGAGACCCGCCGCGGTCGGATGCCTCGAAATCGCCTCGGGCTGCAACTGGAGCAGGTCCGCCATGTGGACCGCGCACCGCGCGAGCGGGGAACGCGCTTCATCGGGGGTCGCCTGATGGCGCGCCCCGGCTTCCACCCACCGACCACCCGCCTCGTGCACGATCGCGGCCAGCTCGAGGGCGAGGGTGGTGTATCCCGCGAGCGACTCGGGGCGCACCCCGGAGCGCACCTCGCCGTCGCGATCGTTCCGGATCTGGTAGCCGTCCCCGTCCGCTTCCAGGGTGACCCAGTTGATCCACGCACTGGCCGCCCCCTGGCGTTCGATTCCGGCCGCCACGTCGGCGGGGACGATCCCGACGTCCCGGATGAGGCGGTGGGCGAGCGCCTCCATCGCGCCCGGCAGCCGGCGGTGCGCCGCGACCGCCTCGCCGAGCTCCGCGCCGAACCGGGGGCTTTCGAGCTCCGGCCAGTCGAGCGGCGTATCGCCATCCAGGCGCTCGCGAACCGGATCCGGCAGCATCTCCACCGCGCGCGTGAAACTTTCGTCCATCTTCATGGTTCGCTACCTGTCCTCGTTCGTTACCTGCCCTCGGAGGCGGTTCTCGATTCATCGACGGAATCGAAGGAGGGGATCGACCCGGCAAGACCGGGGGAGGTACCCGCACCCTGACCCGGCGCGCCGGTCCCGGCCGGGACCGGGGCGGCCCCGCTCCCGAACGCGACGACCTCCGCCGGACGGTTTCCACGGTAGATACGCACCGTCGCGGGGATGGCGGCGGGCGGCTCCGGCGACCGCGGCAGGAGTACTTCCTGGAGTCGCACCGCCGAATGCGAGGTTCGCGGCTCGGCGGTGGCGGCGAGCGAGCGGAGTGCCAGCGAGAGCCGGCCTTCGTGCTCGGCGATGACGAGACGGTCGCCCTGCCGCGGCGACACTTCGAGGGTCGCGGTGACCATTTCGGTGCGAGCCCTGGGCGCAGCGGCGTTTCCCGCGTTTGCATCGCCGCCCGCCGCCGCTCCGGGCTCGCCCCGGAACCGCCGATCGGCCGCGACCACGCGGACATCCTCGACGATGGTGCGGGTGAACACGGCTCGTTCGCGTTCCGTGACGGAGACCTCCGCGGTGAGGATGACGTCCACGCGGTCCCCCGGATCGATGAGCCCGGCGTGGCTCGTGGCGGGGTCGACCCGGATCGTGACCGCGCGCGTCCCGGGGTTCAGCACGGCGGCGAGGAAGCCCTGCTCCCACGGAGAGATGAAGGCCGCTCGGAGCAGCGGTGCGCCGGAGGCGATCGGTCTGCGGACCGCGTAGCCCCGCAGATCGGCGGCGACCGTACCTTCTTCGACGACGAAGTGCGCCGCGCGCACCGAATGGGGGGCGACCGCGAGCTCGGTCAGGTCGGCATCGCGAACGAGGGTGCCGATGGGAAGGTCCCGGGCGGCCGCGAGCACCTTCGTCGGCTCCGGGGGCGGCGCCGGAGCAG
>JAJDXW010000343.1 GCA_022823045.1 Gammaproteobacteria bacterium
TTCGGCATGACGATGCGGGCCTGGTACGACATCCGCGACGAGGGCGGCAACTTCGTCTCCGATCCGGACGACCTGCGCGCGTCGCAACGCACCGTCGAGGCGCTCGTCGAAGACGAGATCCGGGCCGGCATCCCCGCCGACCGGATCGTCCTCGCGGGGTTCTCGCAGGGCGGGGCGGTCGCGCTCCAGGCGGCCTTGCGCCATCCACGCCGCCTCGCTGGCGTGCTCGCCCTCTCCACCTACCTTCCTCTCGCCGACACCCTCGCTGCGGAGCGCTCCGCCGCCAATGCGGAAGTCCCGCTGCTCATGGCCCACGGAGAGCAGGACCCGCTCGTCGGCGTGGACCGGGCGATCGCCTCGCGCAACACCCTTCAGCGTCTCGGCTACGAGGTCGAGTGGCGCACCTATCCGATGCCCCACGCGGTGTGTCCGGAGGAAATCCGGGACATCGCGGACTGGCTCCTCCGGGTCGTCCCGGACGCCGCCCCGGAGCGATCCCTTTCCTCGTCCCTCTGACGGTCCCGCCGGAAGCGGAACGGCCGCCGGCCGAGGACCGACGGCCGAGAGCCGAGGGCGGGCCGAGGGTCGAAGGTCAGGTCAGGCGCGGGGGCTCGGCGCCGCGCGCCCCGCCGATCTCCTCCGCCCGTGCCCGCCGCGCGGCCGCTTCTCGCGATGCCCGGGCCGACGGCGGTTCTTCGGAAGCGGGGCCGACGGCCGCGGCTCGACCAGCATCGACTCTTCCACCCGCTCGGTCGGGATCCGCGACCCGACGAGCTCCTCGATGTCCTCAAGGGAATAGACGAAGCGATCGCAGGCGAGGCTCACCGCTTCCCCCTTCGCCCCCACCCGCGCCGTCCGCCCGATGCGGTGCACGTAGTCCTCGGGATCCTGGGGGAGGTCGTAGTTGAAGACGTGGGTCACTCCGGGGATGTGGAGGCCGCGGGCGGCCACGTCGGTCGCGACCAGGATCGCGACCGCCCCCGCATGGAACCGTTCGAGGAGAGCAAGCCGCCGCCGCTGCGGGACATCCCCGGAGAGCACCGCGGCCGCGAATCCGTTGCCCTCGAGCGCGGCGCCGAGGCGGTCCGCCATCTGGCGGGTGTTGACGAACACCATCGCGCGCTCCACCCCGGGCTCGTGGAGCAGCCCGAGAAGAAGCGGGATCTTCTCGTCCTGCCCGACGTGGAAGAGCCGCTGCGTCACCTCGTCGACGAGCACCCGGTCCGGCGGGCGGGTGTCGATGAGGGTCGCCTCGTTCATGTGCTCGTACGCGAGCTCGAGAACCCTCTGCGAGAGGGTCGCGGAGAAGAGGAAGCTCAGCCGTTCGGCGGGGGGGCGCAGCCGCCGGAAGAGGTAGCGGATGTCGCGGATGAAGCCGAGGTCGAACATCCGGTCCGCCTCGTCGAGAACGAACACTTCCACGGTGCGAAGGTCGTAGAGCCGCTGCCGGTGGTAGTCGATGAGGCGCCCGGGGGTCCCGATGAGGATGTCGAGCCCCTCCTCGATCATGCGCCGCTGCCGGTCGTAGCCCGTGCCCCCGTAGACGACCCCCATGGCGAGGCCGGTATGGCGGCCGATGGCCACCGCGTCCTTGTGGATCTGGATGGCGAGCTCGCGGGTGGGCGCTACGATGTAGATCCGGGGCCGGCACGGGGGTCCGCCCCGGCCGCCGGCAGGCGCGGATGCCGCGGCGGCCGCCCTTCCCTCCCCGTGCGCCGGTCCGCCTCCGCCTGCCGGCGCTGCCTCCGACGCGGAAGCGGCGCCGCGCAGGACCCGGTCCATGGCCGCGATGAGAAAGGCCGCGGTCTTGCCGGTCCCGGTCCGTGCCTGGCCCGCGACGTCGCGGCCGGCGAGGGCGAGCGGAAGGGCCTGGGCCTGGATGGGGGTGCAGCGTTCGAATCCCGCTTCCTTCACCCCCTTGAGAAGAGACGGAACGAGTCCCATGTCCTCGAACCGAGCGTCGGAAAAGATGCCGGCGGGGCCGGCCGAATCGGCCGCGTCGGGCCGCTTGCAATCACTGTTCAAGTTGTTTCCAATGGGACGCACGCCCCCTCAGTGAACGGGAGAAAACGGGAATGAGCGACAAGATCGTCCACCTGTCGGACGCGGGCTTCGAGCGCGACGTGCTCGAGTCGACGAAGCCGGTGCTGGTGGATTACTGGGCCGAATGGTGTGGACCCTGCAAGATGATCGCGCCGATTCTCGAAGATATCGCGGAAGAATACGACGGACGGGTCACGATTGCAAAGTTGAATATCGACGAGAACCCATCCATCCCGCCCAAGTACGGCATCCGGGGCATCCCGACCCTCATGCTGTTCAAGAACGGCACGGTGGAAGCCACCAAGGTCGGTGCCCTCTCGAAGTCGCAGCTCACCGCTTTCCTCGACAGCAACATCTGATCGCGGCTCCGGGCCGCTGCCGCGGTCCGGGGCCGAGCCAATCGCCGCCCTCCGCTCCGCCCGGATCGCGCCGCGCGGCCGGACGCTCCCGGCCGCGCAAGGGATGTCGGAACGCTGCGCGCCGCGCAGAGCGAGCGCGGCGCGGGAAGTGGCGTCCGCGGCCTCAGTCG
>JAJDXW010000069.1 GCA_022823045.1 Gammaproteobacteria bacterium
TTGACGAGGAAGATCCACGGCACGGTCTCCGCCACCCGCTCCTGGATGCGCATGTCCATCGCCAGGCGCTCCGGCCCGAAGTCGGTGACGAACATCTTCTCCGTCAGCTCGTTCAGCTCCGGGTCGTCGTTCTGCACCGCGTCCATCACGTTCACCTCCGGATGGGTCAGGTAGACCCACGCGGTGTAGCCGGTGTCCGCGATCCAGGGCCACTGGAAGTTGTCGCAGTGCGCCATCTGCTTGCGGCTGAACTTGGTGTCCGAGTACACCGCCGAAGGCAGTCCCTGAAGCTGCACCCGGATCCCGATCTTCTCGAAGTTGCTCTTGATGAGGGTGCAGGCCTCCTCCATCTCGGAGATCGCCTTGTCGTACGAGATGGTCATGTCGAACCCGTCCGGGTAGCCGGCCTCCGCGAGCAGCTTCTTCGCCGTCTCCAGGTCCTCCTTGTACACCCAGAACTTGTCGGTCGCGTTCGGATAAATCTGCGGCGTGATCGTCTTGATGAGGTGGCCGCCTCCGAAGTAGACCTTCTTGTGGATGTCCTCGTAGGGGACCGCGTAGGCGAGCGCCCGGCGGACTTCCGGCTTGGCCATGATCTCGTTGGTCTGCACCGGCCCGAAGTAGGGGATGAAGTTCCCCGGGTGATACGCGACCTGTAGGTTCGGGTCGTTCTCCACCTCCCGGTACTCACGCTGGCGAAGCCGCATCGCGTAGTCGACCTGGCCACGCTTGAGGAGGGCGAGACGGGTCGCCGAATCGGGCACGATCTTGGCGATGACCTTCCCGACCGCGGGCCGAGGTTCGAAATTGGGGTTCCGCACCAGGATGAGCTCCTGACCCGGGGTATGGCTCTCGAGGTGGTAGGGCCCGAAGCCCGCCGTGTTGTTCTTGAGCCACTCCTTCGCCCACGGGTCGTCCGCCGTCGCGTGCTTCAACGCCTCGGTCGAGTCGAACACGCCGCCGTAGTAGTTCATGGCGAGAAGCTGGAGGAAGAGCGGGTTCTTCGCCTTGATCTTGAACCGCACGGTGTAGGGGTCGGGACAGGAGACATCCTCGTGCTTGTCGATGAGGAGCACCTTGGTGAAGAAGAACTTGACCGCCTTCATCTCGAAGCCGCGCTCCCAGCTCCAGCGGTGGTCCTCGCAGGTCATCTCGTTGCCGGCGTAGCTGACGATGCCCTTGCGGAGCTTGAAGGTCCATACGGTTCCGTCCTCGGACTCCTCCCAGCTCTCCGCCCAGCGGCCGGTGACCTGCTTCTCGCCCTCCTGGTTGACCCCGGCGCCGCACGTGCCGTGCTCCGGGTACCACACCGAGACGTACTGGACGAGGTCCCCCGCGTAGGTGTTGTACATGATGTTCTCGACTTCCATCGTGAACGCGATCTCGTCCACGGCGGGCGGGCTCGCCGCGTAGGCGGCGATCAGGGTGTGGTCCTGATCGGAGGGCGGCGGGGCCATGCAGTCGATGTCGGCGTGGGCGGCTGCGCCGAGAGCGAGCGCTCCCGTCGCCGCAATTGCCACGATGCTTCGGCGGATTTCTGTCTTCACGTCGTTCTACTCCCTGCTCCATCAATCAATCCCGGAAGGCCGGAGCGGACTCCCGGTATCGCCCGCCCTTCGTTCCGCCGGTGCTCCCTCACCTGTCGCAGAGGGCGGGTCGTGTCCCAATGTTCGCACGTTCTCGGGACGAGTGCCGGCGGGCGGGTTCGGCAGGTACGCGGCCCCGAATCCGGAACGACGGAGCGCTGCGGCGCAAGAAACGAGGGGGCGGGTCAGGAGCCATCGTCGGAAAGGACGGGGTCGTAGATCGCGGACGCGGCGCGGAGGGCGTCCGCCACCTCGGCGCGCAAGGCCTCGGGGCCGAGCACCTCCACCTCCGCCCCGTACTTGAGGATGTTCATGACGAGCTCGCGCGAGTCGGTGTACGGCACCTTGAGCTCGTAACGACCGTTCGCGTCGAACGCACCCTCCTGGCGCGAGTGCCAGACCTCGTCCGCCACCCAGCGCGCCTGCACCTCGGAGAAGCGAAGGTGCGCCACCCGGGGACGCCCCGCACCGGCGAAGATCCCGTAGCCCGCGCCGAGGTCCCGGTCGAGGGTGAAGTCCGCGATCTCGCGCGCCGGCTCGTCCACCACCGCCGCATCGCGGACGCAGTCGAGGGCGAAGCTCCGAAGGCCGTTGCGAAGGTGGCACCAGGCGTCGAGGTACCAGTTCTCGCGGTAGTGCACGAGGCGCTGCGGCGAGAGGGTGCGCTCCAGCGTCTCGTCGCGCGGCCGGCTGTAGTGGACGACGCGCACCCGCCGGCGGGCGAGCAGCGCCTCGCAGATGGTTCCGAACTCGGTAGAGCGGACCTCGCGGCGCGGCGCGTGCAGGATCCGAACGCGCCGCGCCACCTCCGACGATGCCTCGCCGTCGCCGCCGAGCAGGTCGCGCGCGCGGTCGATCAACGGCTCGACATGCGGCCCGAGCAGCCCGGGGTGCACCTTCTCGAGCAGCTCCCGGAGCGCGAGGAGGGCCCGGATCTCCGCCTCGTTCAGCCACAGGCCGGGGAGGGCGTAGCGGGGCGCGGCCGGGGCGTGGTCGGCGAACCGGTAGCCGCGCTCTCCCCGGTCCCACTCGATCGGCGCGTTCAGCCGGTCGCGCAGGTACTCGAGGTCGCGCTTGAAGGTGGCGCGAGAGATCTCGAGCTCTTCGAGAAAAGTCTCGATCGGGACGACCCCTCGCTCGCGCAGCAGGGCATCGATCCGGTAGAAGCGTTCGGTCCGGTCCACTCGCCCCCTCCCGTCGATTCGCCCCTTCAGCCGCCCGACGTGATCCCGGCCGCGCGGAACTACGGCAGTTTAGCCGCGCCGCACGTGGACAGGCGCCGCGAGCCTCCATAGACTCGTCCCGCCGGTGCCTGGCTCCGCTCCATAGCATGGACCCTGGGCGCCCGTCGCGACCACCACGATCAGGATGACGGACACGATGGAGACCGCGAGCGCACCCCGCCAGCCGGAGACCCCGCCCCCGAGCCCGGCCTCGACTCCGGTGCCCACTCCCGGGCCCATGCCCGGCGCGGTGGCCCTCGCCGCGATGGACTCGGGAGAGATCCCGCGCCGCTACCTCGGAGCCGCGGCGTGGACGGGGGCGGAGATGAGGGAGCGCGACGACTGGATCGTTCGGCTCTCCGAAGCCGATCGGGCGGAGCTCGACGCGGCCTGGCGCGCGACCGCGCAGCTTCCGATCGAGTCGATCGGACCCCGCGACTTCGTGCTTCCCGCCCTCGGCCCGAAGCTCCACGCGCTCCGCGACGAGATCATCGACGGTCGCGGATTCGTGCTCCTCCGGGGGCTCGACATCGAGGGCTGGCCGATCGAGCGTACGGCCCGCACCTGGTGGGGGATCGGCTCGTGGTTCGGCCGGGCGGTGTCCCAGAACGCGATGGGGCATGTGCTCGGCCATGTCCGCGACCTCGACTACGACACCCGCGACCCGAACGTGCGCACCTACCAGACCACCGAGCGCCAGTACTACCACTCGGACTCGTGCGACATCGTGGGGCTCATGTGCCTCCGCCCGGCGAGGCGGGGCGGCTTGAGCAGCATCGTGAGCTCGGTGACCCTCTACAACGAGATGGCGCGCCGGCGGCCGGAGCTCGCCGCCGTCCTCTCCGAGCCGGTGCCCTTCGACCGCCGCGGCGAGGTCCCCGACAACGAGGAGCCGTTCTTCCTCAACGCCGTCTTCAACCACCACGAGGGGATGGTCTCGAGCTACGTCTCCCGGCGCTACGTCGAGTCCTCGCAGCGCCACCCGAGCGCGCCCCGCCTCGCCCCGCTCCACTTCGAGGCCATGGACCTCCTCGACGAGCTCGCCGAGGACCCCGATCTCCATCTCGACATGGAGTTCCGGCCCGGGGACATCCAGCTCCTCCACAACCACACCATCTTCCACGACCGCACCGCGTTCGAGGACTGGCCGGAGCCCGAGCGCAAGCGCCACCTGCTCCGCCTCTGGCTGTGTCCCCCGAACGGCCGCCCGCTCCCCGAGCGCTACGCGGGCCGCTGGGGAAGCGTCACCATCGGCGATCGGGGCGGGATCGTCTGCCCCGGCACGAAGCTCCACGCCCCCCTGACCCCAGTACAGGACGGCGCACCCCGAACCCGATGAAGATGCCAAGGGCCGCCGGACGATCCGGAGAAGAGTCGGCGGGGAAGAGTTCCCCCTTCAGCCACGATCGCCATGGTGGCGGGTGCGCGGACGAGCGGTTGCTGGAGAAATCACCCGGGGGGTTCGTCGGGCACCTGCTCTCGATTCCCGATGTCGGCGACGACACCGACTTCGAACGCGACAACTCCGGTCCGCGCCGAGCCGAGACTCGATCCTTCTCTTCAACGCCAAGGCGCTGAAGCCGACACTTCCCGACAACCGGCCCGTTCCGCTTCGCTCCGTTCGTTGAGGCGACGATCAGGCGTTGGCGAGGAGGGCGGCGGCCTCGCTTCGAGGAAGGCCGACCTGCTCGCCCGCGTCGAGGATGCCGTCCCAAGTGACCGGATCCACCGGGATCCCGTCCGCCATCCGCGCCTCGAGGGCCATCCGCTCGGGGTCGCCGGGGATGAGGACCGGCTCGTCGGGATTCGCGGGCGGCGAGGAGGTCACGTAGTCGACGAGGGTGTCGATCTCGCGCTCCATCCATTCCGGATCGACGAGCGAGGCCGGGTCGATGACGACGGTGAGCATGTGGTTGCAGATGGTGTCGAGGCCGTGCGTCTCGGGGTTCGAGGTCCCGCCGCCGCCGAGGACCCCGGCGAGCAGCTCCGCCGCGAACAGGAGGCAATAGCCCTTGTGGAGGCCGAAGGGGAGGATCGCACCCCGCTCGGCCTCGTCATCCGGGAACATCACCTTCGGGTCCGTCGTCGGCTGCCCCCTCGCGTCGACGAGGGTCCCGGGCGGCAGCGCCTCGCCCTTGTTGAGGGCGACCCGTGCCTTCCCGACCGCTACGAGCCCGGTCGCCATGTCGAGGAGGAAGGGCTCGTGGCGCTCCGTGCCCGGCACTCCGATGCAGATGGGGTTGGTGGCGAACCGCCCGTGGCTCCCGCGGTAGGGAGCGACGAGGGGCGGGTGGCCGGTCACGTTGACGAAGTGGATCGAGACGAGCCCCGCCGCCACCGCCATCTCCGCGTAGGTGCCGATGCGGCCGAGGTGGTGGACGTTGCGGAGCGCCGCCACCACCGTGCCGAGCTCGCGGGCCCGCTCGATGAGGCGCTCCATCATCTCCGCCCCGACGCGCTGGCCGAAGCCGAAGCCGCCGTCGAACTGCATCACCGCCCCACCGTCCCGAACGAGGGTGAGACCGGTGTTGGGGCACATCGTCCGGTTCTCGATGTTGTGGACGTAGTGCGGGATGAGCCCGATGCCGTGGCTGTCGTGGCCGCGGAGGTTCGCATCGACGAGATGGTCGGAGACCTGCGCGGCTTCGGCCGGCTCGCTGCCGGCCCGTTCGAGCAGGGTGCGGATCACGCGCCGGAGCGCGACATCTTGGAACTTGTGCATGGCGGCGCGAATTCTAGCCCGCCTTCGAGCGGGTCGGGCCGGCGCGCCTTCGCCCCCGGACCGCCGGCATCCCCGGGAGCGCCGGCCCTGACCTATGATCTGGCCTCGATTCATCATCGAGGGCACGCAGATGCCGGTCGAGCTCGAGCGCCGTGACGACGTCGACATCCTCACCCTGAACCGCCCGGAGGCCCTGAACGCCTTGAGCTTCGCGGTGCTCCGCGAGATCGAGGCGCGGGTGGCGGAGGTCGAGCGGGGTATCGACGAGGGCAAGGTGCAGGCGCTCCTCGTGGCGGGGGCGGGCGACCGCGCCTTCTGCGCGGGGGCGGACGTAAACGAGCTCATGGGCCGCACCCCCCTCGAGCACCGTCGCGGGCTCCGGTTCGGCCAGGCCCTCTTCGAGCGCATCTCGGACCTGCCGGTTCCTTCGATCGCAGTCATCGACGGGTTCGCCCTCGGGGGCGGCCTCGAGCTCGCGATGGCCTGCACGTTCCGGCTCGCGACCGGGGCGGCCCGGATGGGGCTCCCCGAGATCAAGCTCGGCCTCGTGCCGGGCTACGGCGGGACGCAGCGCCTCCCGCGCCTCGTCGGCGAGGCGAACGCGCTCGACATCGTCATGACCGGGCGCATGGTGAGGGCGGAGGAAGGGCTCTCGATGGGGCTCGTCAACCGCATCGTCGAGGGCGACCCGATCGAGGCGGGCCTCGCGTTCGCGGGGGAGATGACCTCGTACTCGCTCCCCGTGCTGAGGCTCGCACGCGACGCGGTCACGCGCGCCCTCGACCTCCCCGTCCGCGAGGGGCTCGAGGTGGAGGCGGACATCGGCGCCCTCTCCTATCAGACGAAGGACGCGGCCGAGGGCATGAGCGCGTTCATCGAGAAGCGGGCGCCGGAGTTCCGCGATGCCTGACCGGCCGCCGAAACGGGGCGCGGTCATCGTCACCGGGGCGAGCCGCGGGATCGGGGCCGCGGTCGCGGTCGAGCTCGAAACGCGCGGATTCGGCGTGTGGTCGCTCTCGCGAAGCGGCGAAGCCCCGGCCGGTCGCGCCCTTCGCTGCGACGTCACCGACGAGCAGGCGCTCCGCGACGCGTTCGCGGCCATCGCCTCCGAAGGGCCGATCGAGGCCCTCGTCAGCAACGCCGGGGTCCACGCGTCCGCCCCCAGCCGGAAGCTCGCGACCGCCGAGTACGAGCGGGTCATGGCCCTCAACGCGACGGCGGTGATGACGGGAGCACGCGAGGTCCACCCCCACCTCGTCCGCGCGGGGGGCGGAACGATCGTCAACATGGGCTCGTTCTTCGACCGGATGGCGGTCCCCTACAACCTCGCCTACTGCGCCTCGAAGGCGGCGGTCGGAGCGATGACCCGCTGCCTCGCGGCGGAGTGGGCGACGGACCGGATCCGGGTCATCAACGTCGCCCCCGGCTACGTCGAGACCGCCCTCAACCGCGACTTCCTCGCCCGCGAGGACATGCGCCGCTACATGGAGTCGCGGGTTCCCCTCAAGCGCGCCGGCCGACCCGAGGAGGTGGCGCGGCTCGTCGCCGCCCTCCTCTCGGAGGACATCCCGTACCTCACCGGCGAGACCATCTACGTCGACGCCTCCCACGCCATCGCCCACTGACGAGGCTGGGCATGCGGGCGCGCGGCCGACCACCGCCCCCGCAGCGCGCAGTCCGAGCGCCCCGGCCGGCACGCCTCCGACGAGGAGGAGGCAGCGGACGAACGGAAACCCCGGCCCCCGTGTTGCAAGCGCCTCCGGTTCGGTGCATAAGGCACGCACCCCCGCGCCGCTCGGCCCGGCCCCATCACCAGCGAGGAGATCACCATGAGCTCGGTCTACCTGTTCTCGGTCACCCCGGAGACGCCGCCCGTCGAGACCATCGAATCGGGCGACGAGGTATCGCTCGTCGTTCGCGGCGCATTCGCGGACGTCGAGGACATCCGCACTGTCCCGACCCCGTTCACCCCCGCGTGCGACGGACATCCCCTCGCCCCCGTCTCCGGGCCGATCCGGGTCAACGGGGCGGAGCCCGGGGACGCGGTCCTCATCGACATCCTCAAGATGGATGTCCACGAGGACGGGATGACCGCGATCCTCCGCGACTTCGGGGTCCTGCGGCACGAGTTCGGGGACCCGAAGCTCCTCCAGTGCCCGGTACGCGACGGAAAGGCATGGTTCGCCGACCGGGTACCGCTGCCCCTCAACCCGAACCTCGGCACCGTCTCGACGATGCCGCCGGAAGGCTACAAGCCGTCCTACGCGGGCGAGTACGGCGGCGACTTCGACCAGAAGGACGCCGGCGTCGGAAGCCGCATCCACCTTCCGGTCATGGTGCCGGGCGCGATGGTGTTCTTCGCCGACCCGCACGCCGCGATCAGCGACGGGATCATCACCGGGACGGGCGTCGAGTGCACCTCGACAGTCACCGCGCGGATCACCCTGGTAAAGAACCATCCGGTAGTGCATCCGATCATCGAGTACGAGGACTCGATCCAGTTCGTGGGCACCGGGCCCTCGGTCGAGGCGGCGACCGAGGCGGCGGCGGAGCACGCGGTCGGCTACGTGACGGCGGGCACCGACCTCGACCGCGAGGAGGCATACATGCTTCTCAGCATCATCGGAGAGCTCCGGATCGGGACCTCGCCGCGGCCGATCATGGCCGCGCGGCTCATCGTCCCCCGCGAGACGCTGGAGCGGACCGGCTGGAGCGGACCGGTCGCGGCCTGATCCGATCCGAAGCGCGCCGGCGCCCGGCGCCCGGGGTTCGGCTCGTCCGTGTGCCTTCCCCGCCGGGGGCCGGCGGCCGGACGCGGCGTCAGACCTGCTTCGAAAGGAAGGACCGGACAAGGGTGTTGAAGCGCTCGGGGTGCTCCAAGCTCGCGAGGTGGCGGGCGGGGATGAGCCACTCGAGCGACGCGTTCGGAATGAGGCGGGCCATCTTCTCCGTCACCTCGCGCGGCGCGCCCGGGTCCTCCGGGGTGCCAATAACGAGGGTCGGGGCGGCGATCCGCGGCAGGCGCGGGGTAGTGTGGAGGTGGCACATCGCTTCGACGGCGGCGGCGAAGCTCTGCGGGGGAAACCGCCGGATCGCGTCCGACATGTAGCGATACCCCGGAGGCTGCTCCGCCGCCGCCTCGTCGGTGAACCAGCGGGTCATCAGCGCGGCGTGCACGGCCTCGATCCCCTCCTCGAGGACCTGCCGCGCCCGCGCCCGCCACAGCGCGACCTGGTCCTCGCCGTACTCGCAGGTGGTGTTGACGAGGATGAGGGACGCGACGCGTTCCGGATAGTCGAGGGCGAAGGTCTGGGCGATCTGTCCGCCGATCGAGACCCCGCAGAAGTGCACCCGGCCGACGCCGAGCGCGTCCAGGAGCCCGGCGACGTCCGCGGCCAGCATCTCGAGTCGGTACGGGCCGTCCGGCGCATCGCTTCCGCCGTGTCCGCGCGTGTCGTAGCGCAGCACCCGAAACCCCTCGAATGCGTCGAGGTGCCGGTCCCAGTAGTGGAGGTCGCTCCCGAAGCAGTGGTTGAGGCAGGCGACCGGCGCCCCCTCCGGCCCGGTGAGCTCACAGGCCATGCGGATCTCACCCGCATCGATCCGCCGAATCGCCATCGCGTCTCCACCCTTCTCGCTCATCGACCAACGAACGAACCGTCTCCGGCCGTTCTCAGCGGCAGGGCCCGGGGCCCGAACGCGCCGCACCATCGTTGCCCGCACCGTTTGGCCGATATCCTGCCGCGGACGCCAATCCGTTGCTACATCTTCACCGAATTCGTCGCCGTAGCGAGCCGTACTCTTGCGACCTGCTTCGTCGACCGCTCCTTCGGTGTCTCCGGAGCCGTACAGGCGACCGGCGCGACAAGCACCGGTCTTCGCACCTTCGCGTCGCCCTCGCGGCGAAGATGGATGGGCATTGCGGGGGGACGGGCGACGAAGCGGCGATTCGGTCCGCATTCCAAATTGGGTTCTTGAAAATTCGGACACTAATTCCGAATTTTCAAGCTATACTGTGGCAATGCTCCCGCGCCCCGATTACCTGCATCGGATCGAGACCGCGACCGGCCGCTCGCCGGTCACCGCGTTGCTCGGACCGCGCCAGTGCGGCAAGACGACGCTCGCCCGGCAGTTCGCCGCGACTCGCGAATCGACCAGATTCGACCTCGAGTCGGAACCGGACGTGCGCCGGCTTGCCAATCCCGAGCTGGCGCTCTCGAGTCTCGAGGGACTCGTGGTGCTCGACGAGATCCAGCGCATGCCGCAGCTTTTCAGCGCACTCCGGGTCCTCGCGGATCGCACCGAAGCCCCGGCGCGCTTCCTCGTCCTTGGCAGCGCGTCGCCCGAGCTCATCCGCGGCGTCTCCGAGTCTCTCGCCGGCCGGGTCGAGTTCATCGAGATATCCGGGTTCGACCTCGCCGAGATTGGTGCCGATTCATGGCGAACGCTCTGGCTCCGCGGCGGGCTGCCGCGCGCGTACCTGGCTGAATCGGACGACGACAGCATGGCCTGGCGCGAAGGATTCGTCCGCACGTTCCTGGAACGCGACATCCCGCAGCTCGGCATCACGATCCCGGCCGCCGCAATGCGGCGATTCTGGACCATGCTTGCGCACTGGCACGGCCAGACCTGGAACACATCCGAGCTCGGACGAGCCATGTCCTTGTCGGACAAGACCGTGCGGAGCTACCTCGACCTGCTGGCGGGCACGTACATGGTCCGGCAACTGCAACCCTGGTTCGAGAACGTGGCGAAACGCCAGGTGAAGGCGCCCAAGATCTACCTCCGCGACACGGGCCTGCTGCACGCACTGCTGAACGTGCACGACGACGGTGCGCTCCTGGCCCATCCCCGTGTCGGCGCTTCCTGGGAGGGGTTCGTCATCGAGCAGGTCTTGCGGGCCGTGCGCCCGTCCAGCGCATGGTATTGGGCCGCCCATGGCGGTGGCGAGCTCGATCTCCTGGCCTTCGACAAGGGCCGGCGCATCGGATTCGAGGTGAAATTCAATGAAGCTCCCGACGTGACCAGGTCCATGCACGAAGTCGTGCGCCTGCTGTCCCTGGATCACCTGTTCGTCGTCTGCCCCACCCGCGACGCCTATCCCGTGGACGCGCGCATCACCGTGCTCCCGGCAAAGGACGTGCCGCGCCTTGCGGAGCGGATCGACGCCGTGTAGCGGTTCGTGGCGGCTGTCCCGCCCAGGGAGATCGAGAACATCCGGCAACGAATGGGGCCCCTCCGGGGCGGCTCGGGACTGGTCCGCGGGTCACGGACTCGCCGTGCCGTAGCAGGCCGAGACTCGGGCCGGGCGCCCTCCGGTCGCGTCACTCGGCGGGGAGGACGAAGGCGTCCTCGACCTCCCATCGCGCCCACATGCGCGCGCCGACATCGAGGGCGAGGGTATCGAGCTCGCGCTGCTGCTTCTGCACCCGGAACGCCTCGCCGTTCCCGGCCTCGAGGTGGAGGGTCACCACGCTCCCCACGAACTCCTCGCTGATGAGGGTGAGGGCGAGCTCGTTCCCCTCCCCGCCCGGCTCGCTCGCGAGGGTCGCCCGGTCCGCGCTCACCACGAAAGTGCACCGGTCGCCGGGTACCGCCTCGCGCGCGGGGTTCACGGGGGCGGCGAAGACCCCAAGCGGGGTCTCGATGACGAGGCGCCCCGCCGACACCTCCCGGACCGCCCCGGAAAGGAGGTTGTTGGTGCCGACGAACTCGGCGACGAAGCGGTTCGCGGGATGGCGGTAGACGGTCTGGGGAGCGCCCACCTGCTCGATCACCCCCCGGCTCATGATGACCACCCGGTCCGCCATCGCGAACGCCTCCGACTGGCTGTGGGTGACGTAGACGAAGGTGATCCCGAGCTCGCGCTGAAGGCGCGCCAGCACCCCCTGCATCCGCACGATGAGGTTGGCGTCGAGGGCGCTCATCGGCTCGTCGAGGAGCAGGATCTCGGGCTCGGTCACGAGGGCGCGGGCAAGGGCGACGCGCTGGCGCTGGCCGCCCGAGAGCCGGGCCACGTCGCGCTCCGCGAACTCCGCGATGTCGAGACGCTCCAGCCACTCGAGCGCCTTCGCTCTCCTCGCGCCGGCGCTCATGCCCCGCATCCTGAGGCCGAACTCCACGTTCCGGCGCACGCTCAGGAACGGAAAGAGGGCAAGGGTCTGCCACACCATCGGGGTATCGCGCTCGAAGGCGCTCACCTCGTTCATCCGCCGCCCGGAGAGCCGGACCTCCCCTTCGCTCGGCATCTCGAGCCCCGCGAGCATGCGAAGCGTCGTGGTCTTCCCGCAGCCGCTCGAGCCCATGATGGCGAGGAACTCGCCCTTGTGGATCTCGAGGTTCATGCGCTCGACGGCCACCGTGTCGCCGAAGCGCTTGACCACGCTGTCGAAGACCACGAGAGGCTCGGGGAGGGGCTCAGGCACGGCGGGGCTCCCGGGTCATCACCAGGACCTGGGCGATCACCACCAGGGTCATCGAGGTGACGAACACGAAGGTGCCGATCGCGTTGATCCGGGGATCGACGTTGCCCTGCAGGATCTCGAGGATCATGACCGGCACCGTCTTGTTGAGCCCCGACACGAACCACGCCACCGCGAATTCGTCGAAGGAGACCGCCGCGGTTAGGCAGAGGGCGGAGACGATCGCGGGGCGGGTGAACGGCAGGATCACCGCGCTCATCGCCCGCCACTCGCTCGCGCCGAGGTTCCACGCCGCGGCCTCCAGGTTCGGGTCCATCTGCGCGAGGCGGAGCCGGATGATGGCCATCGCGAACGGGGAGCAGAGCACCACGTGGGCGACGATGATCGAGTGGAGCTGCCCCGACATCCCGATCCGGGAGAGGAGGGCCAGCATCGCGAGCCCCATGATGACGAGGGGAATGGTCGGCGGGAGGAGCGCCAGCCCGAGGTAGGCGCCCTTCCCGAAGAAGCGGTAGCGAAAGTCGGTGTACGCGGTGCAGAAGCCGATGAAGGTCGCGATCACGCTCGTTACCGCGGAGACGACGAGGCTGTGGCCGAACGCCTCCCGGACGTCGGGATCGCCGAAGATGCTCTCGTACCAGTGCAGGGTGAAGTGGCCGAGGGGGATCGTGGGGAAGCGGTCCGAATTGAACGAGAAGACGAAGCTCGCGACGATCGGGGCGAACACGAACGCGAACACCACCGCGACGTAGGCGCGGAGGAACCACGAGATGGCCCGCCGCTCGCTCACGCGCGCCTCCGGTAGGCAAGGGTGACCGCGGTGAAGGCGACCACGAAGAGGGTCACGATCATCGTGCACGCGACCACCGCCGCCCGCGGCCACTGCTGCCCGGCCTTGGTGGTGTCGATGATGAGGATGCTCAGGGTGGGCGGCCGGCTGCCCCCGAGGTAGTAGGGGCTCACGAAGTCGCCGAAGGAGAGGATGAAGCAGAAGGTCGCGGCGATGATGAGCCCGATCTTCGCGAGCGGGAGGATGACGGTGAAGACGGTGCGCATCCGCCCGCACCCGAGGTTCCAGGCCGCTTCGACGAGGCTCCGGTCGACCGCGGCGAGGCTGAAGAGCTGGAGCACCACGACCAGGGGGAGGGTGAGGGTGAGGTAGCCGACCACGGTTCCGAAGGGGGTGTTCAGCATCGGGAAGGGTCCGAGCCCGGCGAAGGAGAGGAGGCCGTTGATGATCCCTTCGTCGCCGAGAAAGATCTGCCAGGAGTAGGCGCGGACGAGGTAGCTCGTGAAGAACGGGATGATGAGGAAGAAGACGGCCCAGCGACGCGCCGCCGCCGAAACGTGGAACGCGAGGGCGTAGGACGCGGGAAAGGCGAGGAGGCTGGTGACGGCGGTCGAGACGAGAGCCATCAGCAACGTGAAGCCGTATGCATCCCAGAAGTAGCCCCGCGTGTACATCTTCACCCAGTTGACGGAATCGAAGCCGGGGACCATCCGGTAGTTCTTGACGAGCCAGAAGGTGAGCGCGACGAGGAACAGGAGCGGGAAGACGAAGAAGACGAGCTGCCACACCACCATCGGCAGCGCGAAGGTGAGACCGTATACGGTGACCGTCCTCTTGCCGCGGAAGCGATCCGGAACGGTCATGCGCGAAGAACGGACGCGGCAGGAGGATTCGCGGGAGCGCTCACGTCATGCGCGCCGCCGTCTCTCCCCGAGCCGGGAAGAGGCGGCGCAAATCGGCGCCTCGACCTTCCCTCTCGAGGCGCCACCGGTCTTGCGCTCGAGCCGAGGCCAGCCGGAGACCGTCCGGGAGCGCGGGTTCCGGCCCGCGAGCGACCCAACGAACCGCATCGTCCACCTGTGCGCGGGCAGGACGCCCGCGCTCCCCGGAACGAACCCCCCTCATGCGTCGGCACCGGCAACCTCCCGACAAGGGGAGCCCGCGCCGCGCGGGAAACCGGTCCGACGCTCCCCCGCCCGACGGGGCAATACTTGCTCCGTCGGGCCGGGGGGCGCCGCCTCGTCAGGCGACCTTGTACTCGGACCAGAACTCGTTCCACTCCTCGAGGCTCTGCTGCTTCGGCGTGTCGCGGTAGTGGATGCGTCCCTGGTCAATCAGGGTGATCGGGTGGTTGGGCGCCCCGTCGACCTGACCGGTGCGGGCCGCTTCCTCCGGGGTCTGCTCCCCAAGCGCCTTGAACCCCGCTCCGGTGACGACGAAGGCCGGGTAGGCCGCCATGTTGGCTGAGCGGACCTGGCCCTCCGGGGTCATGGTGTACTGGATGTACTTGTGGACGAGGTCCTTCTTCGTGGAGCTGGAGACGACCGAGTACGACTCCGTCCACTGGATGCCGCCCTCTTCGGGCACGGTGGAGCCGACCGGCGCACCGTCCTTCTCCAGCACCCCCGTCACCCAGTCGCCGATCCCGACGCTCGCCCAGACGTCGCCGTTCTTGAGCGACGCGAACGTCCCCCCGTAGTCGAAGAAGCCCTTGACCTGGGGCTTGAGCGAGAGCGTCTTGTCGCGCACCTGGCCCCAGGCGTCGGCGGAGATGTCGAAGGGGCCCGGATCGGTGTTGCCCTCGAGGAGACTCACCTGGCCAAGGTTCGGCAAATGCCAGTCGAAGTGGCCCACCTTGCCGGCGACCTTCGGGTTCCAGTACACGTTGTAGCTCATCGCCTCTTCGAGGCTGACCTGGTCCTTGTTGTAGGAGACCCCGAGGTGCCCGAAGCGGTTGATCACCGAGTAGAGCTTGCCGTCCTTCCAGTGGCCCGGGAAGCTCGCGAAGCTCTCGTGCAGCAGGTCGTCGAAGGGATAGTCCGCGGGGTCCAGCTCGTCGACCAGGTCTCCGCGTTCGATGAGGATCCGCGCGTACTCCGCGTCCGTGTGGATGATGTCGAAGGTGCCGGGCGGCGACTGCGCGAGCGCGGCCAGCATGTTGTCTCCCCCGGCGTAGTACTTCGGCTTGAACTTGACGTTGTGCTCGGCCTCGAACGCCGCGACCATGTCGGGCTCGGCAAGGCCGTACCACGACAGCATGTTGATCTCGGTCGGCTCGGCGAATGCCTTGCGGGAGGTGATGACGAAGGGCGCGGCGGCCGCCCCCGCGAGCGCGCCGGTAGCCTTGACGAAGGTGCGCCGGGAAACTGCGCCGCGACCCGGAATCTCTCGATGTTCTGACATGGTTGAGTTCCTCCTCGGCCAAACGTCTTTGGCGCCGCCGCCCGGCGGCGGCCGGCGCCGCGGCGCCCGAGCGACCGCGCATGGATCGTTCGTCGGATATTAGCGCCTCGCCCGGAGCGTGCAAGACTATTCGGGATGCGTGCGAGGCTCGGGCCGGGACCGGGGCCTCCCGGGAGCACGGCTTCCCGGGCGCGGGCTTTCCGCCCGCGGACGGCCGAAGGCCCGCCGTTTCCCGCGCGCGCAGGATGACCGTGCTCCCGGGAGGCCGGCGGCACGGACCGTGCGAAGCGCAACGCAGGGGATCGAAGCGATGAACCGGATGCAATTTCGCCGACTGTTCAAGACCGCCGGCCCGGCGGTGCTGCCGGTGATCCACGTGCGCGACACGGTGCAGGCGTGCCGGAACGCCTCGGTCGCGATCGAGGCGGGGGCGCAGGGCGTGTTCCTCATCAACCACGACTTCCCCCGCGAGGAGCTGGTGCCGATCCTCGGCGAGGTGCGGGCCCGGTTCCCGTCGCTCTGGCTCGGGGTCAACTTCCTTGCGGTGACCGGCCGGGACGCGTTTCCGGTGCTCGGCCGGCTCCAGGCCGAGGGAGTCGAGATCGACGCGTACTGGGCGGACGACGCCCGGATCGACGAGCGCGCGGCGACGGACGGGCAGATCGAGGCGGCGGCAATCGCGGCCGCCCGCGAGGAGAGCGGCTGGACGGGCCTCTACTTCGGGGGGACCGCGTTCAAGAAGCAGCGCCCGGTCGCGCCCGCCGACCACGAGACCGCGGCCCGGACGGCGGCCGGGTGGATGGACGCGGTGACGACGTCGGGGGTCGCGACGGGGAGGGCGGCGGACCGGGCCAAGATCGCCGCCTTCCGGCGCGGGTGCGGGGATGCGCCGCTCGCTCTCGCCTCCGGGGTCACGCCGGAGAACGCGGCCGGCTACGCCCCGGAGGTGGACGCGATGCTGGTCGCGACCGGGGTCAACCGCCCCGGCGATTTCTACGAGATCGACCCGGCGCGGCTACGCCGGCTCCTCGCGGCGACCCGGTCGGCGGGCGCGGCGGGCGCCGGAACCGCACCGGCCGCCTGCGCCGATTTACCGGGCGAGCGCGCCTACCTCGGGGCGATGGCCCCGAACGTCAAGGGCGAGACCTTCGCCTGGCTCGACCCGTCCACCCTCTACATCAACGCGGCCATGTTCCAGGCGGTGGTCGACGACCTCGTCGCGCCCTTCGACGCCGCCGACGTCGACGTGGTCGCGGGATTCGACGCCATGGGCTTCGTGCTCGGGTCGGCCATCGCGGTCCGGCTCGGGAAGGGCTTCCTCACACTGCGCAAGGCGGGAAAGCTCCCGGTCGAAGCCGACACCGTCGAGTTCGTGAACTACTCGGGGCGAACGCAACAGATGGAGATGCGCACCCCCGCCTTTCGCCCGGGGACGCGGGTGCTCCTCGTCGACCAGTGGGTCGAGACTGGCGGGACGATGGACGCCGGCGTGCGCCTCGTCGAGGGCCAGGGCGGGGTGGTGGCGGGGATCGCGACGGTGTGCATCGAGGAGAACGAGCGCACCCGGGCCTTTCGCGAGCGCTACCGCTGCTCGACCTCCGTGCCCCCCGGGAGCGAGTGGCAGCGCCAGTGCAACGCCCAGCGGCTCGACACCTTCGAACGCTACGACCCCGCCGTCTACTTCCCGGAGACCGCAGCGAGCGCGCGCTGACCGCAACGCCGAACGGGAAAGGCAGGCGGGCCGGAGCTCGGAAGGCCGGACGTCGCCCGGAAGGCCCGGGGCGGGCTGCCGGGGTCGAGATCGGGGTCAGCCGCTACCAGGGGTGCTCGCGCCCCTCCCAGGTCCAGAAGCGGCCGTGCCCCGACTCGTCGAGGGAGGCCATGAGGTCGCAGATCCCGCGGGCGCTCTCCTCCACCGAGACCGCGGCGTTGCGCCCGCCCATGTCGGTGCGGACCCACCCGGGGTGGATGACGACCGCGAGGCAGCCCCGCTCGCGCCAGCTCCCCTCGATCTCGCGGAACCGGTCGTTGAGCGCGGCCTTGGAGTCGCCGTACTTCCCGAGGCTCCGGGTGGAGCCGCGGCGCGCGCCCATCATGCTGGTGATGAGCGCGATCTTGCGCTGATCGCTGCGCAGCACCGCGGCCATCAGGCTCTCCGCCACCTCGAACGGGGCCTCGGCGTTGATGCGGTTGACGGTGGCCGCCCGCATGCCGCGGCCGTAGACGCCGGCGTTGTGGATGAGGACATCGACGGCCTCGTCCTCGAGGGCCTCGCGCAGGGCGCGTTGCTGCGGGCGATCCGTCACCTCGAGCCCATGGACGTGCACGTCCCCCGCGACCTCCCCGAGCGCCCCCGGGCGCCCCGGAGTGCGGGTCGTCGCGTGCACCCGCCACCCTTCGCTCGCGTACCTCTCGACGAGACCGAGTCCGATACCCCGGCTCGCCCCGATGATCGCCGCAGTGGGCATGTTCGTCCTCCCCGATTGCATCCCGTGCGAGCCGGGCGCGGACCGCGCACCCCGCCGCCTGCACCGTCATTATCATGGACGGACGAAGGCACGGCGATCCGGGGGGAGGCATTCCGCCATGAACGAGAAGGCCGACGACAGGGCGGCAGGCCCGGAATCGGGCGCCGCTTTCCCCTTCCCGCCCCGACCACTCGGCCGGCGGACACTCGCCGCCGCGGCAGGAACCGTCCTCGCGCTCGCGTGCGCGGCGCCTACCCAATCCGCCGACCCCCATGCCGACATGCGCCGCGGCATGCTGGAGGCGATCGCGGACACCACCGCCCGCACCGCCGGGAGCACCGGCGTCGAGGCGATCGCTCCCGAGGTGATGGACGCGATCGAACGGGTGCCGCGGCACGAGTTCGTTCCGCCCGAGATCGCGGACCGTGCCTACGAGAACCGGCCCCTGCCCATCGGCCACGGGCAGACGATCTCCCAGCCCTACATCGTCGCCCTCATGACCCACCTCCTCGGCCTTGACTCCCCCCACCGGGTGCTCGAGATCGGCACCGGATCGGGATACCAGGCGGCGGTCCTCGCGGAGCTCGTCGAGCGGGTGCACACCATCGAGATCGTGCCGCCCCTCGCCCGACAGGCGAAGGAGCGGCTGTCCCGGCTCGGCTACCGCAACGTCGAGGTGCGCCTCGGGGACGGGTACTACGGATGGCGCGCCGCCGGACCGTTCGACGCGATCGTGGTCACCGCCGCCGCCTCCCACGTGCCGCCGCCGCTGGTCGAGCAGCTCGCCCCGAACGGGGTGCTGGTGATCCCCGTCGGCGAGCAGTTCTCGGTCCAGATGCTGCTCCTCGTGCGCAAGCACGAAGACGGCGCGGTGAGCGTTCGTCAGATCCTGCCGGTGCGGTTCGTGCCCCTGACCGGCGGGCACTAGAGCCCGTCCATGGGCGACGAAGAGCGGGCACCGGGTGTCCTGCTGCTCGCCGCGGTGGCGCTCCTCTCCGCCGCCACCCTCGGCTACGAGGTTCTGCTGACCCGGCTCCTCGCGATCGTCCAGTGGCACCACCTCGCATTCCTCGTGATCAGCACCGCCCTCCTCGGATTCGGGGCGAGCGGCGCCTTCCTGGTGGTGGTCGGCCATCGGCTCCGGGTCTCCGCCGGACCCTTCCTCGCCCTCTGCGCCCTCGCGTTCGCGGTCGCGGCCCCCGTCTGCTTCGCGATCGCCCAGCACGTCCCCTTCAACGTGCTGGAGCTGCCCTGGTCGCTCCGGCCGCTCGGCTGGCTGCTCGTCATCGAGGTCTTCCTCGCCATTCCCTTCTTCATCGCCGCGACCGCGATCGGGCGCACCCTCATCGTGTTCGGGGACCGCCTCTCGCGGGTCTACGCGGCGGACCTCGCGGGCGCCGGGGGCGGAGCGGTCCTCGCGGTGGCTTTGCTCTCGTGGTTCCCGGCGGAACGGACCCTGGACGCCCTCGGGGCGATGGCAGCCCTCGCGGGAGCGATCGCCGCGGTCCGGGCCCGGCGGGCGACCCGGTGGGCCCTCCTCGCTCCCGCGGCCGGCATCGTCTTCCTGCTGGTCTCCGGCCAGGGGTACTGGAACGAGCTTCGGATATCGCCGTTCAAGCCGCTCCCGCAAGCCCTTCGGGTGAGCGGTGCGAAGCTCGCCGAGACCCGGTCGGGCCCGCTCGGGCGCGTGAGCGCGGTCGAGAACGAGAAGGTGCCGCTCCGGTGGGCGCCGGGACTCAGCCTCCTCGCCCGCGCTCCGGTCCCCGAGCAGGTGGCCCTCTTCGTCGACGGCGACGGGCCGATTGCGATTCCGCGCAAACGGCGGGAGGCACCACCGCCCGCCTATCTCGACGACCTCCCCTCCGCCCTTCCCTACTACCTCTTCGAATGGCCCCGCCGCGTGCTGGTGCTCGGGGCGGGCGGGGGTGCTCCGGTCCTCCAGGCGCTCGGAGGCGGGGCGCGTACGGTGGACGCGGTCGAGCTCCAGCCGGACATCGTCGCCCTCGCACGGGCCCGGTACCGGAGGTTCTCCGGCGGCGCGCTCGTGCATCCCGCCGTGAATCTCCACGTCGGCGACCCCCGTGCGTTCGTCGAGGCGGCGCGCGGGGAGGAGTACGACCTCATCCAGGTCGATGCGCTCGGGGCGAGCCCGTCCGGGCTCCATGCCCTCAAGGCGGAGCGGCTCCTCACCGTGGAGTCGATGCGGGCCATGCTGGCGCGGCTCGCCCCCCGCGGGCTCGTCGCGTTCACCGGCTGGAACGAGCTTCCGCCGCGGAGCGGGCCGCGGCTCCTCGCGACCCTGCTCGAATCCCTCGCGGCGGAAGGGATCGGGCCCGCCGCGGAGCACCTCGCGTGGGTCCGGAGCTGGAACACGAACACCCTCGTCGCGAGCCGTGCGCCGCTCTCCGGGGGGCAGGTCGCGGCGGTCCGCTCCTTCGCCCGTTCCCGGGCCTTCGACCTCGTCCACGTACCGGGTATGGAGGCGGACGAGGCCAACCGCTTCAACGTGATGAAGCGTCCCTGGTTCCACGAGGCGGCGGCGCGCCTCCTCGGCCCGGAGCGGGAGGAGTTCCTCCGCGACTACAAGTTCGACATCCGGCCCGCGACCGACGACCGGCCCTACCTCTGGAGCTTCTTCCGGTGGGCGCACGCGCCCGAGATTCTCGCCTTGGGCCGCGAGGGCGGGATCGGCCTCCTCGCGATCGGCTACCTCGCCCTCCCCGCCGCCCTCGTCCAGGCCGCGGCCGCGAGCGCGGCCCTCATCCTGCTCCCCCTCCTCCTCGTGCGGCGACGCTCCGTCGGCGCACGAGGCGGAGCGCGGCGCGGGGCGGCCCTCGCCGGCTTCTTCGCCCTCGGGCTCGCGTTCCTCATGATGGAGATCGCGTTCATCAGCCGGTTCACGGTAGTCCTCAGCCATCCGCTGCACGCCCTCGTCGTGGTGCTCGCGGCGTTCCTCGTCTTCGCCGGCGTCGGAAGCTGGCTCGCGGGCCGGCGCGAGTCGGGCGAAGAGCACGGTTCCGTCGCCTGGCCGACGGCCGGGATCGTGGTCCTCGCGTTGGCCTGTCTCGCCGCCCTTCCCCACCTCACGAGCGTGCTCCTCGGCGCCGCGCCCCACGTCAAGATCGCGGCCGCGGTTGCCCTCGTCGCACCGCTCGCGACGTTCATGGGAATGCCCTTCCCGCGCGCCCTCGCCCGCCTCCGACGCCTCGACCCCGATCTTGTTCCCTGGGCGTGGGGGGTCAACGGCTGCGCATCGGTCATCGGCGCGGTGCTCGCGACCGGGCTCGCGATCCACCTCGGCCAGACGCTCGTCATCACCTGCGCCGCCCTCCTCTACGCCGCGGCAGCGCTCGCCCTCAACCGCATGGGAGCGCCCCGCGAGCACGGCTGACGACGGGAGAGTCGTGCGAGTAACATCCACCAGACCATCGCCGGACCGACGGTTCTTCCGTCCGGCGACGTATCGAAGGGAACGCGAAGATGAGCGACGCTGCTGACCGCGGGGCACCTGCGCCGCTCCTCGAGGCGCGGGGGATCACCAAGCGGTTCGGGGCGATCACTGCCCTCGACGGCGTGGACCTCCGCCTGTTTCCGAGCGAGGTGCTCGGGATCGTCGGGGACAACGGGGCGGGCAAATCGACCCTGATGAAGGTGCTGTCCGGCCTCTATGCCCCCACCGAGGGAGAGATCGTCTTCGATTCGAGGCCGGTCGTCCTCCACTCGCCCCGCGATGCCCAGAACATCGGAATCGAGATGGTGTACCAGGACCTCGCGCTCGCCGGGAACCTCCCCATCCACGAGAACATCTATCTCGGCCGCGAACCGGGACGCAGGGTCCTCGGCTTCACGGTGGTGGACGAGAAGCTGTCGCGCCGGATGGCGATGGACCATCTCGATCGGCTCAACATCACCGTCAAGTCCGTCGACCAGGGCGTCGAGGAGCTTTCCGGGGGGCAGGCCCAGGCCGTCGCGATCGCCCGCGCGACCGCCTTCGAGGGCCGCGTGGTGATCATGGACGAGCCGACCGCCGCGCTCGCGATCCGCGAGGTCGGCAAGGTCCTCGACCTCATCAAGAGCCTCAAGGATCACGGTGCGAGCGTCATGCTGGTGAGCCACCGGATGGATGACGTCTTCTTCGTCTGCGACCGGGTAATGGCCCTCTTCCACGGGCGCAACTTCGAGGAGGCGTCCATCGCCGAGACCAGCCGCAACGAGGTGATCGGCTGGATCATGGGGACCCGGGGCCACGCCGCCACGCCGGCGCACGAGAGGGCTTGAGCGGATGGCGGCTCAACCGGCGGCGGACGCGAGGCGGCAGCGACTGAGGTTGCTCGAGAAGTACGGCGTCTTCGGCATGGTGCTGGTGATGGCGCTGGTCCTCACCCTGCTCCAGCCGGACATCTTCCTCTCGACCCAGAACCTCACCAACATCCTGCGCCAGGTCGCGATGAACGCGTTGCTCGCGCTCGGGCTCTACGTCGTGATCCTCACCGCCGGGATCGATCTGTCCGTCGGCTCGATCATGGCCTTGACGACGATGCTCCTCGCGATGGCGGACACCTCGGGCTGGCCCTGGCCCGTCGCGATCCTGGTGGGCCCGGCGGTCGGGGTCCTCTGCGGTCTCGTCAACGGCCTCGGGCTGACCGTGCTCCGCCTCCCCCACCCCTTCATCATGACCCTCGGCACGCTCTACACCCTGCGCGGGGTCACGAACCTCGTCTCGGGGGGACGCCCCGTCTCCGGCGTCTCCGACCCCATCCGGTTCCTCGGGTCGGGCGAGATCCCGATGCCCTTCCTCGGCAAGTTCGGCTCCCTTCCGGTGAGCGCGGTGGTCCTGCTGGTGTGCTACTCCGGCACCGCCTGGTTCCTGAACAAGGTCTCGATCGGCCGGCACATCTTCGCCGTCGGCGGCAATCCACAGGCGGCGCGCGTCAGCGGCATCAACGTCGATCGGATCCTCCTCATCGTCTACGCGATGTCGGGATTCTTCGCGGGGCTCGCCGGTCTCCTCATGGCCGGCCGGACCGGAGCCGGATTCCCGAATGCGGGGATCGGGGCCGAGCTCGACGCGATTGCGGCCGTCATCATCGGCGGGGCGAGCTTCTTCGGCGGACGGGGGACGGTGCTCGGGGTCTTCGCGGGGGTGCTCGTCATGGGGCTGCTGCGCAACGGGCTCAACCTGATGGACGTGAGCGCCTTCTGGCAGCAGACTCTCATCGGCATGATCGTGGTCGGGGCGGTGTTCGTCGACGTGCTCCGCCGCCGCGCGGCGAACCGGCCGTGACGCAGCCCACGATACCGGGCGGGTTCCGGCGCGCGAACTCCGGCGCCGGAACCCGTGCATTGGAAACCAACGGAGTTCGCAACGAGAGGAAGTGAATCATGACTCGATACACGAAGAGCCTCCTTGCCGCGGCCGGCCTCGCCGTGGCGTTCAGCGGAGCGGCCGTCGCGGAGACCAAGGTCGCGGTCATCATGTCCGATTCCGGCTCGGCCAATCCGTTCTGGGCCGCGGTCACCAAGGGAGCTCTCGACAAGGGCGCGGAGCTCGGCATCGACGTCGCGGCCGTCGCCCCGGCCGGGGGCGAGACCGACGTCGCCGGGCAGATCGCGATGGTCGAGGACCAGATCGCGAAGGGGGTGGTCGGCATCGCGATCGCACCCGCGGACACCGCCGCGCTCGTACCGGTGCTCGAGCAGGCCCGGGAGCGGGGAGTGCACGTCGTCTTCATCGACAAACGCGCCGACATGCCGGGAACCTACATCGGGACAGACAACATCCCGGCTGCCCGGCTCGGCGCCCAGCACATCTGCGACACCGTGGAGGCAGGGAGCGACGTCGCGGTGCTGCAGGGCATCGTCACGTCCACCACCGGACAGCACCGGGCGGAGGGCGGCCGCGGCGGCCTCGTGGACTGCGGCCTCAACCTCGTCGCGGAGCAGCCCGCCGACTGGGACGCGGGGAAGGCGTTGACCACCACCGAGAACATCCTCACCGCCAACCCCAACCTGCGGGCGATCTTCGCCTCGAACGACAACATGGCCCTCGGCGCGATCGAAGCGCTCCGCAACGCCAAGCTGCTCGACCAGGTCATGGTCGTCGGATTCGACGGCAATCCGGACGCCGCGGAGAGCATTCTCAAGGGCGAGATGGCCGCCTCCGTCGCCCAGCGTCCGGCCGTCATGGGCGCCATGGGGGTCGAGGCGGTCCTGAAGCTCGTCGCGGGCGAGGAGCTTCCCGACGAGATCGACACCGGGGCGGAGCTCGTGACCCCGGACAACGCGGAGAGCTACCGCTAGGCCGCGCGCATCTCCCTGACGGAAGCACGGCCCGGGGCGCCGACGGGGCGCCCCGGGCCGCGCCGATCGATCGACCGGCGGAACACGGCGGCACGACGCTTGACATCGGGATGCGGGTGGCACGCGATCACGGTGTCCGGCACCCCGCGCGCACTGGAGGACGGGGACCATACGGAACCCGCCGCCCTGGAGGCGTAGCGATGAACACCATCCATCCGTCGTTCCGGCCCTTCGACTTCGAGGCCTGGATCGAGCGCCACCGCGACCTGCTGAGGCCCCCCGTCGGCAACAAGCTCGTCTTCGAGGAGTCGGGCATGGTCGTCATGGTGGTAGGCGGCCCGAACGGCCGGGTCGACTTCCACGACGACCCGGTGCAGGAGTTCTTCTACCAGCTCAGGGGCGACATGGTGCTCAAGATCGCGGAGAGAGGCACGATCTACGACGTCCCCATTCGCGAGGGCGAGGTGTTCCTGCTTCCGCCCCACACGAGGCACTCGCCGCAGCGCCCGGTGCCGGGCTAGGTCGGGCTCGTCGTCGAGTCGCCCCGCGTCGAGGGGATGACGGACGGCTTCGAGTGGTTCTGCTTCGACTGCGGGAGCCTCGTCCACCGGGTGGAGGTCGCGGTCACCAACATCGTGACCGACCTGCCGCCCCTGTTCGACGCGTTCTACCGGGACGAGGAAGCCCGGACCTGCCGGAGCTGCGGGGCGGTCCACCCGGGGCGGGAGCCGCCCCCCGGCTGGGCGGACGCGGCCCTGCCGGCGGATGCACGGGCCTGAGGAACAGGCGGCGTTCCTCCCTCCCGCGACCCCGAAGTTCGCACCGCGTACCTCGGCGAGACGGGCGGCCGGGAGCGCCTCGGACGACGGTTCAGCTCGAGACGTTCGGCAGCGAGCGGACCCTTCCCAGGAAGGCCGACGCTCCGGCCGCAACCCAGCGCGGCCAGGCCACGATGAGGCAGCGGACGCCGGCCGCCACGTACCGCTCCGCGTTCTCGTCATCGACCAGGGTGCCGGCGACGCGTCCGGCCGCGACGATCGCCTCGATCGCATCCGCGATCGCGTGCTGCACGGCCGGGTGGCCGGGGTTCCCGAGGTGTCCCATGCTCGCCGCGAGGTCCGAGGGCGCGACCTGGAAGACGTCCACGCCCTCCACCTGGAGCAGGGCGTCCAGGTTGTCGAGGGCCGGCGCGTCCTCGATGAGGGCGATGCACTGCACCTCGTCGTTCGCAAGCCGGAAGTAGTCGCTCGCACCGTAGCTCCGGCGGTTCCCCGCGACCCCGCGGTTCCCTTCCGGTGGGTAGCGGCACGCGCGGGCCGCCCGCTCCGCCTGCTCCGGGGTGATGACGTGGGGAACGATGATGCTGTTCGCGCCGAGATCGAGGGCGCGGAGGATCAGGGCCTCGTCGATTTGCGGGACGCGCACCGCGGTGCCCATCTCCCACAGGTCGCAGGCGCGGCTGATGTCCGAGACCTCGCGCCAGTCGAAGCCCCCGTGCTCGAAGTCCACGAACGCCGCGTCGAATCCCATCGGGCCGAGAAAATCGCACATGTCGGCCGAATTGAATCCGAGCGCGATGATCGCGACGTCACCCGCCGCGAGACGACGGCGGAGGGGATTGGAGTGATGACCGGCCATGAAACGCTCCTTTCGTGACACCCGGGAAGGGCACTCGCAGCACCCGAGTCTCGCAGATTCGCGCCCCCGGCAGAACGTCCTATCCCGACCGGCCGCCTCGAACGGCCCCGGCGCCGACCGCGCCCCGCCGCCCTCACCTCGCCCCGGGATCGCGAGCGCAGACCCCCGCGCGACCCGTCCCGGAAGCCGGGGAGAGGTCCGCAAACCCTGGAAAACGCACAAACCGTGTGCAACGATGGAGTGTCCTTGACTCTGGAGAGCATGCCTTGAGCGCGTACGAAGCCATCGAGGACCGCGTTGCGGCGGATGTGGAGACAGGTTCGTCGGGCTATGTCCCGACCCTCGAACGCACGGCAGGACAGCCGCCGCCCATCGCGGCGAACGGCAGCCTTTCCTACATGTCGTTCGAGCGGGATGGGGATGCAGGAACCGCCGCGGCGATCGAGGCGGCGCTCGACCAGATCGCCGAAGGGCATGCTCAGGCGTTCATCGAGAAGATCGAGAACGCGCCCCCCGGCCCCATCGAGACCAAGTGGGGCCTCGGGTTTCGCGAGTACGAGGAGTGCCTGGAATACATCCGGGCGAACGACATCGAAGCCCCCGAGGGGGGCCTCGCGCTGCCGCTTCGCTACACCGTCTACGAGCAGCCGTCCTACTCCATCGTGCCGTCCAACGCCCTGTGGCGGGATCCGGCGCGTGAGGCCGACGCGAAGGCGTTTCGCAAGGCCGAAGAAGACCTCGGGCGGCGCAATCTCTACTTCCCGCAGGTGATGCGCGACGCCCGGCGCATCGGGGAGTACTACCCCGGACTCTCGGTCAGCAGCCCCGAGTGCATGGACCGGCTCGGCGTCTCGCTGGCCCATCTCGAATCGAAGTGCGCGAACTTCTACGACTCGGCGGAGGTGGAACGCGTGTTCTACCCGGAGATCGAGAAGCTCCTCCTCGACTTCTTCCCGGATGCGACCGACGCGCTCGTCTACAACCACGACGTCTTCGACAAGGACTACCAGGGCGACCGCACGGAAGACCAGGAGGCCAAGAACCCGGGAGTGAACGCCCGGTACGCCAACATCGTGCACAACGATCTCAACGACAACAGCGGCCGCGTGCGCTGCCGGGAGCTGCTGACGAAGAACCTGCGGAACTTCGGGCGCGAGCAGCACTACACGGAGGCGGAGGCCGACGCGAAGATGTCGCGGCGGTTCATGTCGATCAACCTCGCCAAGCCGATGGAGACGGTGGGCCAGTTCCCCTTCGTGCTCTGCGCCTGGCCCTCGTTCGCCGATCAGCCCTACATCACCAACTACCGCGTCTACGACGACCGCGTCGGCGAGACCACCCGCTTCACCTACCGCCCCGACCACGAGTGGTACTGGTTTCCCCGGCAGAAGCCGACCGAGGTCTCGATGCTCAAGTGCTACGACTCGGTGACCGACGGCTCGGTCTCGCGCTGGTCCTTCCACACCGCGTGCATCGACCCGACCGCGCCCGCCGACGCGCCCTGCCGGAAGAACGTCGTGGTCCGCTCCTATGTCTTCTTCTGAAGCAGGCGGGAAGACGCGGAGGGGGAAAGGGGAAGACGGAAGCCGCGTGCGTCCCCGTCGCCGCTCCTGAAGACGACCCGGCCGATCCCGCGAACGACGAGCCCCGCATCTTCACGAAGATGCGGGGCTGATACGTCCCTGTTGCTCCCGGAGGGGTTTCGATGGACCGGACTGCATCGACCGGCCGCCCGGACTGGGTATCGAACGAGCTGTACCCGTTCGAGAGCAGGTTCTTCGCCACCGCGTCGGGTCACCGGATGCACTTCATCGACGAGGGCGACGGCGAGCCCATCGTCTTCGTGCACGGAAATCCCGCCTGGTCGTTCGAGTTCCGGCATCTCGTCAAGGGGCTTCGATCCGAGTTCCGGTGTGTCGCCCCCGACCATGTCGGATTCGGTCTCTCTTCGCGAAGCGACCGGCGTGAAGACCATCGCCCCGAAAGCCACGCGAACCGGTTTGCCGCCTTTCTCGATTACCTCGATCTTCGTAACGTGACCCTGTTCCTGACCGACTGGGGCGGTCCCATCGGCCTCGACTTCGCACGCAAGCAGCCGGCGCGGGTGAAGCGCATCGTCATTTCGAACACCTGGTGCTGGCCGGTTGCGGACGACTTCCATTTCAAGTCCTTCAGCTACCTCATGTCGAGCTGGTTCGCGCAATACCTCATCAAGCACCACAACGTCTTCGTGCGCCGGCTCATGCCGCAGGCGGTCGGCGACCGGAGAGTCCTCACGCCGGAGATCATGGCGCACTACCGCAACGCACTGCCTTCGCCGAAGGCACGAGCCGCGAACGCGGCACTCCCGGGCTACATCGTCGGTGCGACCGACTGGCTGGCCTCGATCTGGCGCGAGCGCGCGGCCTTCACGGACAAGCCCGCGCTCATTCTCTGGGGGTTCGAGGACGTGGCGTTTCGGAGGAAGGAGCTCGAACGGTGGAAGTCCGAGCTCTCCGACTTCGAGCTCCACGAGTTCGACGACTGCGGGCACTTCCTCGCCGAGGAAGCGCCCGACCGGATCCTTCCGCTGCTCCGCGCCTTCCTGGCGCGCGCCTGACCGACCGCTCGACCGGCCCACGCCGAGCGCCGGTCCCGGTTCCAGTCCCTCACACCTTGCGGGGCCCGGCCGCTCACCGGATAGCGCCCCGCACCGCCAACACTTCCAGTAAGACGCGGGCTACCGTGTTGGACCTCCGTGGGCGCGAGGGTGAGTCGTCCTTGTCAGGCGAGGCCCAGGACCTCGGCGATCCCGATTCCCGACTCGCCGCCGCCGCAGTAGAGCAGGTAGGTCCTCCCGTCTTCCTCGTACACGCACGGATCCCGGAGCTGGCGCGCGAGGCCGGTGACCTCGCCGCGCGCCGACGGCTCGACGGAAAGGCCCACCCCTTCCCAGTCGTGCTCCGGCTCGAGCACCGCAGTGGTGCCTTGCTCGTGCCACCCCATCCAATCGCCATCGATGCGGACGCGCGAATGGAGGATGCGTTCCGGCGCGTCCCCGACCCTCGTCCAGAAAACGTCGAGCACATCCTCCCGATAGCGCACCGCCGCGTGGCGCATCTCGGGACGGAACAGCATCGGACCCGACTCGAAGCCGGTGAGCCCGTCGCGCGAGCGGCGGACCTCGCCCGGCATGACCAGCGCGTAGTGCCAACCCCGGTGCCGGAACACGCGAAAGTACGAGTTGCCGAGGATCTCGGGGCGGGCCGCGAAGGCGATTCCGTCCCCGGACACCGCAACCCGGGTGCGCTGCTCGCCGTTGTCGAGCATGCCGTGGTAGTACATCCGGATCTCGCAGCGGTCGTGGTCGACGTGCACGTCGGGTGAAGCGATGTGGGGGCGGAGATGGTCCCGCTCGACCGTCCACGCCCCTTCGGCACGCTTCGCGTCGGTCACCACCGAGGGGTCCGGGCGCTCGGTGGCGAAGTGCGAAGCCTCGAGCGCAAGGGTCCCCGGCGGGTGCATGCGCCACGGACCGGCGAGCGCGTCCGCGAAGGCAAGCCGAATGTACCCACCCTTGTGATCGGCGAAGTACAGGTAATATCGGCCGAGCGGCTCATCGATCCACTCCGGAACGCGGATGAGCGAGGGCCCGTTGATGTTCGAGCCCATCCGTTCGTCCATGTGGGGCCGGATGATCGGCTCGGCAGAGAGTCGCACAACGCGCACCGATTCCATGTCCCTCCCTTAAGGCGTGGGGCCTCGACGCCGCGGCATGCCACGCGACGCGGGCGCCATCTCGCGCCACTCCCCCTGCCCGCTCCTTGGGCCAGGAAGCCGGGATCTTCTCCCGCCCGGTGGACCCGGACTCAGGGGCATCTCCAGGTCAGGGCTGGAACTCCTCGTGGTGGTCCAGCCACCAGTTGGCGATGTCGAGGCGCGTCGCGAACCAGACGCCGCCCTTGTCGAGGGCGTGCTCGAGGAAGTCCCGGAGCCCGGCGATGCGGGCGGCCTGGCCGACGAGGCGGGGGTGGAGTCCGACGGACATCATGCGGGGACGCTCGGCGCCCTCCTCCCAGTAGGTGTCGAATCCGCGCTTGAGGGTGGTCGCGAAGTCGTCCGGCGAGCCGTAGCCCTGGGGCAGGACGAAGCGTGCGTCGTTGTAGGTAAAGGTGTAGGGCACGATGAGGTGGCGCTTGCCCATGACCTCGGTGAAGTAGGGGAGGTCGTCGTTGTAGGCGTCCGCGTCGTAGACGAAGCCGCCCTCCTCGACGAGGAGCTCGCGGGTGTGGACGGACGGCCCGTAGCGGCAGTACCAGCCGAGAGGCCGCTGCCCGACCGTCTCCTCGAACGACTCGATCGCCCACCGGACGTGCTGGCGCTCGAGGTCGCGCCCGAGCCGCCACACCTCCTCCCAACGCCAGCCGTGGCTGCAGGGCTCGTGGATCGACTCCCGGAGCCAGGCCGCGACCTCGGGGTTGCGTTCGAGGGCGGTCGCCGCCGCGAAGAAGGTCATGGGGATCCCGAGACCGTCCACCAGTCGCTGGACCCGCCACACCCCCGCCCGCGAGCCGTACTCGTAGACCGATTCGGCGGCGAGGTCGCGAACGGAGGAGTCTATTCCCCACGGGATCTCGGTCAGCCCGTCGTTCTGGCCGTCGCCCGCGGGATGGGTGTACTCGGACCCTTCCTCGTAGTTGAGGACGATGTTGACGGCGACGCGGGCATCGTCCGGCCATCGCACCTTCGGGATGTGGCGGCCGTAGCCGACATAGTCTCGCTTCGGGCCGGGAACGTCCCGATCGACGAACGGTTGGAGCGCCATGGCTCGACCTCCTCGTATGCGGCTCGGGTGAGCGGTGCGTTCCGGGACGATGGTACCCGCCGCACTCCACGGCCGCCAACGCGCCGGTGGCGGCCTCAGGCCGCGGTCGCAGCGACGGGAGGAAACCGCCCCGACTCGAGGAACCCCCGGACGAGGCCCGCGACCGCGGGGCTCCAGCAGATAGTGGTATGGGAGTGGTGCACGGTCACGTGGGGGACGTCGGGGAGGCGGGTGTTCCGCAGCTCCACCGTGCCATCGTGGGGGTCGTCGGGATCGAGGGCACGGCGGAGCCACCAGGAGGGGTGCAGCATGGTGGCGGGGCGGTCCCCCGCGATGATCCCGGAGCCGGGGAACGGGGGTGGCAGGGTGCGGACGAAGTCGGAGCCCTCCCGGAGGTCCGCGATGGCGGGGCCGCCGCAGCGCCGCGCCACCGCCGGGAGCGGCCCGGCGAGGAGCCCGACCCCGTGATTGGGCGGCGCGATCATGACGAACCGGCCGGCCGGGAACCCCGGGCGCGCGGCGAGGGCGGAGCGAAGGGCGAGCGCCCCGAGCGAGTACCCGACGAAGTGGACCGGGACGCCGCCCTCATCCCCGTTCGAGGCGGACCACTCCCTGTCGAGGAAAGCGCCGATCTCGCGTACCGACTCCGCGGCCGGCTGGCGGTTGCCTGCGTATCGGACCAGCGAAGGCTCGAATCCCGCCCGCCGGAGAGCCCTGAGCACGACCACGAACTGGAACGGTACGAAGAAGAGGCCGTGGACCACGATCACCCGGCCCGCCGGGGCGGCCCCGGACAGCGAGTCACAAGATTCCATGCTTCCCAATTCGCGTTACCTCGTCCGGGAGCATGCGGCCTTGCGGCGAAGAATCAACCCCGCCCCGACTGTGCTACCGTCCGCGGCCCGCGAAGGCCCGCGGCCCACGAAGGCGTCGAATCGGCACCGCGGCCCCCACGAGAACCGGCACCTGCCTCATGAACCTCATCGAGCGGCTCGAGAACCGGCGTGAACGAAGCGAGGAGGAGCGGCTCGTCCTCGTCCAGGTGGCGCGCCTCGCGGACGAGTCGCTCGCGCCCCGCGCGGCTCACTACGACCGCACGGCGGAGTTCCCGGCCGACAACCTGCAGGCCATCAACGAGCTCGGGCTCAACGCGATCTTCGTCCCCGACGCCTACGAGGGCGCGCTCCTGCCCTTCGGCACCTACCTCGAGTGCGTGAAGCTCCTCACCCGGGCGTGCGCGTCGACCGGCATCATCTACGCCACCACCTTTCACGCGATGAAGCCCCTTATCGACTTCGGCTCCCCGGAGC
This sequence comes from Gammaproteobacteria bacterium, assembly GCA_022823045.1. GTDB lineage: Bacteria > Pseudomonadota > Gammaproteobacteria > HK1 > HK1 > JAJDXW01. Next base: position 31,667 of record JAJDXW010000069.1, read on the forward strand.
AAAAGGCCCGCCTTCTTCCCCGGATCGCCCGCGGCGGACTCGGCTCCCTCGTCATCACCGAGCCGACCGCGGGCTCGGACGCGACCGCGATGCGCACCCGCTTCGTGCCGGACGGCGACGAGATCGTCGTCACCGGGGAGAAGACGTTCATCTCGAGCGGCGACGTCTCCGAGCTCCTCCTCGTCTTCGGCAAGTGGTCGCAGATCGACGACCCGCGGGGCGCGATCACCGCCCTCGTCGTCGAGCGCGGGGCGTCCGGCCTCTCCGTCGCCGGCCGCGAGGACAAGATGGGGATGCGGGCCTCGTCCACCGTCACCCTGCGCTTCGAGGAATGCCGGGTCCCGCGCGCGAACCTCCTCGGCGGCCCCGGCGACGGGCTCCGCATCCTCCTTGCCTCGCTCAACAAGTCGCGCCCGTCGATCGCGGCCCACGCCCTCGGCATCGCACGCGCCGCCTTCGACGACATGGTGGGATGGATGAACGAGCGCCGCCAGTCCGGACGCGCGATCATCGACTTCCAGGGCAACCAGTTCCTCCTCGCGGACCTCGCCTCGGAGCTCGTCCTGACCGAGGCGTGGCTCGACTACGTGGCGGAGCTCGTCGAGGGCGATGCGGGAGCCGGGGACTACGCGATGGAGGCGTCGATCGCGAAGCTCCGCGCTTCGGACCTCGCGATGCGGATGACCACCGAGGCGGTCCAGATGCACGGAGGCTACGGCTACATCAAGGACTACCGCGTCGAACGGCTGATGCGGGACGCGAAGATCACCCAGATCTGGGAGGGGACGAACCAGGTCCACCGCCAGCTCATCGGCCGGCACTTCCGCGCCCGCTGAGCCCGGCTGCCCCGCCGGCAAATTCCGCGCCGGCCCCGACCCTTTCAACCGCGGTAGCGGCGCGCCCCGCCGTCGCGGTGCCAGAGCCTCAGCATGAGGCGCTTTCGCTCGGGGTCCGGGTGGTCGGTGTAGGACGCCCGCCCGTGGCCGCACCAGCGGTTGTTCACGAACTGGAGCTCACCCGGCTTCAGGGTGAACTCGCAGCAAAGGGACGGATCCTCCACCACCCGGGTCATCGTCTCGAACGCGGCGCGCGTCTCCGCGTCCATCTCCACCCCCGCCGTCTCGTAGCCGGCCGGGATGGTGAAGTGGGTGTAGCGGCAGCGAAGCTCCGGCCGCAGCTCGAACACCGGGAAGAACACGGTCTGCGGCTCGTCCGGCCAGAAGTCGCCCTGGCGGTCCTGGTAGAACGGCCGGTAGAGGCGGTCCAGCGCCTCCGGGTGCTCGGCGAGCAGCGCGTTGTGGACCGAGTAGAAGCTCACGAAGCGGCTCGCCCCGCCCTCGCGCGCCGCGCGCAGGCAGAGCAGGCTCACGTGGTCGGGCGGGGTGTGGTTGAAGGAGTTGTCGACGTGGGGGGGCTGGGCGACGTTGGTGCGAAAGCCCCGCACCCCGATCCGCTTCGGGACCCCGGTATCGGTCACCTCCACCATCACCTCCCCGTCCCGGGTCTGGACGACGGGGCGCCCCACCATCGCCCCGAGGAGCCAGAACGCCCCCTCGATGCGCGGGCGCGCAGGGAGCTCCTCGATCGGCACCCGGTCGACCACCACCACCCCGGGCCCGTCGTCGAGCCGGCGGCGCACCTCGGCCATGAGGCCGCGGCACGCGTCGAGCTCGTAGTCGGCGGGGTCGAGGAGGAAGGATGGGACGGGGTCGCGTTCGAGGGTGCGGGCGAGTCGCTCGATCTCCGCCGCGCACCCCTCCGGCATCGGGATGCGCCAGTCCTCGTCCCGGATGGTGGCGCGGGTCCAGGCCCTCGGCCCGGTGACCGGCTCGCGGATCATGGGCGCGGCAGGGTCAGTCCGCGGCCGCCGCGCGCTCGCGGGCCGCACCCTGCTCCGACTCCGACTCCGACTCCGACTCCGGTGCCGGCTCCGGCTCGTCCGCGGTCGCGAAGTAGCGGTGGCCGAGGGTGCGCTGGTTCTCGTAGAGCGAGCCCTGGTGGACCGCCTTGGGGAGCGGGATCCGGACCGGCGCCGGGGCGAGCCGGGGCTCGAGGGTCGGCTCGCCGTGCACCACCCGGCGGTTGAACCCGTCGAGGTCGTCGAGGGGCTCGGTCCCCGCGAGCGGCCAGGCGTCCGCCGCCGCGTACTCGAAGAACAGGAGCCGGCGCGGCCGCTCGCTCCGGTTGACGGCCGAGCCGTGCACGAGGCGCGCATGGTGGATGGTGACGCTCCCGGCGGGCGCAGTGAGGGCGACCGCCCCCGAAAGGTCGAGCGGGGTGCGCGCGAGATCGATGCCGCCGCAGAACGCCCCGTCCGCATCGTGGTGGTCGTGGATCGGCCCGCGGTGGCTCCGGGGGAGCACCATCATCGGGCCGTTCCCCTCGTCCATGTCGTCGAGGAGGATGCCGACCGCGAGCACGTCGTCATTGGTGTGCGGGTAGAAGGCCCAGTCCTGGTGCCACTCGACGGGCGCGCCGTAGCCCGGCGACTTGAGGTTCACCTTGCCGCCCGCCCGCACCCGGATGTCGCGGCCGATGAGGGGCTCGAGAGCGGCCATCACCGGCGGGTGGCCGGCCATGTCCCAGTAGAAGGGATGGGCGAGGTGGGGGCTCTTGATGCGCCGGACGCGCGGGCGCTCCGGGGTATGGGTGGGCTCGAGGTCGAGGACCTTCGTGTGGTCGGTGAGGCCGCGCGCGCCCGCGACCACCTCGTCCGTAACCCGCCGGAGCTCGCCGAGGGTGTCCGCGTCGAGGAGCCGTTCGACGACGACGTAGCCCTCGCGCCGGTAGTGCTCGATCTGTTCTCGCGTCAGCATCGTCCGCATCCGCTCCCGTCTCGCCCTCGCCCTCGCGCCGGCGCCGGCCTCGTCGTCCCCGCGTGCTGGCAACCCCGCCGCGCACCGCCGAGCGCACTCCGCCGCCCGCTTCCGTGCCGCCCACCGGGCGGTGCCATCATAATATCGCGCGGCGCGATCCCGACAAGCGGCGACGGGCCAGCCCCAGCCACTGCCCTCGCAGGGACCCGCGCAAGCTCCAGATGAAGTCCATCGGACCGGACCGGCCGCCCGCCGGAACAGCCCCCGACGCCGCCCCGCCCGGCACCCCGGCTAGCGTGTCGGTCGACGCCGCGGCGGCGGCCCGGCCGTCGAAGTGGTTGTGGCTCGCGGTCGTCGCGATGCTCATCCAGCAGTCCTTCTCCTACATGTCGACCCTGGTGCTGCCCGTCGCCGCACCCGCCATTTCCGAGGCAACCGGGCTCGGCATCTCCCTCGTCGGCGTCTACACCGCCATCATGTACGTCGCGTCCACCCTCTCGGCGGGCGCCTCCGGGGCCTTCATCCAGCGCTACGGGGCGCTCCGGGTGAGCCAGGCCGCCCTCGTCCTCATGGGGCTCGGGCTCGTCTTCTCGTGGCCGGGCTGGGCGCTCCTCTTCGCACTCACCGCGTTCGTGATCGGAGCAGGGTCGGCCGTCTCGACCCCCGCGAGCTCGGACATCCTCGGCCGTTACTGCCCACCCCGGCGCGCCCCGCTCATCTTCTCCATCAAGCAGACCGGGGTGCCGGTCGGGGGCATGCTCGCGGGCGTCCTCGTGCCCGCGTTCACCATCGCCCTCGGGTGGGAGGGGGCGTTCCTCGCGTGCGGGGCGATGTGTCTCGTCCTCGCCTTTCTCCTCCAACCGCTCCGCGCGGAGTTCGACCAGTACCGGAGCCCCTCGCACCGCATTTCGATGCGGGCGGTGGTCCACACCGTGCGCGGGGTGCTCGGACACCGGCGGCTCCGCGAGCTCGCCCTCTTCTCGGTCTCCTGGGTAGGACTTCAGGCCATCTACGGGGCGTTCCTCTTCGCGTTCCTCGCGGACGGGCTCGGCTATCCGCCGGAGACGGCGGGGTGGGTGTTCGCGGCCGGGAACGCGGCGGCGATCGGGGCGCGGATCCTCTGGGGCTGGATCGCGAGCCGCTTCGTCAACGCACGCATACTCCTCGGCTGGCTCGCGGTGGTCATGGCGGGGGCGAGCATCGCAACCGCCGGATTCGGACCCGGCTGGCCGATCGTCGCCATTGCCGCCGTCTCGGTGGTGTACGCGGGAACCGCGATCAGTTGGCACGGCGTGCTGCTCGCCGAGATCGCGCGCCTCTCCCCGGTCGACCGGATCGGCGCGATGACGGGGGGCGTGCTCCTCTTCACGAGCACCGGCATCATGGTGTACCCCCTCCTCTACGGCGCGATCCTCGAGGCAACGGGAAGCTACGCCCCGGGGTTCATCGTCGCCGCCGTCCCCGCCCTCTACACCGGCCTGCGCATGCTCCTCCGCCGACCTCGCCGCCCATCCCGGCGCTGACCCCCTCGCACGCCGCATTACGGGCCATCGGATGGCACTTGGAGGTGAGTGCGGTAGACGACCCGCCGCTGAAGACGTAGCCGGGCAATCCAATCAACGCGCCGCCATACCCCGACCGTCATCGACGGTTCCCGCGGATTGACGATCCATCGAACCGACAGAGCGAAGCCGGGCTGGTGACTCGGACGGAAACCGGCGTGAAGCTAGCCCGAACTCCGACTTCAGCCATCGAAACGATAATCGAACACGCAAGAGGAGCCCACCATCTCGCGAAACCACAGTGTGGCCCCGACACCCATCGAATCGGTGAGATGCACCGGTTCGTTCAGGCTGAATTGCACCGGCTGTTGCATGCCGTCATTGATCGCCACGTTGTCGGCGTAGAGATAGGTTCGATCCAGGTTGTCGAGTATCGGGTTCAGCCGGCCCTGGATGCCCGGAAGATGTCCCGAGCGATTGGCGATGATCTGCGAGCCCCCGGCGGTTGCCGGCCGCATGCCGAGCTCTATCGGCTGGCCGCCGGGCACCTGTCCGCCCGCCGTGCGTGCCATGAAGCCCGTTGCAGCGCACAGCACGGTCATCGGCAGCCTCGCGTGGAGCACGAAATCGGCGTGTCCGAATGCGTCGGTCCGCGCCTCCCGATACGTCTTGTTGGGATAGAGCATCAGCACGTGCACGCGCGGCAACGGCTCCCCGGTTTCATCGTTGCGGACCACGATGCGCGCCGCGACCCCGTCGGGCAGCGGGGGACTTGCCGCCGGCAAGACGAGTTGCAGCTCCCGCTCGCCGATCATCTCGAAGACGGGCTTCTCGCCGGCGAGCGAAAACGTCTCGTCCTCGATTACGGCGATGCCTTCGCCCCGCCGTTCAAGGAAGTACCGCCGCCCTCCGGCGCCGGGCACGTCGCCAACAGGACATTGGCCGAGCCGGGAAGCGAGGAGCTCGTTCCGGGTGAACTGGCTGGTTCGCAGATCGTCCGTCGTCATGGAGTTGCACAGGCCGCCGGGCGAATAGAGCTCCAGGCGATCGTCGAACATGAACAGGCGGATCCGCGAACCCGAAACCGCGTAGTCCCGGTGCACCACCGCGTTGACCACGGCTTCGAATACCGCCCGTTCGCTGAACTGCGGCACGTCGGCGCGCGCCGGCTCCTTGCGGGCGGCTACGCTCCGATTTCGGATCACGAAGCGCATCGCCTCCCGGACCTGCCGGTCCAACGGTCCCGCAATGTCCTGGGCATCGAGCTGCCGGTCGCCGTCCATGCGATTACCCTGGTAACGCACGGCCTGGATGTATGCGTTCGGCAGCCACTCGCGAGGGTCCTCGGCACCGAGCAGCACGCCGCCGACCGTCGCCCGGGGGGTGCCCTGTCGATCGTCCTTCAAGAATTTCAGCTTCGAAAGGGTGACTTCGGGGGGCTCGCTGGCACGCGAGCTGGCGTATCGCCTCCACAGCTCCGGGCGCAAGCTGTTGATGCCGGTGCCATGGACGACCTGAGTATCGGTGGCCGCGGCGTCGGACTGCCCCCGCGCCTGCAACAGCCGCCGGATCTCGGCGGGCGGCATCTGCCGCCTTGAATCTCCGCGGCGCCGAAAGTAGCCGCGACGCGTGCGGTGAACGGCGGCGCCCGCCGGTATCTCCACGAGCAGGACGCCGCCCTCCTCCGGAGGCGGCGCCGGAACCCGATGGATGTCGAAGTCGAGCGGTGGCTCGATGCCGTCGGAACAGATCTCGCCCACGAGGCTTGCCAGCGCATCCAGTTGCTCCGGGTCGAGCGACTGCGGGCGGCGATCGTCCGAAACCCCCAGGACGAGACGGCCGCCCGTGGCGTTGGCGAACGCCGCGAGCTCGTCGGCAAGATCGTCGCGGCGGGGG
>JAJDXW010000293.1 GCA_022823045.1 Gammaproteobacteria bacterium
CGTCCATGAACTGCACCACACTGTAGCCCTTCTGAAACTGAACCCGATTGCGTGCCATGTCCGACTCCCCATCTTTCAACTACTTGCAACTATATGGGACCGACTGGCTCACAAGGTGAGCTTCGTACGTAATCAGGAATGTCTTTGAGGAGGGGGAGTGGAGAGGAATCCATTGAATGCCTGAGCGGGGAGCTCTGATTCTGTTGAATGGGCGGTGATGGTGTCGGACGCGGCGAACAGCTCCTCGAACTCTGCGCGCGTCGCCTCGTCCATCGCGCTCCAGTCGAGCTCGCCCCGTTTCACCTCGAAGCCGCCCTCGGCCGCGGTCTTGACCGTCATCGCCTTGTAGATGCGGTAGGGGACGAGGTAGCCCTCCGCGATCGCCTGGCGGAGCCGGTAGCGGAAGGTGGGTCGCTCGACCTCGTAGAAGCGGAGGGTGTCGCGGACGAAGTGCCCGTCCTCGGGATCGACGTCCTCGCGCGCCGCCGCCGCCGTGCACGGGGTTGCGGTTAGGCCGAGCTGGATGCCGTCGAAGTGGCGGAGCACGCCGCTCCACTTGCCGTAGATCGAGCGGTGGCACTCGTCGGTGATGACGAGGTCGAAGTAGCCCGAGGAGAGCCCGCCGTACTCGGCGATCATGGTCTGGAGGGTCGCGATGGTGATGCGCTTCGCGCGGTCGAAGCCGCGCCCCGGGGCGAAGGACGTGGCAGGGGTCGTCGCGAAGGTGGTCGGTGAAGGCGTCCTCGGCCTGGGCGGCGAGGGCGAGCCGGTCCACGAGGAAGAGAACGCGGGTGACCGCCCCGGCCTCGAAGAGGCGCTTGATGAAGGCGGCGGCGGTGTGGGTCTTGCCGGTTCCGGTCGCCATTTCGACGAGGAGCTTCCGGCGCCCGCGTGTGACCTCGTCCGAGAGGGCCTCGATGCAATCGACTTGGTAGCGGCGATCAACGATCCGCCGGTCGATGGCGACATCGGCGAGCGCGCGGCGGACCGCCCGGGCCGCGACCCGGCGTTCGAGGTCTTCCTGCGAGTAGAAGGTCGCGACCGGGCGCGCGTGGGCGTCCGCGTCCCGGTCGAGGAACCACACCTCGTCGCCGTTCGAGAGGAAGACGAACGGGATCTCGAGCTGCTCCGCGTAGTGGCGCCCCTGGTCCTGGGCGGCGAGCGGGTCGACGCTCGCACGCTTCGCCTCGACCACCGCCATCGGCCGCCCGGCACGGTCGCAGAGCACGTAATCCGCCCGCGAGCCGTCGCCGAGCGCGTGCTCGAACACCACGCTCGTCCCATCGGTCAGGTCCCATTCCGCGTCCGTGAGAAGGGCGTCAATCTTGACCCGCGAGAACGCTTCGGTGGTGCTGGTCATGGGTGGGCTCGCCTCAGGCGCCAGCCGTATCGTTTCGGAGCGACCGGGCGTGGGCTACCGACGCGCGTTTCCCGGCCGCGAATCTGGCAGCAGCCACGGCGAAACGTTCGGTGCGACGGACGGTGGGTGTCATCTGACTCCCAGTATGCGGCTTTTTCTGGACTACGGTCATGGCAGACCGAGCGCCAGCCGGCTCCCGGTCAGGGCGGCTGCCCTGCTCGGACCACGCTATCGTACAAGCCTCGAGTCGGAGTTGACCGGAGTCATGTCGTCATGGGCGACGACGAGTTCCCAATGCCGTTCGGGCACCCGCTCACGGATGGAACTGTAAGGCATCACTTGACAAGTTCGCCGTGGCCTCTCACCCTTGGTGCGTGATTGGAAGCATTCGACACAAGGCGCTACGGAACTACTGGACCAGGGGCCAGACGAAGGGCCTGAACGCTGAATGGATACAAAGGCTCCGGCGGATCCTTGCGGCACTCGATGCGGCCGAGCGGCCGGAGCAGATGAACTATCCCGGGTCCTACTTTCATCCCCTGAAGGGCGAACAAGCGGGCCGCTTCTCGGTCCGTCTGACGGGCAACTACCGAGTTACCTTCGGATGGGACGACGATGGCGCCGCGCACGTGGACATAGAGGACTACCACCGATGATCGAGAGACACCCCTCCATCGAGCCGGTGCATCCTGGAGAGATCCTGCGCGAGGACGTCATTCCCGCGCTTCCCATGAGCAAGACGGCCGTGGCGGCTACGCTCGGGATATCTCGCCAGACGCTCTACGACATCCTCAATGAGAAACAGCCGGTCACCGCGGAGACGGCGGTTCGTTTCGGCAAGCTGTTCGGCAACGGCGCGGCCTTCTGGATCAACCTCCAGCGAAGCCATGACCTGGCCGTCGCGGAACGCACAGTGGACGTCTCCGGGATACCGACGCTCGAAGCACTAGCGGGTTGACCGACAGCCGATTGGGGATCGTTCCAGCCCCTGAAGCATCCGGGCGTCCGGAAACTGGCGAATCACCTTCCGGCGCCAGGGTGGAGAGATCGCCGTTCCGAACCCGGTGGACAGTCGCCGACCGAGGAGAGATGCATGGCGGGTCCAACCGATCGATATCGCCCGGACTATGCGGTTCCGCCTGGGTGGGTTCTCGAGGAGCGTCTGGACGTACTGGACATGTCCCATGCCGAGTTCGCGCGCCGGTGCGGACATTCGCCCAAGCTGATCAGCGAGATCATTTCGGGAGAGGCGTCGGTCGAACCGGGGATCGCCCTCCAGTTCGAGAAGGTGCTCGGTGTGGATGCCAGCATCTGGCTCGGCATCGAGTCTGAGTACAAGCTCCATCAGGCCCGGCAGGATGAAGGATGCCATCGCTGACTGGTAGCAAACGGGTCGACTCGTTCCGCCCACAATTGGAGGGTGGTCCGGGTTGCTCAGGGTAGCGCGGTGCGAGTTCAGGCGACGCGAGTCCGGTCCCGGTTGAGAACGAGAACATCATCGGTGGAGAGCGTGCCTACGTGCCGGGTCCGCCCATTGGGGTTCAGGAACTCCACTTCCAGGCCGCCATCAGGGAGCAACTCGACGACGGTACCCACATCCCCCGAACGGATTTCCGGATCGCCCGAGCTGTCAAGCACGGCGACCATATCCAACAGCTTCAAGTCTCGTGCTTGGGACACATCAATCGCCGGTCGAGGGTTGATGGCTACCGAATATAGCAGGTGACCAGGCGTGGAACCTCTTCGTCGATCCGAATGATCCACGCAGAACGAACCGTGGCGGTGCCATTCGGGCCTGCGAGTTCGAAGTCGAGGACATACCGCCGGCCGTACTTGTCCGCTCTTCCGACGGCTGCATCTCCGGTCTCCGCAGCATCGTGGAGGGCGTCGAGCAGGAGGCTCGCGTTGGCACGGTTCAAGCCAATCAACGCTTGGAAGAGTCGAGCCTTGTGGCTGCCATCCTCATGAGCAAGGTCGAGGCAGTAGTCCGTAACCTTTCGCTGATCGATGATTGCCCGGTGTCCGTTGGGCAGCTTCAAACGTCGCCTCCCTGTCGCCTGTCGCCTCGACCGATTCTGTCTCGGCGCTCAAGCCTGCGCCGCCGTTTCTCCCGTGGCGGACAACCCAGAGGGTGTCGCTTGATGATCTGGCACTACCGTCGCAGCCGCCCCCTCGCCGGGTGAGTCAGCGAGGATTGCCTGCAGTCTCTCGTACTGCTCCTTGATCCACTCTGCGGCCTCCGGCCACTCGTCTTCGTCGTCGCGCGTCCACCTTCTGCGTACCGCTACCGTCCATCCCTCCTCGCTGTTCTTTTCCAGATTTTCTCCGAGTTCCTGGTCGCCCATCTGGTCACGAATCCTCCACGAGAACTGCCGCATGCGCGCCGCCCTGTCCGGGGACCCCGCGCTCTCTCCTGCCCGGATGTAGAGCCAGAGCACGTCCGGATTCCCGACATGGATCACGATTCTGTCGCCGGACGAGTTCAGCGGGCTCGTCCATTGGGACGGCCCACGCCAGGTATCCTTCTGTCCCGGAACGCCTCCCGCCCGGTCTGCGAGAAGTCTCCAGAAGACCTTGGTACGACTGACCTCCTCGAATTCCACCTCGACCGTGACGCCGCACCGCTCGCCCATCTTCCGGCAACGTTTCGCACTCGTGGGGTAGTCCTGCTCGTACGGATACAGCACGTAGTCGTCGTGCCCCGGTACCGCGCGCAACGTGAGCGTTCCGGCCGTGGTCCCGGGAGGATAGCGGCTGGCCGGGTGCACGTTCGAGCTGATGGCTTCCCCGGACAGCCTTTCGGCATTCGCCGGGTCTCGACTGAGGAGCGCCCCCGCGACGTTCAGGACCATCTGACTCGCGGCGCTCTCCGCATGCCAGGGATTACCATCGATGCGCCACCTGAGCCCAGCCGAACGGTCCCGTGTTTCACGGGCGGAAGCCGACTGGTCATGCCACGGCCAGCGACTCAGGGCTCGGTGAGCGAGATCTTCGGCTCGTCGCTCAAGCGCCTCTTCGTTCCATTCGTCTTCGTCCGCGAGGCGTCTCGTCATCCCGATCGAGCTGTCTCGGTACACCGTCCGCTTTGCATCGAACGAGCCCGCGCCCATCCCCGAATTGGTCGCGTCGCCGCTCAGGGTCAGGTTCGCGAGGCGGTCGCGATAGCGTCCGTGTTTCTCTTCGGCCTCCTCTCCCAGGGCGACTCGCCAATCGTCGGTGAGCTTCTGGGGCATCACGTGCTCGATCGTCAGGTGGTCACGGGCCGGAGATTCCTCCCGTTGCTCGGCTTCCATCATCGCGCACAAGATCGCGAACGACGACCGGGTCGCGCTCCCTCCGTACCCCTTGCGGGTTCTAATTCCTTCCCGGATCGCTTCGTCGCTTGGGACCCCGACGCGCGAATTCCGGAGCCTCCGAATTCGTTCGAGCCAGTGCTCCGCAAAGTCCTCATCCGCTCCTGGGCCGGGTCCATGGGCAAGTTCCACTACGGCCTTGTTCATTCCGGCCGTCGGCCGATCCGCCAACCACAACCGCGTGGTCCAAGTCGCGATTCCGGCAAGGGCCTTGGCCAGCCCGTCATTCGTCGTTCCTTGCTCGCCAGCGTCTGAAGCGTCATTGAGGAGCCGCAGCGTCAGCGGACGGTGAATGTCGATTCCCATCTCCCGCAGGTGCCGGAGCTCTCGCTCGACCCTCGTGTCGGGGTGTTTTCCTCCCTTGCCGGTCAGAATTCCGTAGAGCCCTGCGAGGCGCGTGAGGTCTTGGCAAAGGGCTGACCGATCCATGGCGTGCCCCTGGCGCACCGCCCACCGACGAAGCCCCTCATAGACTCGGTCGAGTCCGTGAATCGCGCCCGTACGCCAACGCAGCACGTCTCGAAGGAACGTGTCAATGGGTTCAGTGGTGTGCACGGCGTCGAGCGTTCGTTCGATTCGGAGCCAATGGTTGTCGTGGAGGTCTCGCTGCTCCTCGTCCGGCAGTCCGATGAGGAGCCAGTTCTTGACCTTCTCGCTCTCCGTGAGCGGTCGTCCGGTGGCGTTCAAGCTCTCGAATATCTGTTGGGGATCTTCCTTGTCGCCAAGCCCGATGCTGACCACCTGGAGCCGTTCGAGGCCCGTGAGCAGACGGGGCACGCCGTGCCGCGCGACCAGGCGGCGCGCGATTCTCCAGGCCTGGGCCACGGCTCCGGCACCCGTCGGGTTGCCTTCGAGGCCGAGTCGGTACTCCTCATCATCGCCGTTCTGGAGCCTCAGCTTCCGGCGCTTCTCCGGGGACATGTCAGGGTTCGTCAGACGACGATCGCGAATGATCTTCGCGGTCCAGTCGCCGCATCGGCCCTCCGGTCCGAGCTCGGCCGCAATGCAGGCCAGCAGAATGCTCACCGTCGTCAGCCTCTGCTGGCCGTCGACGACCCGGATGGTGCTCATCACTCCCGCCGCCCCTGGTTCCCGGAAGGTGAGGAGGGTCCCGCCGTAGTGGGTTGCATTGGGGCCGGCTACCGCGATTGTCAGGAGATCCTCAACCAGCCGTTCGATGTCGGATTGACCCCAACGGTACCGACGCTGCCAGCGCGGTACTACGTACTGGACATCCTCGTTCAGGAGTTGCAGAAACTGAATGTGCCGGGCGTCCATGTGCTCGTCTCGTCTCCCTCTCGTTTTCGTTCCGAAGCCGGGTGCATTGAAGCGCGTTAGGGTTGGACGACTCTCCTGCGCCTCTGCGCTTGATCACCACTCCACCTTCAAAGTCTACAAGCTGGGCGAGGCCCCAAGAGCGGACCACACGAAACAGGGGCGCGCCTGCCGACCCGCGTAGTCTCGATGTAGAAGGCGTAGAATCCTCTGCACACCATCCCCAAGAAGTCCACGGGGAGGGCACGGCCGTTTGGCAGAACGGCATGATGTGGTCGCGGGAGAATTCCATGGGCTTCGAGAGAATCACCGTCAATCCGGAGCAGATGGGAGGCGTGCCATGCATCCGGAACGTGCGCATACCCGTGGCCACAGTGGTCGGTCTCGTTGCCCAGGGGATGGGCGAGACGGAGATCTTCGTGGAGTACCCTGATCTTGAGGTCGAGGATATCCGCCAGGCGCTCGCGTTCGCGGCGGCCGCGGTGGACGAACGCCAGTCGCCGGTCCTTGCCGGTACTTGAGGGTGTCCTGCCCGCGTCTTCCGTGAGCAAAACGGCGGTGGTGGCTGCACTAGGGATATCCCGCCAGACGCTCAACGACATCCTCGAGGGGAGGGCAAGCAGTGAAGTTCGAGGATTATCCGATCAACGTCCATCCTGTTCCCGAAGATGAAGGGGGCGGGTTCATGGTCTCCGTTCCCGATCTCCCCGGATGCATCGCGGATGGCGAGACGGTCGACGAGGCGCTCGCGGAAGCCCGCGACGCCTTCGACGCCTGGGTGATGGCGGAGAAGGAAGACAAGGGCCGGCTGCCGGCTCCGAAGACCTACAGCGGTCAGTTCGTGCAACGCCTGCCGAAGACCTTGCACATGCGGCTTGCCGAACGCGCCAAGAGTGAGGGAGTGAGCTTGAATCAGTTGCCGGCGACGCTGCTTGCGGAGGGCCTTGCCAGCCGATGATCGCAATCCCGAACACACTCATCATCGGCGACGGCACGGTGCTCGATGTGCTCCGCCGGCCGGAATCCGGTCTTCGCGGCGGCGCGCTGGTAGTGGGCAAACGGATTCGGTCCGGATTCAGTGTGGCCGGGTGCAGCCGGCAATGGAGAGTCACATGAGATCGCGCTCTTTCACGGCGGTCCGCGCCGGACCTCCGTGCGGCGGGAGGCCGAATCCCGCCCGTCGACCGGCCAATCCGGCCCTCGGTTGCGCCCATTGCCCCGGAGGGCGTGGCGGTGCTTAAGGGGGTCTCTCCGGTGCTGGGAGCGGAGGCACTGTGGGTGCTGGCGGCGATGGGGCATGGCGACGACCTCGCCCTCGTGGACCGCAACTTCCCCGCGGCCGAAGTCGCCTCGCGCACGGTGACCGGGCGCCTCGTCCGGCTGGGCGGAGTGGACGCCACGACCGCCGCGCGCGCCATCTTCTCCCTCCTCCCCGTCGACGGCTTCGTGGACGACCCGATCCGGCGGATGGAGGTCGTGGGAGAGCCGGATACGGTGCTGGAGGTCCACCGGGAGGTGCTAGCCGAGGCGCGGGCCGCGGAGGGACGGGACCTTCCGCTCGCATCGATCGAGCGCCACGCATTCTACGCCGCCGCGCGCCAAGCGTTCGCGGTCATCCAGACCACCGAGAGTCGGCCCTACGGCTGCTTTCTCATCCGCAAGGGGGTCGTCTTCGACTGAGGCGCCGCTCTCCCGCCGCCACTTCGAAGTCGATGACATTCCGCCGGCCGTACTTGTCCGCTCTTCCGACGGCTGCGTCTCCGGTGTCGGTAGCATCGCGGAGGGCGTCGAGCCGGACTCCGGTGAGCGACTCGGTGGCTCCGTGCCGTCTCGGCGTTCGGCCTATCGCCCTTCGATGTAGTCGGTCAAGGCTTCGAGGTCGCACACGACCTGCGCGTCCTTCTTCATCGAGCCCCCGCGCTGGCAGACCAGGAAACGGCGGTGCGCGCCGATGAGATCCGCATTCGCGTTCAGCCGGGCGAGATCGGAGGGGCGGGGCGTCGCGGTGAGCTTGGCCTCGAATGCCCAGAGCTCTCCGTCGACCTCTACCACCAGGTCCAGCTCGCGCTGGTCCGCGGTTCGCATGTGGAATGCCTGCCACCGGCGGTCGCTGTGCTGGAAGGCGGTGAGCGCCTGCTCGATGACGAATCCTTCCCAGCTCGCGCCGACCCAGGGCTGATTGAGCAGCGTCTCCCGGTCGCCCACGTTGAGAAGCGCGTGCAACAGGCCCGAGTCGCGCCACAACACTTTCGGGCGCTTGACCAGCCGCTTGCGGATGTTCGCGTGGAAGGCCGGCAGGCGGCGGATCAGGAACGCGCCCTCGAGGTAGTCCAGGTATCCGTTCACGGTGTGATAGGAAAGCGCGAGACTCTTGCCGACCGCGCTCGCGTTCCACTCCTGTGCGTGCACGGCGGCGAGCATCCGAAGCAGGCGCCCGGTCGTCTGCGCCAGCGCGGGCAGACCCCAGTTGGGCAGATCGCGTTGCGCGAGCAGCTCCAGGTAGTCGAGTTGCCACACCGGATGGCCATGCCCCCGCAGCACGCCACCGTCCGCGTATCCGCCGAAGACCCAGCGGCGCCCTCGCTGGTCACCATCGCGGAGCTCGGAGAGCGCGAGCGGCGTCAGCTCGACGAGCGCCAACCGGCCGGCCAAAGACTCCGATACGTGACGCATCAGCGACGGCGACACGGAGCCGAGCAGCAGGAACCGGCCGTTCCGGCCACGGTCCTCGTCGATCGCGCCGCGAAGACGCGCGAAGATCTCCGGCCACGCCTGAGCTTCGTCCAGGACGACGAGCTCGGGAGAGACTGCCACCCGGTCCCACTCGAGGTCCAGGCGCAGGCGTTCGGGCTCCTGTTCGAGATCGAAGTACCGGCCCCCGAGGGAACGGGCGAGCGTCGTCTTGCCACACTGGCGCGGCCCGACCATCGCGACGGCGGGGAAGGAGCCGAGGCGATGGTGCAGCACGGAGGCGATCTTTCTCGGTATCACGGTGTTCTGCAAAATAGAAGCTGATTTCTATTTTGTACGGACTCGACTCGACAATCAATCGCGCCAACAGGCCGCACGGGCGCAATGCGCTCGCCTTGGTTTCTTGGTGAGGCAGCGTGGCAAGTTCCGCTCGGCGGCCCGCGTCCGAGAGCGCGGGCGCGCCACTACCGGCCGTTGGCAGGGACAGTCAGTCGGCAGGCGGCACGGCGGTGGGCGGCGGATCCTCCTCCGGCGGCAGGGAGGCGAGGAGGTGCGGGAGGCGCTCGACGAGGTAGAGGGGGAGCGAGAGCAGGCGGTAGGTCACCGCCGTCTGCGTGCCCGCCCGTCGCACCCGGGTGCACACGGGCTGGATGGAGGGGTGTCCGGCGTCGAACCGGACCGCGACCGATACGTCCTTCTCGGCGACGAATTGGTGAAGGGACTTGAGGCCGCCGCTCGCGCCCGCCTTGACCTCGATCGGAACGATGCGACCGTCGAACGCGGCGACGTAGTCCACCTCCGCGTTCGTGGCGCGGCCCTCCCGGAGCCAGTACGTGAGCTCGCGGTTGGGCGACTCCGAGAGCAGGTCCTGGAGGTGCTGGCCGACGAACTGCTCCGCCATCGCCCCCTCGTTCACGAGCCGGGCCTCCTCCATGCCCTTGATGGCCCTCCAGCCGAGGCCGCACACCGCGTTCATCAGGCCGATGTCCATGAAGAGGAGCTTGTAGACCCGGGGGTCCCCCTCCGCCTGGAGGGGCAGCCCGTTGCAGTGGCTGTGAACCACCTTCGACAGCACCCTCGCCATCACCAGCAGCTCGATGCCGTCCCTGGTCGCCGCCGCCGGGTCCTCCCGGGAGAAGTGGATGAACTTGACCTTCCGCCCGACGTTGCGGGCGGCGAAGTTGAACACGTTGACGACGCGCGGAAGGCTCCGCGAGCCGACGTACTTGGGAAAGTCTTCCCGATACGTCTCGACGATGGAGTTGTGGACGGCGGAGACCTCTCGGAAGCGACGGGTGCGCGCGTATGCGTCGACCGCCTCCGGCATGCCCCCGGTGAAGAAGTAGGCTCGCAGCCGATCGAGGAGCCGGTTGTGGAGCGCGGGGTCCACGCCTCGTTCGAGCTCGAAGGAGTCGATGACGGAGGCAAGGCCCGGACCGTCCACGGCGCGGAGGAACTCCGTGAAGGTCATCGGCCCCATGTGCAGGTAGCTCAACCGGCCGACCGGCATGGAGGTCCGGCGGTCGGCAAGCGAGAAGTCGAGGAGCGATCCGGCCGCCAGCACCGGCAGACCGCTCATGTCCTCACGGAAGTAGCGAAGCGCCGCGATAGCCTCCGGGACGGACTGGATCTCGTCGAGGAAGAGCAGCCCGTCGGGGCCGACGGCACCGATGCCGGGCAACGCTTCGAGGACGTTCAGGAGATATGCGGGGTCGTTGCGGGCGAACGCGGGGGCAAGGTCGGAGTGTCGTTCGAGGTCGACTTCGGCGAGCGGGCGCCCGCTCCGATCGGCGAACAGCCGCACCAGGGTGGACTTCCCCACCTGCCGGGCGCCGCGCAGGATCAACGGCTTGCGGCCTGGAGCGGTGAGCCAGTTTTCGAGGAACTCGAACTGCTTGCGATCCATGTGTGGACCTGTCTCCGGTATCGGGACGCTGGAATTTTAACAGAACAGGGGTGTGTTCAGTCGATTTTATTAATTAAACAGAGGGGTGTTTTGTCAAATATCTATACGAAACAGGGGTGTGTTCAGAGAAAATCGGGCGGATAGTCGCCGTTTCCGGGTCGGGCGGGCGACGGGGCCGTACGTCCGCCGCCCTTGGCGGTCGGTGGCGATGCCCCAAGGCGGAAGTCCACGCAAGGATGCCGGTCGGAACACGCACAAGGGGTTCCGCCGAGATAACCTTCTCGACCGTGACCGCGGTGCGGACGGTTCGGGCCGCCGCTGCCGGCCGTGGCCGGCGACAGGGCGGCCTGACCGAGCCGGCGAGCTTGTCGGAGGACGAGACGGTGAACGAGACGCCAGCCATCGGCGCCATTGACGAGCGGGCGGTGCGCGCGCATCGCGCGGAGCGCATCCGGCACGAGCTCCGCCGCCAGCAGCACGAGGCGGTGCTCGTGGTGGACCCCGTCAACCTTCGCTACGCGACCGGCACGCGCAACATGCAGGTGTGGACGATGCACAACATCGTGCGCTACGCGCTCGCGTTCGCGGACGGCCCGACGGTGCTCTTCGACCTCGCGACCGGGCGGCATCTGAGCGCGGGGCTCGAGAGCGTGAGCGACGTCCGCCCGTCGGTCCCCTTCGACTACATGCTGGTCGCGGACAACGCGAAGCGGATGGCGGCCCGCTGGGCGGCGCAGATCCGCGAGACGCTCCGCGAACACGGGTGCGCCGCCGACACCCTCGCCGTCGATCGGGCCGACACCCTGATGGTCCGGGCCCTCGACGCGCTCGAAACGCGCGTCGTTGACGGAAAGTCGGTCCTCGAGCATGCGCGCGCCATCAAGTCGCCCGAGGAGGTGAAGGCGTTCCGCGCCTCCCTCGCCACCTGCGAGGCGAGCGTGCGTTCCCTCCATGAATTCGCGGTCCCCGGCGTCACGGAGTCCGAAGCTTTCGGCCATCTCGTCGGCGAGAGCATCGCCCGCGGCGGCGAGTACCCGGAAACGCGGCTCCTCACCGCCGGTCCGCGCACCAATCCGTGGTTCCGGGAGGCGTCAGACCGCGCGATGCAGGCGGGGGAGCTCCTCTCCTTCGACACCGACCTCATCGGCCCCATGGGCTTCTACAATGACCTCTCGCGGAGCTGGGTGATCGGCGGCCGCCGCCCGACCCGCACCCAAGCGACTCTCCTCGACCTCGCCCGCGAGCAGATCGCCCACAACATCGATCTCCTTCGCCCCGGGGTCTCCTTCGTCGAGTACGCATCCCGGGCGTTCCGCCTCCCCGACCCCTACCTCGCCAATCGCTACGCCGACCTCGTCCACGGCTGCGGGCTCGGCGTCGAGTATCCGTTCGTCCTCTACCCCGAGGACGCGGACGACGGCATGTACGACGGTCGCTTCGAGGCGAACGTGATCGTCTGCGTCGAGAGCTACGTCGGCGCGCTCGACGGCCCGGAGGGGGTCAAGCTCGAGGAGCCGGTCCTCATCACCGAAAGCGGCCCCGAGGTGTTGACCGCGCTCCCGCTCGACGCGGCCGATTTCTGACGCGAAGAGACCGCTTCCTGTCGCATTCGGGCAAGAGAATCTTCCCCTTCGCGATACTGTGACGGTCCCATTTCGGGGCGCAGCCAACTAGCAACTATCGGGCATCACCGTCGAGTCTCCACCATGGACATTCCCGTACCAGATGTTTCTCAGCGTATTCGACATCTTCAAGGTCGGTATCGGCCCGTCCTCGTCCCACACGATGGGGCCGATGGCGGCGGCCGGCGCCTTTCTCGAGCTGCTCGCGGATAGATTCCGGGAAGGACCGCCACTCGGGGCTTCGCTCCGGATCCGGGTCTGCCTCCACGGCTCCCTCGCATTCACCGGCAGGGGCCACGCGACCGATCGGGCGGTCATGCTTGGTCTGCTTGGCCACCGGGCCGCCGATCTCGATGCCGAGCTGGCCGAGGCGGACCTTGCCGGCCTCCAAGCCCGGAAGCGACTCCCGCCACCGGCGCGGGTGGCGGCTACCGGCCCCGTCCTCGCGTTCGATCCGGACACGGACCTCGTCTTCGACCGTGGCCCGCCCCTCCCCGGGCACCCGAACGGCCTTCGCTTCGAGGCGATCGATCGGGACGGGAGCTCGTATCTCGACCAGGTCTACTACTCGACGGGGGGCGGCTTCATCGTGACCGAGGAGGAGCTTGCCGACGCGGCGAGCGCGAAGGCGGGCAACGACGCGGGCGTGGAGTTCCCGTTCCCCTTCGACACCGCGGCGGCGATGCTCGAGATGGCGGGCGCGAGCGGCATGAGCATCGCCGAGATGAAGCGGGCGAACGAGCGCATCCTCCTCTCCGACGGGGAGCTCGATTCGGGCCTGTGGACGCTCTGGGTCGCGATGAGCGAGTGCATGAACCGCGGGCTCGCCGCCCACGGCGAGCTTCCGGGTGGGCTTTGCGTCAGGCGCCGAGCCGGGGCGCTCCACGAGCAGCTACGCCGCGAGCAGGGCTCCAACCGGGCGCAGCCGCACGTGGTCACCGACTGGCTCAACGTCTACGCGATGGCCGTCAACGAGGAGAACGCGGGCGGGGGCAAGGTGGTCACCGCCCCGACCAACGGCGCGGCCGGCGTCATTCCGGCCGTCATCCGCTACTACCTGGACCACTGCGTCGGCTGCGCCCACGACCGCGTCGCCGAGTTCCTCCTCACCGCCGCCGCCATCGGCGGGCTCATCAAGCACAACGCGTCGATCTCGGGCGCCGACGCCGGCTGCCAGGCGGAGGTCGGCTCCGCCGCCGCGATGGCCGCCGCCGGTCTTTGCGCCGTCCTCGACGGGACGCCCGCCCAGGTCGAGAACGCGGCCGAGATTGCACTGGAGCACCACCTCGGGATGACCTGCGACCCCGTCGCGGGTCTCGTCCAGGTCCCCTGCATCGAGCGAAACGGCATCGGCGCGAACAAGGCGGTCGCCGCCGCCTCCCTCGCCCTTCGCGGCGACGGCACCCACTTCATGCCCCTCGACAACTGCATCTCCGCGATGTGGGAGACCGGCCAGGAGATGAGCCTTCGTTTCAAGGAGACGAGCCTCGGCGGCCTCGCCGTCAACCTGCCCCAGTGCTGACAGCCCGCTCAGTCGGGGGTGCACACGAGGGACGCGGTCTCGAGTTCCTCCGTGAGCGGTACTCCTGTTGACAGGCTGCCTGGACAGAGACAGAATCTAGCCTGATTATCTGTCCAGTTGTGGAAGGAGACTTGGACCCGTGAACGTGTGGCCGCTTCAGGATGCCAAGAACCGGTTCAGCGCCGTGGTCGATGCGGCCCTCGCGGGGGCGCCTCAGCGAGTGACACGTCGCGGCAAACCTGCGGTGGTGGTGGTCTCCGTGGAGGAGTATGAGCGCCTTCGACATCTGGAACGGGCGCAGGCGCCAAGCCTCGCCGAACTGCTGCTCGCGATTCCACAGGATGACGGGGAATTCGAGAGGCTTCCGTTGGAGCCTCGTTCGATCGACCTCTGATGTACCTGGTCGACACGGATGTTGTCTCGGCGTTGCGCAAACCTGAGCGCAGCCCCCACCTCGTCGAGTGGATAGCCCGTCAGAGGACGACGGAACTCTACCTCAGCGTGGTTTCCGTAGGCGAGATTGAGCGGGGTATCGCCCGGCAACAACGCCGCAATCCGGCGCATGCGCGTGTGCTCGCATCATGGCTGGACAGCGTTCTGGCCCTTTACGGCGATCGGATCCTGCCCACGGACCTGGCCGTGGCGCGGCGTTGGGGACACCTGTCCGATGCCATTGGCCACCGGGGTGCCGATCTTCTGATTGCGGCTACCGCCTTCGAGCATGGTCTGACGGTCGTGACCGGCAATGTCCGGCATTTCGAGCCGACCGGGGTTCCGGTAGTGAACCCGTTCTCTTCGCTCGTCTGAGCCGCTTCAGGCGGGGGCGAGGACGAAGTCGAAGCGGCCTCGCCACACGCCGTCGGCTGCGGGGCGCCCGAGGCGCATCACGAGGTCGTCGCGGAAGATGGAGTCCCGGGCGTTGGCGGCCTCGAGGTCCGGGTAATAGACCTGGGTGGTGAGGAGGCGGGTCGCCTCTCCCTGCACCATGACGTGGATGTGCGCGGTCCGCCCGCCGTATCGCTTCGACCGGATCGTCTCGAACCGGAACGCCCCCGACGCATCCGTGAACTGGTGGCCGCGGTAGCGGAAGCCCTGGTTGTCGTAGCGGCCCCGCTCGTCGCAGTGCCAGATGTCGATGACCGCGCCCGCCAACGGCCGGCAGTCGGGGGTGAGGACGAGGCCCTCGAAGACGAGCGGTTCGCCCGCCGTGCCCGGTTCACGCAGGTTCGCCCGCCGCGGGGTCCCCGGCGTGTAGAACGGCCCCGCCGTCTGCCTCCGGGTGCCCGGGGTGCAGGCGAGAGGCGGCGAGAGCCCGAGCCCGCGGTCCGGGGCGGGCCCGGTGAACGGGTAGTCGAGGGAGCGCGAGCGCGCGCCCGCGAGCCAGGGCAGGGCGGCGAGGCTTACGGCGCCCCCCACCGCCGCAGCGGCGAGGCCGGTGAGCGCGCGCCGGCGCGTGACGAGGCGCGTGAGTCTGCGTGACCTCATGCGACAAGGATAGCCTGCCCGCGCCTCGTGCGCAGGCGGGCCGCCGCCTCTTCGGCTCCACGGGTCGCGGCCGGGCAAGTCCGGCACCGCGCCCCGCGGGACCGGGATAAGCTATCTGCCTCGCGGGTGCAGCCCTCGGAGGGCACGTTGGCGAACATCTCTCTCGAGCACGAGGACGGCTGTGTCCGGATCCGCCTCGCTTCCGGCACGGCCAACGCGCTGACGACGACGGTCCTTCGGGAGCTCTCGTGCGCGGTCGAAGGGGCGGGCGGCTCGGCCCGCGGGATGATGCTCTGCGGCGGAGACAGGTTCTTCTCCAACGGCGTCGACCTCGACTGGGCCCTCGGGGAGTCGCGGCCCGGCATCCGCGAGATGTTCCTCGAGCTCGGACGGCTCATCCTCGCCCTCCTCGAGTCGCCGCTCCCCGTCGTCGGCGCCGTCCGGGGCCATGCCACCGGCGCCGGCCTCGCCCTCTTCCTCGCCTGCGACTACCGGTACGCGGCGACCGGCCGCGTCCTCCTCGGCAAGCCCGAGGTCCGCCTCGGGGTGCCCAACCCGTACTACGGCGACCAGCTCCTTCGCTTCGTCGTGGGAGACTTCGTCGCCTCCGACCTCATCTGCACCGGGAAGCTCATCCCGGCCGACGAGGGTCGCGCCCTCGGCCTCGTCCACGAGACGCGGGCGAAGACGGAGATCGAGAAAGCCGCCTGGGAGAAGCTCCTCTCGCTCCGCGACCTCGCCCCCGCCGCCTTCGCGGAGTCGAAGCGCATGCGCCTCGGCCGGTTCTGCGCCGATCTCCGCGAGCAGATGCCGTCCCGCGTGGCGCGCCAGGTCGAGATCTGGCACGGCGAGGATGCGCAGATCCGGCTCCGCGCCGCCGCGGAGCGCCTCCGGCGCTGATCCGGGGTCCGTGATCCGGGTTCCGGTGCACGCCTCCATGCCGCTTCCGTTGAAGGAACATCGATGATGCCGATAACGCTTGGAATCGAGGAAGAGCTGATGGTCGTGGACCCCGCGTCGGGGGAGGTCATCGCCGATCCCCATCCCGCGATCTTCGAGGAGGCCCGGCAAGCGGCCGGGGAGCACCGGGTGGTGTACGAGCTCCTCCGCTCCCAGATGGAGACGAACTCCCGGATCTGCGCGTCCGTCGCGGACCTCCGCACGAGCCTCGAGGAGACCCGCGGCATCGTCATCGACGCGGCGCGGCGCCACGGGGCGGCGGTCATTGCCTCGTCCCTTCATCCGTGGGCCCGGTGGCAGTCCCAGCAGGTGACCCCGAGGCGCCGCTACCAGGAGGCCGAGATCACCTTTCAGCACAGCGTCCGGCAGTTCTTCGTCGGAGGCATGCACGTCCACGCCGGGTTCGGCGACCCCGAGCTGCGAATTCAAGTGATGACCGCCCTGCGGCAGTACCTCCCGACCCTGCTCGCGATATCGACCTCGTCGCCGTTCCACGCGGGGCAGCTCACCGGCCTCAAGTCGTACCGGCAGATCGTGATCGCGGCCCTGCCCCGCACCGGGATGCCGCGCGAGCTTCGCTCCCGTTCGGAGTTCGACGACATCGTGGAGCGGTATCGGTCGATCGGGGCGATCGAGGATGCAAGCGAGCTTCGGTGGGACATCCGGCCCTCGGCGCACTATCCGACCATCGAGCTTCGGATCTGCGACATCTGCCCGCGCATGGAGGACGCGGTGGCCATCGCCGCGCTCTACGCCTGCCTCATCCGCCTTCTCGCACGGAAGATCACCGCCGGCGAGCCGCTCCCGGAGCTCTCGCACGAGCTCATCGAGGAGGGGAGGTGGCTCGCGCAGCGCTACGGGACCCTCGCGTTCCTGCCGCGCGGCGATCCCCCCGCCCTGGTCGACGTCGATGACTGCGTGATGGAGCTCGTCGAGGACCTCGGGGAGGACGCCCGGGCGCTCGAATGCGAGAGCGAAATCGCCCACATCGCCCGAATCGTCCGGGAGGGGAGCAGCGCGGACCGGCAGGAGGACGTCTACCGGCAGTCGATGCTCGACGGGGCGAGTGAGGACGAGGCGCTTCGACGCGTGCTCGACTCGATCATCGGGGAGACGGAGAGCGGGTCCGCGAGGTCGTGAGGGGACCGGGCCACGCGAACGGCGGCGAGCGCGCTCCTTCGGAGGTCTCCCGATCGGAGCTCGGGGGAGGGTGCGAGCGGCGCCCCGCCCGCCCCGTTACACGTAGGTGACCACCTCCGCGAGGGGTTTCCGCCCGATGTCCGGGACGGTGGCGTCCGCCGCCGGGTAGCCGACCACGAGGAGCAGGAACGGCCGCTCGGCCGCCTTCGGCCGACCCAGGATCTCGTTCAGGAACTTCATCGGGCTCGGGGTGTGGGTGAGGGTCGCAAGCCCCGCGTGGTGCAGGGCGGTGATCAGCATCCCGGTCGCGAGGCCGACCGATTCCGTCGGGTAGTAGTGCTTGACCTTGCGGCCGTCGTCGAGGCGGCCGTACCTCTGGGCGAAGATCGCGATGAGCCAGGGCGCGGTCTCGAGGAAGGGCTTGCGCTCGTCGGTGCCGAGCGGGGCGAGCGCGTCCAGCCACTCGCGGGGCGCCCGGTGCCGGTAGAAGTGGCGCTCCTCCTCCTCCGCCGCCTCCCGGATCCGCCGCTTCGTCGCCGGGTCGCCCACCACCACGAAGTGCCAGGGCTGAAGGTTCGCCCCGCTCGGCGCGGTGGTCGCGGCCCGGAGGCAGTCGTCGATGATCGCGCGCGGCACCGGGCGGCTCGAGAAGTCCCGGACCGTGCGCCGGCGCGCGAGCTCCGCGTGGAACTCGCGCGCCCGCGCGGCCATCTCGTCTTCCGGATACTCCCGGTAGCCTGCGAGCGGCACGAACGGATGCGCGCTCACCTCAGTCTCCATCCATTGAGACGCCCGCCACCGCCACCGCCTCGGATTCGGACTCGGCGGAGGCGACTACCCCCCTCCCGGCCGCGCGGAGGCGGAGGTCGATGTCCCGGAGCACCGGGTCGCTCGCGACCGCCACCTCGTTCTCGATGAGGGTCCCGCACCCGGGGCACGAGAACTGGCGGAACTCGATATCGTCGTTGATGAAGTCGCGAGGCTCGCCGATGAGCGGGTTCGATGTGGAGATGTGCCGGTCCTCGCGGTTGCAGCCGAGCTTGTAGTTGTCCTCGAGCCCGCCGAGCTCCGTGCCGCACCGCGCGCACGCCCAGAACGCGCCCCGGTCGTCGCGTTTCGCGTGCAGGTAAGGGGTGACCTCGTGAAGGAGGGTGCCCTCGCGCCGGGCATCGCGGCGGCCGAGCCTTGCCACCCGCTCCGCCCGCAGTCCCTCCCGGTACCGGGCGGTGGCTTCGGCGTCGACCCGCCCGCTCTTCCCGTCGAGCACCGCCGCGTAGATGTCGCGGGCCGCCGCCTCGGTGATCGCGAAGTTGTCGAGGTCGGCCTGGACCGCCTCCGGGGCGCGCTCCGCCGGATCGCCGAACCCTCCGCCCCCGCACCAGCGCACCGCGTACACGTCCGAGGCGCGTTGCGTCAGGTTCTGCTGGCGGAGCTCGAGGTGGACCGGCGTCCCCTCCACCTCGTCGATGTCTTCGGGCATCTCCGCCCGGGCGAACCGCTCGCCGATGTCGCTCCCGGTGACGTAGGCGTAGCGGTTGGTGGTCGAGGGATAGCCGCCCATGAGCCCCGGCGAGGTGGGCGCCGCGTTCCCCGACGACAGGGTGTCCTGCACGATCTCCTCGGTGTTGTGGGGGATGAAGCAGCTCTCCGCGGACATCCCGCCCCGGAAGCGCCCCGCCCCGCCCGAGTCCGGCAGCTCCTTGCGGTACAGGAACAGCACCGGGAAGCTCTGCTCGGTGTGCTCGACGTTCGGGAGCTGGCAGATGGGGGTGCGGACCTGCCCCCCCGTGTTGATGCCATCCGCATGCGCGAACGCGCCGATCGCCCCGCCGATCGGGTCGACCAGGATGTACCCGTAGCGCTCGCCCCACTGGTCGATCCCCCGGAACACGGTGCACGGCCACTGGCTGGTCCCGCCGATGCACATGATGTCGCGCCGCATCTCCGGGTCCGTGTGGATCATCTTCGAGAGCGCGTTGTAGGCCGGGTAGAGGGAGATCTCCATCGCCTGGATCGGAGCGGTGGAGACCGACCCCGGGAAGTTCGCGCAGTTGAAGGTGCCGGGGGTCGGGTTGAAGTCGATGTGGCGGAGCGCGCCGCCGACCGCGAAGTACTGGTCCCAGCACAGGAGCTCGTTGATCGCCACCATCACCGAGCCCCGCCACCCCGAGAAGGTGGCGTTCATCGCCCCGTCCTGGGCGGCGCTTCCGTGGTTCTCGAAGGTGAGGCGGTTACCCTCCTTGCGCACCGTGAGCACCACCCGGTGGGTGCGGCGGTCGCCCGGCCGGCACGACTCGACGTACGTCCGCTCCTG
Source organism: Gammaproteobacteria bacterium (assembly GCA_022823045.1). GTDB lineage: Bacteria > Pseudomonadota > Gammaproteobacteria > HK1 > HK1 > JAJDXW01. Next base: position 19,629 of record JAJDXW010000293.1, read on the forward strand.
CCACTCGCCGTCCGGGAGCCGGGCCATCTTGTCGAGGAACGCCTTCTCCGCGTTGTCGATGATCCGCTTCATCACCCCCTTGACGGTCGCCGGTCCGTAGCGATCGACGAGGGCCGCGATGCGTGCCTTCGCCGTCGTGTTGCCGGCGAGCTGGGCGCGGAAGTCGAGGGCCACCATCTCGGGCTTGCGCGACGCCCGGAGGTAGATCTCCTCGATGTCGCGCCGGATGACGTTGCCCTCGACGATCTTGACCGGCGGGATGAGGATCCCCTCGTCGAAGGCGCTCTCCGCGGCCGGGCAGAAACTGCTCGGGGTGATCCCCCCGATGTCGTACTGGTGAAGGCAGTTCGTGACCCAGCAGAAGAGCTCGTCCCCGTGGAACACCGGGCAGATGAGCATCACGTCCTGCTGGTGGGCGGCGCCCACCCAGGGGTCGTTCGCGAGGAACATGTCCCCGTCACGGATCCCGGGGTTCTCGCTCCGGTGCTCGAGGATCCACTTCACCTGGGTGTCGGTGACCCCGGACATGTACTGCATGTAGGGGCCGAAGTACACGAACTCGGCGTCCTCGGTGAGGATCGAGGGGTTGAGGTCGAGGGCGTACATCGCGACGGGAGACCCCGACACCTTCTGGATGGTGGTGCCGTGCTCCTCGTTCACGTGCCAGAGGTTGTGGCGGATGACCTCGAAGGTCACCGGGTCGAGGTCCTCGGACCATTCCCGGTGAAGCTTGAGCGCCTCCGCGATCCGGAGCTCCTCGGGCGGAACGTAGGGGTAGTGCTTCCCGTCGAACCGGACGTCCCGCATCTCGCTGATTCGAAGCATGTTCGCCGTCTCCATCCGAAGTCGTCCTCCGCCGCTGCGCGCGCTCCCGCTATCGCACCCCATCCCCACGAGTGCGAAGAGCCGTAGGTCGGATTAGCGAAGCGTAATCCGACATCACGTGCAAGGGGTGGCCCGTGGCCCACAAATGTCGGATTACGCT
>JAJDXW010000341.1 GCA_022823045.1 Gammaproteobacteria bacterium
TGACCGGGCGCGCATCGTCTCCGCGCCGGCTGAACGGGCAAGCGAATGGAACTTCTGACCGCGATCTTCTTCACTCCCTTCGTCGAGATGTGGGAGTTCCCCGCGTTCTTCGCCGAGGTGGTCATCAACGGCCTCCTCACCGGGGTCATGTACTCGCTCGTCGCCCTCGGCTTCGTCCTCATCTTCAAGGCGTCGGAGATCTTCAACTTCGCGCAAGGGGTGATGGTGCTGTTCGCCGCCCTGTCCCTCGTCGGGCTGATGGAGCTCGGCGTTCCCACCTGGCTCGCGGTCATCCTCGCCCTCGGGATCATGGTCGTGCTCGCCCTCGTCATCGAGCGGGTGATGCTCCGTCCCCTCGTCAACCAGGACCCGTTCATCCTCTTCATGTCGACGATCGGTCTCACCTTTTTCCTGGAGGGGTTCGGCGAGACGCTCTGGGGGAGCAACGTCAAGCGCCTCGACATCGGCATCCCCAAGGACGTCATCGAGTACCAGGGCATTCTCCTCAGCGAGTTCGACATCATCGCCGCGGTGGTCGGGGCGATCCTCGTGTTCGGCCTCGCCGTCTTCTTCACCAAGACCCCCATCGGGCGGGCCCTGCGGGCGGTCGCGGACGACCACCAGGCCGCCCTCTCGGTCGGCATCCCCCTCAAGACCATCTGGGTCATCGTGTGGTCGGTGTCGGGGGGCGTCGCCCTCGTCGCGGGGATCATGTGGGGGGCGAAGAGCGGGGTGCAGTTCTCGCTCTCGCTCATCGCCCTGAAGGCCCTGCCGGTGCTGATCCTCGGCGGGCTCACCTCCATCTCGGGGGCGATCGTGGGCGGCCTCATCATCGGCGTCGGGGAGAAGGTCGCGGAAATCTACTGGGGGCCGCTCATCGGGGGGGCGATCGAGAATTGGTTCGCCTACATCCTCGCCATGGTGTTCCTGCTCTTCCGGCCGCAGGGGCTCTTCGGCGAACGGATCATCGAACGGGTGTGACGGGGATCATCGGACGGGAATGACGAGAAGATGATTTATCGCGAAGCGGGTCAGTTCAAGACATCGTACGGCGCTGACCAGGCGATGCTGCCGATCGCCCAGGACCGCTGGGTCATCGGGGTGGTGGTGGCGGTCATGCTGGTCGTGGTGCCGTACATCTCGAACGAGTACATGCTCCAGGCGGTCCTCATCCCCTTCCTCATCCTTGCCCTCGCCGCCATCGGGCTCAACCTCCTCACCGGCTACGCGGGGCAGCTCAGCCTCGGCACCGCCGCGTTCATGGCCGTCGGCGGTTACATGGCCTACAAGTTCACCACCATGTTCCCCGGGCTCAACCTCATCGTGGTGTTCCTCCTGTCCGGGGTGTGCGCGGCCGGGGTCGGCCTCGTCTTCGGCATTCCGAGCCTTCGGATCAAGGGGTTCTACCTCGCGGTGGCGACCCTCGCGGCCCAGTTCTTCCTCAACTGGACGTTCAACAAGGTCCCCTGGTTCTACAACTACAACCCGAGCGGGACGATCACGATGCCTCCGCGCGAGCTCTTCGGGGTGATGGCGGGCGGCCCGGAGGCGACCGCGGAGACTCGCTACCTCATCGCCCTGGTGGTCGTCGTCCTGCTCACGTTCGTCGCGAAGAACTTCGTTCGCGGGCGGGTCGGCCGCTCCTGGATGGCGATTCGGGACATGGACATCGCGGCCGAGATCATCGGCTTCCGCCCCTACCAGACGAAGCTCCTCGCCTTCGCCATCTCGTCCTTCTACTGCGGGGTGGCGGGGGCAATGTACTTCTGCCTCTACCTCGGCAGCGCGGAGAGCGAGGCCTACTCGATCGATCTGTCCTTCGAGGTGCTGTTCATGGTGATCATCGGCGGGCTCGGAAGCCTTCTCGGGTCGTTCCTCGGGGCCGCGTTCATCGTCCTGCTGCCCATTTTTCTCACCAACGCGCCGCAGCTCGTCGGGCTCACCCTTCCCATCGACGTCCAGAAGCACATCGAGCTCATGGTGTTCGGTGGCCTCATCGTCTACTTTCTCATCGTCGAGCCACGGGGGCTCGCGCGCCTGTGGCAGATCGCGAAGGAGAAGCTCCGGCGCTGGCCGTTTCCATACTGATTTCTCGATACCATTGCCCATGCAGTGCGAACTTCCACCCCTACGACACCAACAGGAGAAGGTCATGAAGAAGCTGACCACCTACGGTCTCGGCCTCGTCGCGGGCCTTGCCGCGATCGCGGCGACCCCCGCCGCGTACGCGGACGACCCGCAGTACTTCCCGATGCTCGTCTATCGGACGGGACCCTACGCCCCGAACGGCATCCCGAGCGCGAACGGCATGCGCGACTTCTACATGCTGACCAACAAGCGTGACGGCGGGGTGAACGGCGTCGAGGTCGCGGTCGAGGAGTGCGAGACCGAGTACAACACCAAGATCGGTGTCGAGTGCTACGAACGCCTGAAGGGCAAGCACGGCGGCGCTTCCCTGGTGAACCCGTACAGCACGGGCATCACCTACCAGCTCATCCCGAAGGCGCCGGTCGACGAGGTTCCGATCCTCTCGATGGGCTACGGCCGGACGGCGGCCGCGGACGGACGCGTGTTCAAGTGGGCATTCAACTTCCCGACCACGTACTGGAGCCAGGCCTCCGCGTTCATCCGCTACGTCGGTGAGCAGGAAGGGGGGATGGAGAACCTGAACGGCAAGAAGATCGCCCTCGTCTACCACAACAGCGCCTACGGCAAGGAGCCGATCGCGACCCTGGAGAAGCTCTCCGGAATCCACGGCTACGATCTGACCACCCTCGCGGTGGACCACCCCGGACAGGAGCAGAAGGCCACCTGGCTCCAGATCCGCCGGCTCCGCCCCGACTGGATCTTCCTCTGGGGCTGGGGGGTCATGAACCAGGTCGCCATCCAGGAAGCGGCCGCCATCAAGTTCCCGATGGACCACTTCATCGGCGTGTGGTGGTCGGGCAGCGAGAACGACGTCATCCCGGCCGGCGACGCGGCGATTGGCTACAAGGCGGGCACCTTCCACTCGGTGGGCGCGACCGCGCAGGTCCACAAGGACATCCTCGAGCACCTCTACGATGGCGACGTCGAAGAGGCGAAGAAGAACGGCTTCGGCGAGGTCCTCTACAACCGGGGTCTCGTGAACGCGATGCTCGGGATCGAGGCGGTGCGGACCGCGCAGGCCAAGTACGGCAACCGGCGCATGACCGGCGCCGAGGTCCGGTGGGGCCTCGAGAACCTCGACGTGAGTGAGGAGCGCCTCGCCGAGCTCGGTTTCGGCGACTTCACCCGGCCCATCAAGGTGACCTGCGAGGACCACGAGGGCAACGGTCCGGTGCTCATCCAGCAGTGGGACGGGGAGCAGTGGAACCTCGTCAGCGACTGGATCCCGCCGATCCGCGAGGTCGTGCGTCCCATGATCGAGGAGGCGGCGGCCGCCTTCGCGGCGGAGAACAACATCACGCCGCGCGACTGCTCGGCGGAGAGCTGATCCTCGACGCTCGACGACCGGTCCCACCCGGCGGGGCGGCCACGCCCCGCCGGGTGGCGGCTTCCCGGGGTATCTGATTCGGAGTGACGCCGCAGATGGAGACCCAAGCCGCCGCCGGCGGCGCGAAGCCGGCGCCCCTGCTCGCGGTCAACAACATCGAGGTCATCTACGACCACGTCATCCTCGTGCTGAAGGGGGTCTCCCTGGAGGTGCCCGAAGGCGGCATTGTCGCCCTCCTCGGCGCGAACGGCGCGGGGAAGAGCACGACCCTGAAGGCGGTCTCGAACCTGCTCCGTTCCGAGCGGGGCGAGGTCACGAAGGGCAGCATCGAGTTCCGCGGAGAGCGGGTGGACCAGCACGGCTCGCCGACCGACCTCGTCACCAAGGGCATCGTGCAGGTGATGGAGGGGCGACGGTGCTTCGAACACCTCACCGTGGAGGAGAACCTCCTCACCGGCGCCTATACCCGGAAGGACGGGCGGGCCGCGGTCCACGAGGACCTCGAAAAGGTCTACCACTACTTCCCCCGCCTCGGGGAGCGCCGGGACGCGCAGAGCGGCTACACCTCGGGCGGCGAGCAGCAGATGACCGCGATCGGGCGGGCGCTGATGGCGAAGCCCTCGGTGATCCTCCTCGACGAGCCCTCGATGGGGCTCGCCCCGCAGCTCGTGCAGGAGATCTTCGACATCGTCCAGGATCTGAACGAGAAGGAGGGGGTGACGTTCCTCCTCGCCGAGCAGAA
>JAJDXW010000131.1 GCA_022823045.1 Gammaproteobacteria bacterium
GCCATCTACACAACCGCGGTAGCTGCAACCTCCATCGCCGCCGCAAGGTGACCGGATTGCTCCGTCATCCCGGGTAGTCCGTCACCGGAACAATCCGGTCAAATCTCCGGGGGATTCCACGAAAGAAAGCGCGAAACAACACCCTGCAAGTCACATGATCCAGAGGGAGGTTCGAGGCCAAGAACATGGCAGATCGTGCTGAGTCCCCGACGCGAAAAGCATGAACGGCTCGAAGACTCCGACGTCGAATTCGGTGCCCCGGCGGAGCGGGTCAGGCGAGGCCGTGGTGCTCCAGGAACTCGAGCATGAGGGCGGCGCACTCGGCGGGCTTCTCGAGCTGGAGGAAGTGCGAGGAACCCGGCACGTAGTCGTAGTCGAGGTCGCAGCGCATGGCGACGTCACGGAGCACGATGCTCGGCACGAAGGCGCCGGGGCCGGTCGGATCGCCCCCGATAATCTTGAGCGGGCAGGGGAAGCTCCCCATCGCGAGCTCGAAGGTCGAATCGAGGTAGGTCTCGAAAACCTGGGCCTCGTGCTCCCGCGGGCAGCAGAGCTCGTAGCCGGCGCCGTCCGCGGCGGGCCGGAGGGTCGCCCGCGCGTAGAGCTCCGGCACGCCGGGAAGGAGGCCATTGAAGAGGGAGGCCCCACGCACCGTCTCCGCGAACGCCTCGCGCGTCTCGAAGCGCTCCTGCCGACGCCGGGTGCGGGCGGCGAGCTCGTTCTCGCGCTCGAGGTATTCGCTCTCGAGGCGATCGCCGTTCCGGGGCGAAAGGGGCGGGTCGAAGAGGACGAGGGCCGCGTACCGGGGTCCCGCCCGGAGGGCCTGGTAGAGCGCGGTTAGGGCCGACATCGAGTGGAACACACCCACCTTCGGCTTCGCTCCGAAGTGCCGGTCGATCCCCCGGACCACGTGCTCGCTGTCCCAGACGAAGGTCGGGAAGTGGTGGCTCCCGAGAGGAGCGCGGGGGTTCCAGCCGTGGCTCCGGAAGTCGTGGACGATGAGGTCGAAGCGCTCGGCGAGGCGGGACCAGAACGGGTAGTAGAGGTCGATGGCGAGCCCATTGCCGTGGCTGAGGACGAGGCGCGGGCCGTCCGGATTGCCGTGGCGCCGGAGGACGATGAGGCTCCCGTCGGCCGTCCGGACCTCGCCCGTCGCGAGGGGCTCGGGGACCTCCCAGTGCATGGCGGCGCGCGGGCGGAAAGCCGAACGGTGAGAAGGGCGGGACGGACCGGGACGAGTCGGCCGCAGGTCGTCTCGGACCGGTCGGGCCGCGGGCTCGAACGCGGCCCGGTCAGCCGCCGGTCGACGGCAGCTTCGGCTCCTTCGCCTCCACCGCGCCGCCCGCCTTCTTCCACGCCCCGAATCCGCCCGCGAGGTGGCAGACCGGGGTGAGCCCCATGTCCTGCACCGCCTTGGCCGCGAGGGCGGAGCGAAGCCCCCCCGCGCAGAAGAACATGAAGCGCTTGCCGGACTGGAACACGTCGCGGGCGTAGGGGCTCTCGGGGTCCACCCAGAACTCGAGCATTCCGCGCGGCGCGTGCACCGCGCCCGGCACGGCGCCCTCGCGCCATAGCTCGCGCACGTCGCGGATGTCGACGAACACCACGCCGTCGTCATCCAGGTGCCGGAACGCGTCCTCGACCGTCCAGGTCTCGATCTCCGCCTCCGCCTCGGCGCAAAGCTGTTTTATGCCCTTGGTGATCATCGCCATCGCATCGGCCCTCCCGGCCCGTCGTTCGAGTTGCCGGAGGTATCGCCGGCCCAATTTGCCCCGCCGGCCGGCGCGATGCACCGTACCGGCCCCTCCGGTCGCGTCGCCTCGCTCCGGGGCCGCCCCGGGCCACAGACCGCCGTGGAGGCTCCCGGCGACCGATCGTGCCTCCCCGCGCCCTAGTAGGTGGCCCGCCCTCCGCTCGCGTCGAAGACCGCCCCGGTCGTGAACGAGTTCTCCTCGGAGACGAGCCACGCAACGAGGGCGGCGAGCTCTTCCACGAGCACGAACCGGCCGCGCGGGATCTTCGAGAGCATGTAGTCGATGTGGGCCTGGGTGATCTGCTCGAAGATCCGTGTCCGGGCCGCCGCCGGGGTGATGCAGTTCACCGCGATGTCACGGTCGGCCAGCTCCTTCCCGAGCGACTTGGTGAGCGCGATCACCCCCGCCTTCGCGGCGCTGTACGCGCTCGCGTTGGGGTTGCCCTCCTTTCCGGCGATCGAGGCGATGTTGACTATCCGCCCGTACCCGCGCTCGATCATGTGCGGCACCACCGCGCGACAGCAGTAGAAGACGCCGTTCAGGTCGATCTCGATCACCTGCCGCCACTCGTCGACGGGGTACTCCCAGGTGGTGGCGTTGGGCCCCGCGATGCCGGCGTTGTTGACGAGGATGTCGATGCCTCCGGCGGCCTCGATCGTCGCCGCCGCCGCACGCTCGACGGACTCCGGATCGGTGACGTCCACGACCGCTCCACCGGTGCCCGAACCGAGGGCCCCCCGGGTGGATTCGAGCTCGCCGGGGTCGCGGTCCCACAGGGTGACCGTCGCTCCCGAGGCGAGAAGCCGTTCCGCGATGGCCCGCCCGATGCCCTGGGCACCCCCGGTCACCACCGCACGGCGACCGTCCAGATCGATTCGGTTCATGCTCTCCTTCTTCCCTGGCAAGGTTTGCTCTTCAGTCAGATGGTCCGCCCGCCGTCCACCGGCAGGCACACTCCGGTCAGGAACTCCGCATCTTCCGAGGCGAGGAAGAGGACCGCGTTCGCGACGTCCGCGGGTTGGCTGAGCCGCCCGAGCGGCACCGTGCTCATGAACTTCGCGTGCATCTCGGGGGTCACCTCGCCGCCCAGGAACTCCCCGAGCATCTGGGTCTCGCCCGCCACCGGGCACACCGCGTTCACCCGGATCCGATCCGGCGCGAGCTCGACCGCCATCGACTGGGTGATGGTGTTCACGGCGCCCTTCGAGCCGTTGTACCAGACGAGCCCGGGCCGCGGGCTGAGGGCGGCGGTGGACGCGGTGTGGATGATGCACCCGCCGCCCGCCTCGCGCATGAGCGGCACGGTGTGCTTCGCCGACCAGTAGATCGCCTTGACGTTGACCGCGAAGATCCGGTCGAACTCGTCCTCGGTGACGTTCTCCATCGGCTGGTTTCGCTGCGGCACGCCCGCGTTGTTGACCATGATGTCGAGCCCGCCGTACTGCTCGACGGCCTGCGCGACGAGACGGCCGGTATCCGCGTCGCTCGACACGTCCGCGTACACGAAGGAGGCTTCGCCCCCCGCCTCGCCGATTGCGTCGGCCACCCGGCGCCCGTCCTGCTCGTTCACGTCGTTGACGACCACCCGGGCGCCCTCGGCCGCGAAGCGCCGGCAAATCCCCTCGCCGAAGCCGGCGCCCCCTCCGGTCACGATCGCTGTCTTTCCTTCGAGACGCATGCTCTCCTCCGTCGCGGGCGCGCCGCCCGCCGCCGTCCACGGTTCAACCGGGCGGCAAGACTACCTCATTCGTTGCCCGATCCGTTGCGCGGGCGCTGAACCGGAAGGCGATTCACCACCAACGCCGCGTTTCCTCCCGCCACTTCACCGCATGCGCTCCGGCCCGGCCGGCGGCGGCGCGCGCGGTCAATCCGCGGCGCTGAGCCGGACCATGGCGTCGAGCAGGGTCTGACACCCGGCCGCGAGATCGCCCGGCTCCGCGTTCTCGATCTCGTTGTGGCTGATCCCGTCCTCGCAGGGCACGAAGATCATCCCGGTCGGAGCGACCTGCGCGACGTAGCAGGCATCGTGCCCGGCGCCGCTCACGATGTCCATGTGCTCGAAGCCGCCCGCCTCGGCCGACTCGCGGACCGCGGCGACGCAGCGCGGGTCGAAGGGGGTCGCGGGGAAGTGCCAGATCTGCTGGAGATCGACCTCGAGCCCGATCTCGCCCGCGATCGACTCGCACGCCGCCCTCAAGTCCGCGTCCATCTGCGCGAGGGTCTCCTCGACGGGGTGACGGAAATCCACCGTGAAGAAGACGCGCCCCGGGATGGTGTTGCGGGAGTTCGGAGACACGTCCAGCATGCCCACCGTGGAGCACGCGTTCGGCTGGTGCGCGAGCCCGATCCGGTTCACCTTGTCCACCATGCGCGAGGCGCCGACGAGCGCGTCGCGCCGCCGGTGCATCGGGGTGGGTCCGGCGTGGGCCTCCATGCCGGTGACCGTGATCTCGTACCAGCGCTGTCCTTGCGCCCCGGTCACCACCCCCACCGTCTTCTTCTCGGCCTCGAGGATCGGTCCCTGCTCGATGTGGGCCTCGAGATAGGCGCCGACCGCGTGCTCCCCGACCGCCTCCTTCCCCGCGTAGCCGATGCGCGCGAGCTCCTCGCCGAACGTCTTGCCGTCCGGGTCGGTGCGCGAGAGCACGAAGTCGAGGTCGAACACGCCGCCGAATGCACCCGAGGCCATCATCGCGGGCGCGAACCGCGAGCCCTCCTCGTTGGTCCACGCGACCACCTCGATCGGAGCGTCGGTCTCGTAGCCGTAGTCGTTGAGAGTGCGGATGAGCTCGAGCCCCGCGAGCACCCCGTAGGCGCCGTCGAACTTCCCGCCGGTCGGCTGCGAGTCGAGGTGGCTCCCGGTCATGACCGGGGCGCGGTCCGGGCTCCGCCCGGCCCGCCGGGCGAAGATGTTCCCGACCTGGTCCACGGTGACCGAGCAACCCGCCTCCTCGCACCAGCGCACGAAGAGGTCCCGACCCTCGCGGTCGAGGTCGGTGAGGGCGAGCCGGCACACCCCGCCCTTCTCCGTCGCTCCGATCTCCGCGAGCTCCATCAGGCTCGCCCACAGCCGATCGCCGTTGATCTTGAGATTGTCCACTTCCCGCTCCTCGCTACGCTCGCCGTTCTCCCGTCCCGAAACTCTATTCCATCGCGGGCCGCGGGGGGAACGGTTGCGGGAGGCAGCCGAATTTCGCTCAAATGTCGCCCTGCGGTAGCACCCGCCACGTGCCACACGGGAGACCCGAGCCATGAACACGGGCGCGTTCCTTGCCAAGTCCGCCGTACGCCATGCCGGCCGGCCGGCCCTCGTGCGGGGGGTCGAGACCGTCGCCACGTACGCGGAGTTCGCCGATTCGTGCGCACGGCTCGGCCGCGGCCTCGTCGAGGGCTTGGGGCTACGGCCGGGGGATCGCTGCGGAATCGCGATGACCAACGCCCCGGAGTTCATGATCGCCCTCTTCGGCTGCTGGTACGCGAACGTGTGCGCGATCCCGATGAACGCGAAGCTTCACCGTCGCGAGTTCGAGTACATCCTCGACAACTCGGGAGCGCGCGCGTGCTTCGTGAACGGTGCGCTCGCGGAGACCCTGGCCGGCCTCGAAGGCGAGGTCGACTCGCTCGAGCACCTGGTGCGGACCGACGACGAGTCCGCGTGGGGGAACCTCCTCGCGGGCGATGCGCTTCCCCTCCGGGACTGCGACCCCGACGACCCCGCCTGGCTCTTCTACACGAGCGGCACCACCGGCCGGCCGAAGGGCGCGACCCTTACCCACAGGAACCTCGTCTCGCAGACGATGAACTACTTCTGCGACGTGGACGCCATCAGCGAGCGCGACTGCATCATTCATTCCGCCCCGATGTCGCACGCCTCCGGCTGCTACGCACTGCCCCACGTCGCGCGCGGCGCGGCGCAGGTGGTCCCGGAGAGCGGGGGTTTCCACCCGGAGGAGATCATCGACCTCCTCGACACCCATGCGGGGGCGAGCTTCTTCTTCGCCCCGACGATGATCGTGCGGCTGCTCGAGTCGCGGCGGATCGGGAGCGCGAACCTCGACCACCTGAAGACCATCATCTACGGCGGCGGGCCGATGTACGTCGAGGACACCCGGCGGGCGCTCGATGTCCTCGGGCCGAAGCTCGTCCAGATCTACGGCCAGGGGGAAGCGCCGATGACCATCACCGGGCTCACGCGCGAGCTCCATCTCGACACCGGTCACCCCCGCTACCTCGAGCGGCTCGGGTCGGTGGGGACGGCCCGGACGGACGTCGAGGTGCGCATCGTCGGCCCGGACGACGAGTCCCTCCCCCCGGACGAGACGGGCGAGGTGATCCTGCGGGGCGACGTGGTGATGAAGGGTTACTGGAACAACCCGGAGGCGACGCGCGAGACCCTTCGCGGCGGGTGGCTCCATACCGGCGACCTCGGAGCGATGGACGAGGACGGCTTCATCACCCTCAAGGACCGCTCCAAGGACATGATCATCTCCGGGGGAACCAACATCTATCCGCGCGAGATCGAGGAGGTGCTCCTGCGCCACCCCGAGGTGCTCGAAGCCTCGGTGGTGGGACGGCCCCACCCCGAGTGGGGCGAGGAGGTGGTCGCCTTCGTGGTGGCGACGGCGCCGGGGGCGCGGGTGCCGGAGCGCGAGCTCGACGCCCTCTGCCTCGAGCACATCGCCCGCTTCAAGCGCCCCCGCGACTACCGCTTCATCGAGACCCTGCCCAAGAACAACTATGGCAAGGTGCTGAAGACCGAGCTCCGGGCGCGCCTCGCCGCCGAGGCGGGCTGACGTCCGGCCGCGCCCCGGGGGCACCGCCGCGTCCCCGACGGTCCGGCCCCGGACCCGACGCCGACGGTCCCGTCGCGAGCGGCCCTCCCCGACCCTTCGGACCAAGCGCTGGCCCCCCCGGCCATCGGTCGAACGGCGCCGCCTCGCGCAGACCGGCCCTTCGATCCCGGTCGCGGCGCGTCAGCGCCTGACCGATGCCGTCGCATCGCCCACCGGATCGGAGCGCGGGACCCGTTCGTGGGCGACGGCGGCCGCGAAGTGCTCGTTGCCGAGGCTCTCGACGCGCCAGGTCACCGCGGGAAGGTGCGGGAAGCGGAACTCGCCGGCCGTCACCCCGCGCCGCATCGCGACCGGCACCGCGAACCCGGCAATGTCGAGCTGAAGGCCCGTCCCGAGGGCCTTGACGAGCGCCTCCTTGATCGTCCAGAGGCCGTAGAAGCGCCGGATCCGCTGGCCCGCACCCGCCGCCGCGATCTCCGCCCGTTCGTCGGGCGCGAGCACGGCCTCCATAAGCGCGTCGAGATCCTTGCGGGCGACCCGTTCCTCCACGTCCACCCCGAGCCGTCCGTCCCGGGCGACGGCGAGCAGTCCGTGCACGCCGCTGTGGCTGACGCTGGAGCTCACCGGAGCGGGGGTGCCGCGGAGCAGGGCGTGTGGCTTGCCGCGCTCCGATTCGACGAACGAGAGCACCTCGTTCGCGCAGCCGAGCCGGCCGCAAAGGATGGCGCGGAGCGCCGCCCGGCAAAGGGTGTACTGGCGACGGCGGCCGGCGTGCCGGAAGCGCTCCCGGCGCGATCGCTCTTCCTCGTCCAGCCACGCGAGCGCCGCCGCCTCCCGCGCAACATGGGGTGTGAGGTCGACATGGACGACGTCCGCACCCCCCGCCCGGCGGAACGGGCGCCACCACGGCTCGAAACCACGGTCCGGCACGACGATTCAACGACCTCCAAGAGCGGACCCGCCGGGACGAGGCGCCGGCCCGGTCATGGCGGATGATCCGCACTTCGCACTTCCTCCGACCCGCCCGGGGACCAGCGGAAGCAGTGCCGGAGACCGGCCGTCTCCGGTCGTGAGTGAACGCAGAGCCGCTCGACTCCTCGACTCCGGTCGTGCACACCGGAGGCGGGGCACGCGCCCGGGCGGGGCTCAGCTCCGGTAGCCGGCGTTGATGTCGATGTAGGTGTGGGTGAGGTCGCAGGTCCAGATCGTGTCGCGGCCGGTGCCGACGCCGACGTCGGCGCGAAGGCGCACCTCGTCCCCCTTCAGGTGCTCGGTCGCCCGCTCCTCGGAGTAGCCCTCCCGGATCCGGCCGCCCTCGGCGCACTGCTCGTCGCCGATCCAGAGGTTGAGCCGGTCGCGGCTCGCCGCCTCGCCCGCCTTGCCGACCGCCATCACGAGCCGCCCCCAGTTCGCATCCGCCGCGGCGAGCATCGTCTTGACGAGGGGCGAGTTCCCGATGCTGAGGGCAATCCGGCGAGCCGCCTCGTCGCTTTCCGCGCCTTCCACGGTCACCTCGACGAACTTGCTCGCCCCCTCTCCGTCGCGGACGATCTGGTGAGCGAGGTCGAGCATCGTCGCGTCGAGGAGGGCGCGGAAATCCGCGAGCCTCGGATCGGAAGGGTCCGTGACCGGGGCGGGGGACGGGACCCCCCCGGTCGCGAAGAGGAGCACGCTGTCGCTCGTCGAGGTATCGGAATCGACGGTGATCCGGTTGAAGCTCCGGTCCACCGCACCGGCAAGCAGCGCCTGCAGCACCGGAGCGGGAAGGTCCGCGTCGGTAAACGCGAACGCGAGCATCGTCGCCATGTCGGGGGCGATCATCCCGCTCCCCTTCGCGATCCCGGCGACCCGCACCGTCTCCCCGTCGATCTGCGCCTCCCCGCCCGCTCCCTTCGCGAACGTGTCGGTGGTGCGGATGGCGTCGGCGGCGGCCCGCCAGCGCTCCGGCGAGGGCGGGGCGAGGCCTTCCGCCGCTTGCCCCACCGCGGCCCGCATCGCCTCCACGCCGAGCGGCTCGCCGATGACCCCGGTCGAGGCGAGGTAGACGTCCTCGGGGGCCGCGTCGAGGGCGTCCGCGACGGCCCGCGCCGACCCGACCACCGCCGCCTCCCCCGCCGCCCCGGTGAACGCATTGGCATTGCCCGCGTTGCAGAGGACCGCCCGGGCCGTGCCGCGCCCGACATGTTCCCGGCACCAGTCCACCGGCGCGGACGCGCACCGCGAGCGGGTGAACACCCCCGCGACCCGGGACCCGGGCGCGAGGGCGGCCAGCATCACGTCCGGTCGGCCCCGATAGCGGAGCTCCGCCGCGTGGGCGGCAAGCAGGACCCCCGCCACGGGAGGAAGATCGGGAAAGCTCGCGGGGGCGAGGGGAGATACCGCAGTCGAATCGCTCACTGGCTGCTCCGGTCGGTGGGATGAAAAGGGGTGCCGAACCCGCGGGGCAAGGCGCTACCCTTCCCTGAAGGTCGATCGTGGCAGAATTCGCCGTCGGCTCCAACTCGGCAAGGGCGCGGCGGGCAGCAATCCGTGGCCGCCGCCATCCCGAAACCAGGGCCGCCGCCCGTGTCCCACCGGAACCCGACCATGCCGGAAATCCTCGCGCCGGACGACGTGGCCGCCCTGCTCGAGCCGGGCATGACGGTGTTCGTCGCGGGCGGGGCGAACGAGCCGGCCACCGTGCTCGATGCGCTCCGGCGCCGCCCCGACGCGAGCGCCGGGGTCACCTGGATCCAGTCGATCGTGCCGGCCCTCAACCGCTTCGACTTCTGCTCCCTGCACGACGAGGCGCGGGCGATCGCGTTCTTCATCACCCCGGAGACCCGGGCGAGCTACCGGTCGGGACGGATCGACTTCGTCCCCTGCCAGCTCCGGGCGGTGGCCGACCTCCTCGGCGAAGGGCTCGACCTCGACCTCGCCATCCTGAGCGTTTCCGCCCCCCGCGACGGCACCCCCGCGAGGGACGCGGCCGACTTCGGTGCGGGCCTGAACTGCGACTTCGTCGACGTCGTCGTCGATCGCGCCCGCCGGGTGATCGCGGAGGTGAACTCCGCCCTTCCCGACCCGCCGGACGGGCCGCGCATCGCGGCGCGCGATATCGACTGCGCGGTGCCGGTGCGCCGCCCCCCGGACCCGTTTCCCCTTCCCGAGCCGGACGAGACCGCCCGCGCCATCGCCCGCAACGTCGCCGGGCTCGTCCGCGACGGCGACACCATCCAGACCGGGATCGGATCCATCCCCTACGCGGTGCTCGGGGCGCTCGGGGAGAAGAACGATCTCGGGCTCCACTCCGGCATCCTCGACGACGGGGTGATGGAGCTCGTCGAGCGCGGCGTCATCACCGGCGCGCGCAAGGCCATCGACCGGGGACGCCACGTCACCGCCTACGCGATGGGCACCCCGGCCCTCTACGGCTGGCTCGGGGAGCGCGCGGACGTTCGCTTCCGCCCCGTCAACTACACCCACGGAGCCGGGACCCTCGCCCGCATCGACCATTTCGTCTCCATCAATTCCGCGCTCGAGATCGACCTCGGGGGGCAGGTGAACGCGGAGATGATCCGCGGCACCCAGGTCACCGGAACCGGCGGCGCGGTGGACTTCATGCGGGGCGCCGCGGGCTCGCGCGGCGGACGTTCCATTGTCGCCCTCGGGGCAACCGCCGCGCGCGGCAAGGTCTCCCGGATCGTGCCGCGCCTCGGCGAAGGCAACGCCCCGACCGCGCTCCGGACCGACGTCGACTACGTGGTGACCGAGCACGGCGTCGCCGATCTCCGCTTCCGCCCCGAGCGCGCCCGCGCCGCCGCGCTCGCGGAGGTCGCGGCCCCCGAGTTCCGGGACGAGCTGCGGGCGGCGGGGGCCACCAAGTCATGATCGGCCTCACCACGCTCGACTGGGCCGCGCTCGGCCTGCTCGTCGTCTGCTGGGGCGGGTTCAACGCGGTCGTGTTCCGGCCCCGCTCCGGGAGATGGACCAGCCTCAGCCGCATCATGGTCCGCTACCGCCACGGATGGATGACGGAGATGGCGGGGCGCGAGCTCCGGATGATCGACACCATGATCCAGGGCTCGGTGCTCCAGGGGTGCACGTTCTTCGCGTCGACCGCGATCCTCCTCGTCGGCGGACTCATCGCCCTCCTCGGCGCGGCCGACCGCGCCCTCGGGGTGGTGGGGGACCTCCCGTTCGCGGTCGAGACGACGCGGGCGCTCTGGGAGGTCAAGGTGCTCGGCCTCGTCACGGTGCTCATCTACGCGTTCTTCAAGTTCGCGTGGGCGCACCGCCTCTACACCTACTGCATCGTGGTGATGGGCGCGACCCCGATGGAGGAGACGCCCGAGACGGCGCGCATCGCGCGGCGGGCGGCCCGCCTGCTCGACCTCGGTTCCCTCCACTTCGACCGGGGGATCCGCGCCTACTACTACACCATGGCGGCCACCGCCTGGTTCCTGCACCCGATCCTGTTCATGATCTCCACCGCATGGGTCACCGCGGTGCTCGTCCGGCGCGAGTTCCGCTCCCGGACCCGCACCATCCTCGCCTCCGAGACCGATTGATCCGCGCCGATGAGGGGGCTCCGACCGGCGGCCTTGCGGCGGGGTCGAAACGCCTGGCTGACCGACCGGCGCTTCATCGCGCTCTTCGTGGTCGGCACCCTGACGAGCGTGGTGCGCTGGCTCGAGATGCTCGTCTTCGGGGTCTACGTGTACGCCGAGACGCGGTCCGCCACCATCACCGCCGCGATGACCCTCCTCAGGGTGCTGCCCCTCTCCCTCTTCGGGGTCTTCGGGGGGGCGGTCGCGGACCGTATCGACCGCAGACGGCTCATGCAATGGGGGCTGGTCGGGATGTGCGTGCTGTCGGCCGGTCTCGCGGTTCTCGCGTGGTCAGGCCGGATCGAGGTGTGGCACCTCGGCGTGGCTTCATTCCTCGGGGGCACCCTCTGGATCACCGACTTCCCCGTCCGCCGGGCCCTCATCGGGGACGTGATCCGCGGGCCGTTCCTCGGGCGGGCGATGGGGGTCGACACCCTCGCCAACAACGGCACCCGGATGCTGGGGCCGCTGCTCGGGGGAACCCTGCTCGCCACCGTCGGCCTCGCGGGCACCTTCGTGATCTCCGCCGTGCTCCACGCCCTTTGCTGGGTCGCGTTCCAGGCGGTGCGCTTCCCGTCCCCCGCCCGGGCATCCGGAGCGAGCAACGTCTGGCGGAGCGTCGCGGAGGGGGTGCGGTACCTTCGCGGCGACCGCCGCCTCGCGAGCGTCCTCGCCATCACCGTGGTGTTCAACATCTGGGCGTTCCCCATGATCGCCATGATCCCGGTGATCGGCGAGGAGAGCTTCCGGCTCGGCCCCTCCGCGGTCGGGTTCCTCGCCGCGACGGAAGGGGCGGGCGCGCTCATCGGGGCGGTCCTGATCACGCTCCTCGCGCGTCCGGCCAACTTCATGCGCCTGTACTTCGCGGGCTGCGTGTTCTACCTCGTGTTCTCGATCGCGTTCGCCGCCTCTCCCGTTCCCTGGCTCGCCGGCGCCGTGCTGTTCGTGGTCGGGGTCGGGGGCGCCTTCTATGCCGCGATGCAGACCACCCTCGTCATCACTTCCACCCCGGCCGAGGTGCGGGGCCGGATGATGGGCGTGCTGACCGTGTTCATCGGGACCAGTCCGCTCGGCTTCTACCACATAGGGGTGCTCGCGGACTGGATCGGCGCGCGCGACGCGGTCGCCCTCATCGGACTCGAGGGGCTCATCGCCTCCATC
>JAJDXW010000349.1 GCA_022823045.1 Gammaproteobacteria bacterium
CCACCTGACACACGAGAGGCCCACACGGGACATGAAGCTCGAGCTCGACACGGACCGGATGATCGCCGAGGTCAAGGACGGCATCGGCTGGGTGATCTACAACAACCCGAAGCGCCTGAACGCGGTCTCGCTGGAGATGACGGAGGCGCTCCCGGTCATCTTCGACGCGTACGAGGAACGCGACGACGTCCGGGTGGTGGTCCTGCGGGGGGCCGGCGAGCGCGCCTTCATCTCCGGAGCGGACATCTCGGAGTTCGAGAAGAACCGGTCGTCGGAGGAGAGCCGGCGGATCTTCGACGAGAAGGGGAAGATCGCGGCGGCCCGGATCGAGGCATTCTCCAAGCCCATCATCGCCATGGTCCGGGGCTATTGCATCGGCGGCGGCCTGATGGCCGCGGTCAAGGCGGACATCCGCATCGCCTCCGACGACGCCCAGTTCGGAATTCCCGCGGCCCGGCTCGGCCTCGGCTACGGCTTCTCGGGGGTCGCCCCGCTCGTTGACCTGGTGGGATCGGCCGCCGCGAACGAGATTCTGTTCTCCGCGAGGCGGTTCAGCGCGGACGAAGCCCTTCGGATGGGGCTCGTGAACCGGGTGGTCTCCGGCTCCGCCCTCGAGCCGGCGGTGCTGGAGCTCGCCCGGACCATCGCCGACAATGCGCCCCTCACCGTCCGGGCCGCGAAGTTCGCGATCCGCCAGTGCGCCCGCGACCCGGGCGCGCGCGACCTGGACGGGGCCGCACGGCTCGTCGAAGCCTGCTTCCGGAGCGAGGACTACGTCGAGGGCCGGCGCGCCTTCATGGAGAAGCGCCGGCCCGCTTTCCAGGGTCGCTGAACCTCGCCGGTCCGGCCCCGAGGCCACGGGGCCGGACCGGACCCCGGCGCGTCACTCGTCGCGCTGCAGCTCTTCGAAGTCGTCCGGCTCGGGCATGACCACGAATTCGGGATAGGACTCCATGCCGAGCTCCGCCGCGTCCTGCCCGAGCTGTTCGACGGTCGGCGAGACGCGCACCCCGACGGTCTTCTCGATGACCGTCCAGAGGATCCACGAGACCACGAACACGAATGCGCCGATCGAGACGACCCCGACGAGCTGAACCCAGAACTCCGCCCCGCCCGCGATGCACACGGCGAGGGTGCCCCACACGCCCGCGAACATGTGGGCGGGCACCGCGCCGACGACGTCGTCGATCTTGACCGCGTCCAGGAACCTGAGCCCCGCGGTGCAGATGATTCCGCCGATCGCGCCGATGATGATTGCCCAGTAGTGGTCGACGATGTCCGGGCCCGCGGTGATCGCGACAAGCCCGGCGATGGCCCCGTTGAGGCCGGCGAGGAGGTCGATGCGTCCGAGGATCGGTCTCGAGACGCTGATCGCGGCCATCACCCCCGCCGCCGCGGCGAGGTTGGTGTTGACGAGCACGTTGCTCATCGCGACCGCATCGACGGTTCCGGCGAGGGCGAGCTGAGAGCCGCCGTTGAAGCCGAACCACCCGAGCCACAGGATGAACACCCCGAGGGTCACGGAGGGGATGTTCGAAGGGGTCGACGGCCTGACGGTACCGTCGGCGCGGAACTTCCCGCGCCGCGCCCCCACCACCATGGCTCCCGCGAGAGCGGCCCAACCTCCGGTGGAGTGAACGATGGTGGAACCCGCGAAGTCCTGGAAGCCCATCCCGGCGAGCCATCCCCCGCCCCACGTCCAGGCGCCGACGATGGGATAGACGATGGCGGTCAGGATTGTGATGAAGATGAAGAACGACCACAGCTTCACCCGCTCCGCGAGGGTACCGGACACGATGGAGGCCGCGGTGGCCACGAACACCATCTGGAAGAACCAGTCCGACATCGTGGCGTAGCCCTGATCGAGGACCGCCGCCTTTGCCGATTCGTCGCCGCCGAGGAGGGCGAGCTCGTCCGCGGACGGGCCGTAGAAGAGATCGATCGTGCCGATCCACCCGCCCTCGGGGACCTCGACGTACATGAGGTTGTAGCCGATGAGGTAGTAGGCGAGCCCCGCGATCGAATAGAGGCCGATGTTCTTCAGGCAGATGACGGACGCGTTCTTGGTGCGGACCGAACCCGATTCGAGCATCGTGAAGCCGGCGCACATCCACATGATGAGCGCGCCCCAGATGAGGAACGAGAAGGTGTTGAGGACGAACTGGGTCTCGTTGGGGACGGACGCCCAGGCGGTCCCTGCGGCGACGAGGACGGCGCCGCCCGCGAGCACCCCGGCGATGGTCACGGTTCGTGAGGAGATCGGACGCCCGGCCCGACGCCCTGATGATTCGTTCTGCTTCATCGCGTTGCTTCCTCCTTTCTCGTTGCCCCGGGGACCGCGCCGATGATGCGAACCTCCCTCGCGTCCCCGGTTCCGTTCAGGTATCGGATGTTTCGAATATTCGGGTGACCAGAGGCAGAGGATACTTGAGACCGGTCGCGCAGTTGAACAGCACGACCCGCTCGCCGGCCGAGCACCGGCCGTCCGCCACCGCCTCGCGCCACGCCGCGTAGGTCGCCGCCCCCTCGGGGCAGAGCAGAAGCCCGTCGCGCCGGGCCACCTCGGCCCGCGCCTGGAGGATCGCCTCGTCGCTCACGCTCGCCGCGAATCCGCCGCTCTCCCGAACCGCGCGCAGGATGAGGAAGTCACCGACGGCGGCGGGAACCCGGATCCCCGCCGCCACCGTGTGCGCCCCCTCCCACCGGGGGGCGTGCTCCTCCCCCGCCTCGAACGCCCGCACGATGGGGGCGCACCCGGAGGCCTGGACCGCGACCATGCGCGGCAGGGGGCCTTTCAGCCAGCCGACGGCCTGGAGCTCGGCGAACGCCTTCCACATCCCG
>JAJDXW010000033.1 GCA_022823045.1 Gammaproteobacteria bacterium
ACGATTACCAAGCCCACCCACATGATTGGCGGTTACGCCCAGCTTTCATACGGATTCAACTACTACGGCACGGTGGGGGCGAACCGCGACGAGTTCGTGGTCGTCCGCAAGATGGAGCGGGTGGACTGGCTGGAACCGCCGCCCGCGGTTCCCGCGACCGGGGAGGCGGCACGATGAAGATACGGGCCCAGATCGGGAAGGTACTGAACCTCGACAAGTGCATCGGCTGCCACACCTGCTCGGTGACCTGCAAGAACGTGTGGACGAACCGCGAAGGCATGGAGTACGCCTGGTTCAACAACGTCGAGACGAAGCCGGGAACCGGTTATCCCGACGACTGGGAGGACCAGGAGCGGTGGAACGGCGGCTGGAAGCGGACCCGCTCGGGGAAGATCAAGCCGAAGATGGGGGGCAAGCTTGCCATCCTCGCAAAGCTCTTCGGCAACCCGGACCTTCCCCAGATCGACGACTACTACGAGCCCTTCACCTTCGACTACGAGCACCTGCAGCGCGCGCCGGAGGGCGACGCCGCGCCGACCGCGCGGCCCCGCTCGCTCCTTACCGGCGAGCGCATGGAGAAGATCGAGGGCGGCCCGAACTGGGAGGAGATCCTCGGCGGGGAGTTCTCCAAGCGCTCGCGGGACACCAACTTCGAGGGGCTCCAGCGGGAGATCTACGGCGAGTTCAAGAACACGTTCATGATGTACCTGCCGCGCCTCTGCGAGCACTGCCTCAACCCCTCGTGCGTCGCCGCCTGCCCGTCGGGGGCGATCTACAAGCGCGAGGAAGACGGCATCGTGCTCATCGACCAGGAGAAGTGCCGGGGCTGGCGGATGTGCGTCTCCGGGTGCCCGTACAAGAAGATCTACTTCAACTGGTCCTCGGGCAAGTCCGAGAAGTGCACGTTCTGCTATCCGCGCATCGAGAGCGGGCAGCCGACGGTGTGCTCGGAGACCTGCGTCGGGCGCATCCGCTACCTCGGGGTCATCCTCTACGACGCGGATCGCATCGAGGCGGCGGCGAGCGTCGCGGACGAGACCCGCCTCTACCACGAGCAGCTCGACGTGTTCCTCGACCCGACCGATCCCGAGGTGCTCGCGCAGGCCCGCCGCGACGGCATCCCCGAGGCGTGGCTCGAAGCGGCGGTCCGCTCCCCGGTCTGGCGCCTCGCCATGGACTGGCGGGTGGCGTTCCCCCTGCACCCGGAGTTCCGGACCCTCCCCATGGTGTGGTATGTGCCGCCGCTCTCGCCGCTCCAGTCCGCCGCGGAGGCGGGGATGATCGAGATGGACGGCGCGGTGCCGGACGTGCGTTCCCTGCGGATCCCGGTCCGCTACCTCGCGAACCTCCTCACCGCCGGCGAGGAGGAGCCGGTCGTGCGCGCCCTCGAGCGCATGCTCGCGATGCGGGCCTACATGCGTTCGAAGACGGTGGACGAGGCGGCGGACGAGGAGATCGCATCCCGGGTCGGGCTCACCGCGGCGCAGATCGAGGACATGTATCGCCTCATGGCCCTCGCCCGGTACGAGGACCGTTTCGTGATCCCCACCACCCATCGCGAGACGGCCGAGGACGCCTACGACCTCCAGGGCTCGTGCGGCTTCAGCTTCGGCAACGAGAGCTCGGGCGGGTCGTCGCGGCCGAACCTCTTCGGAGGCCCGCGCCGGCGTTCGGTCACCGTCCGTACCCCGACGGAGTTCATCCGGTGATCCGCACCCTCAAGGTGCTGTCCCTCCTCCTCGCCTACCCGACGGAGGAGATCCGGGCGGCGGCCCCGTCCTTCGCGGCGGTCCTCGACGAGGAGGGCCTGCTGCCCGAGGGGCGGCGCGGCGCGCTTCGCCGGCTCGCCACCCAGCTCGGGGAGCGCGGCCTCTACGATCTCGAGGAGCGCTACGTCCTCCTCTTCGACCGGACACGGTCGCTTTCGCTGCACCTCTTCGAGCACGTGCACGGGGAGAGCCGGGACCGTGGCCAGGCGATGGTGGAGCTCAAGGACCTCTACGCCGCGAACGGCCTGGAGATGCCCGCGAACGAGCTCCCGGACTACCTGCCGCTCTTTCTCGAGTTCCTGTCCACGCGGCCCCTCGGGGAGGCGCGGGAGTACCTTGGGGACATCGTCCACATCGTGACCGTGCTGCGGGAGCGCCTCGGGAGGCGAAAGAGCATCTACGCCGAGGTGTTCGCGGCGATCGAGACCCTCGCCGGGGTCCGGCCGGACCGCCAGGACGTCGAGGAG
Source organism: Gammaproteobacteria bacterium (assembly GCA_022823045.1). Classification (GTDB taxonomy): domain Bacteria; phylum Pseudomonadota; class Gammaproteobacteria; order HK1; family HK1; genus JAJDXW01. Next base: position 2,237 of record JAJDXW010000033.1, read on the forward strand.
CTGCTCGAGCGCCCGGACGACGACCCGAACGACCTCGCGGCCATCGACCGGGTGTGGGAGGAGGAGCCGGTGACCTTCGGCGGGCCCGGCCCGGATGCATCGGCGTCCTGCGGGCCGGACCGGGTGGCGGCGCAGATCCGTGCCGGCCGCCGGCCGCCCCCGGACCCCGGGAATGCGACCCGGGGCGCCGAGCGGGGCTCCTGAGCGGCGCTCGGAACGAACGACGAGGAGGCGAGTCCATGGCCGGCTATCTCGACACCCTGCTGTTCGGCATCTATCCCTACGTCGCGCTCGCGGTGCTCGTGGTCGGCTCCATCGTCCGCTACGACCGGGAGCCCTACACGTGGCGCTCCGGGTCGAGCCAGATCCTCCGCCGCCGCCAGCTCATCGTGGGCTCGGTGCTGTTCCACGTCGGGGTGATCATCGTGTTCCTCGGTCACCTCGTGGGCCTCCTGACCCCCATCCAGGTCTTCGACGCCCTCGGCATCGGTCACGGCTTCAAGCAGCTCATGGCGATCGTGGTCGGCGGGGTGGCGGGGCTCGCGGCCCTCGTCGGGGCGAGCATGCTCGCCCATCGCCGCTTCTTCGACGCTCGGGTGCGGGCGCAGTCGTCGTTCTCCGACAACCTCGTCATCGCGATCCTGTGGATCCAGCTCGCCCTCGGCCTCCTCACCATTCCGATCTCGTTCGGGCATCTCGACGGGAAGGAGATGGTGAAGCTGATGATGTGGGCGCAGGGCATCTTCACCTTCAACCCGGACGCGGTCAGCTACGTCACGGACGCGCATCCCGTCTTCAAGCTGCACCTCTTCCTCGGGCTCACGATCTTCGTCATCTTCCCGTTCACCCGCCTCGTGCACATGCTGAGCGTGCCGATCCGCTATCTCTGGCGCCCGGGGTACCAGGTGGTGCGGTCCCGGCCCGCCGCGCGCGCGCCGGCATCCCGGCGGGGCTCGAACCCCGCCGCCTGACCGCGCGCGCCCGCTCAGGGGTCGCGGAGGCGGGCGGTCGCCTCGCTCATGAGCTGGTCGAACATTCCGGTCTCGGTCGAGTCGAGGGGGCCGAGACTCCGCAGGTGCTCCAGCCGGACCCGCGCGTCCTCGGCGCGTTGCTCGTGGAGGGCGGCGATGGCTGCGAACCAGAGCGCCTTGCGGTGGTCCGGGGCGAGGGCGAGGGCCTGCTCGATCAGCCGGGCAGGCTCGCCTTCGAGGCGGTTGCCGTTCTCCCGGGCGAGCGCCTCGGCTTCGGCGAGGAGCCCTCCGACCGCCTGGGCGATCGCTTCCGCATCGCGCACCGCGGGCGGATCGAGCCCGCGCGGCTCCCCGAGCAGGGCGTAGATCCCGACCGCGAGCAGCGGCAGCGCGACCCCGAGGGCGATGGCGGCGCCCCGGCGGGGACGAAGGCCCGCCCGCCCGGCCGGCTCGTCGCCCGGAGGGTCGTCGTCGGCGAGGTCTCGAAGGAGCGAGCGCGCGACGTCGGCCTGCGCCTCCTCGACGCCCGCCTCCCGGTCCGCGCGCGGGTCCCGGTCGTCCGCTTCGATCTCCGCGAGGCGGGCCCGGTGGGCGGCGAGGGACGCGGCGCGTCGATCGGGGCGCTCGGGGGGTGCGCCGCGAACGAGGGGCCACGCGAGAAAGCCGACCCCGGCCGCGATGAGCGCGGCGGCGAGGGCCCAGAAGAGGGCGGTCAATCCGCCGGCTCCGATCCGCGCCCCCTTCCCACGAGCTCGGCAAGCCGGCGCCGCTCCTCCTCGGTGAGCCCCTCGCGGGCCGGCGCGCGCCTTCGGATCCGGAGGAACAGCCAGGCGAGGGCGACGGCCGCGAGAACGAACGGCCCGCACCAAAGGAGCGCCGTCGCTGCGTCGAAGGGCGGCCGGTAGCGCACGAAGTTGCCGTAGCGGTCCACCATGTACGCCAGGATCTCCTCGTCCGATCGCCCCGCCCGGAGCATTTCGTCGACCCGTTCCCGCAGGTCCCGGGCAAGCTCCGCGTTCGAGTCCGCGATGCTCTGGTTCTGGCAGACGAGACAGCGGATCTCGCCGACGAGACCCCGGTACCGGTCCGCGAGCTCGGGCGTGGGAAAGGAGCGGGGCTCGTTGGCGAGCGCCGGGGGGAGGGCGGTCGCCAGCCAGCCAGCCGCGAGGAGCACCGCGGCCGCGAGCCGCCACCGGCTTCGTTTCGTTCCCATCAGAGTGGAAACCTCCCCTATTTCGCCTGGCAAGAGAAGGGATTGCGAGCCGCGCGTCAGGCGACTGCCTTCTTCGCGCCCGGCCCTCCGCCCGCGAGGTCGTCAATGATGGGGCACTCCGGCCGGTCGTCCCCGTGGCAGCGCTCCACGAGCTGCCCCAGCACCTGCCGCATGCTCTCGAGCTCGGCGAGCTTCCGATCGATCCGCGCGAGGTGCTCCTCGGCGACCCGTTTCACGTCCGCGCTCGTCCGCCGCCGGTCCTCGTAGAGGGCGAGGAGGGCGCGACAGTCCTCGATGGAGAACCCCAGCGAACGGGCCCGGGCGAGGAACACGAGCTTGTGAAGGTCCGCGTCCCCGAAGTCGCGATATCCGTTTGCGCTCCGATGCGGCCGCACCAGCCCGATGTCCTCGTAGTAGCGGATC
>JAJDXW010000015.1 GCA_022823045.1 Gammaproteobacteria bacterium
AGGCCCTCCAGGCCCGGGGCCCGCGGAAGGGCGAAGCAGTTCTGGACCGAGATGTAGCGCTCGTAGTTGTCGGGGCGGAGCAGGAACCGGATCCACTCCATCGCCGCTTCCTGGTTCTTCGAGTACTTCGGGATGCTGAAGCCCTGCGGCACCGAAACGCAGAACCGGCCCCCCGGACCCTGCGGGTAGAGGTAGTGGCCCATGTTGTCGGCGACGCGGTTCATCTCCTTCTGCCGCGCCACGAAGTAGATGCTGGCCGCGTTGGACGTGGTGCAGATCTGCTCGGCGAGGAACGCCCGGTTGTTGCTGCCGTCGTCCCAGGAGAGTCCGCCCTCCTCGAAGGCGGCCGCCCAGGCCTCCTTCATCCAGTCGATGGCGGCGCGGGTGGCCTCCGAGTTGACGGCCACCTTGCCGGACTCGTCGACTTCGGACCCGCCGAAGCTCCACATCAGCGAATAGGTGAAGTTCGGCGCATCGCCGAGGGTGTGGCCGAGGGTCTGGCCGAAGGGCCAGCCCTCCGCCTTGCACTTCGTGCCGGCGGCGAGGAACTCGTCCCAGTTGTCCGGGATCTCGATGCCGAGGTCCTTGTAGACGTCGGTCCGGTAGGCCATGAGGTTGCCGATGCCGTAGTACGGGATGCCGCGGGGCACGCCGTCGACGGTGGTTGCCTCCTGCAGGTAGGCGTAGACCTTGTCGCCCCCGTCCATTTCGTAGATTGCGCTGTGGTCGGCGAGCCCTCCCGCGTACAGGTGCGCGTGGTTCCAGAAGAGCTGAATGATGTCCGGGCCCGCGCCGCCCTCGATCGAGGCCGAGGCCCTCGCCTGGATGTCGTTCTGGCCGATGGTCTCGAAACGGATCTTGACGCCGCTCTCCTTCTCGAAGGTCGCGGCGAACTCGAGGGTGAGCTCGTCGGCGGGCGGGATGAAGTTGTTCCACGCCAGGTGGTGCACCTCGCGCTGCTGCGCGAAGGCGGGCGCCACTCCGCCGAAGAGGCCGAGGCTCGTGCCGGCCGCGACCGCGGCGGTCGACTTCGTGAATTCGCGACGGGTCAGGCCCTTCTTGGGGGCTACCTTGTCAACGGGGTTCTTGGTCGTCTTCGTCACTTCTCTTCCTCCGTTCCTGGCTCACCGATCTCCGATGAGGGAGCAGGTCCGAGCCGGTCTCCGGCCCGGACATCGAACCTAGTATGACCGCGGGGCATGGGCTGTCAAGCGCGTCCCGACCCGCCCCTGGGGGATCTCACTTCGCCCCAAGGCCGGCGACGCTTCCGCCGACGGGACCGAATATCCCGCGCTTGCGCAGTCCCCGCCGCATCAGCTCGAGGTCCAGCACCTGGTGGTCGTCGATGTCGAGGTCGATGCCGTTGCCAAACGTGCTCACGAACCACTCCTGCGAGGCACTGTCCTTCGCCTGGAAGATGAGATTGCCCGGGGAAACCGAGCCGCGATGCCGAGCCGGCCAATCACCATTCCTCGAGGAAACCCGGCCCGCCGACAAGGCGCATTCCTCAACCCGGCGCGGAGCCGGCACCGGTCCACTCTCCGCTCCAGAGCCGATCCAGGAAGTCGGACCACGGCAGGATCCGGATCCCGTCCACGGTTCGCGCCATCGGCTCCAGAGAGACCACGAGGTAGAGGGCGAACAGGTCCTCCTCCCGCAACGCCCGGAGCCCCTTGAGATCCCGCCCGCTCACGTTCTTCTTCGCCTTGACCTCGACGGCGAGGCTCCCGAAGACGAAATCCACTTCGAATCGGGACTTCGATCGCCAGTACCGGGGGGGAGCGAGCCGGCGATAGTCGCAGAACGCCTTGATCTCCTGAAAGACGAAGCTCTCGAAGGCATTGCCGTACTCGGCGGTTCCCGGCGCCAGCCCCCGCCGCCCCTGCAAGTGGCGGGCTAGCCCGATGTCGAACAAGTAGTACTTCGAGGTGGAGATCGCCTTGCGTTTGCGGCTCTCGGTCCAGGCCGGCACCTCGTGGGCGATGAACGTGTCCTGCAGGATCCGGTAGTACTCGCGTACGGTCGACACGGGCACCTGGGCGTCGCCGGCCATGGCGGAGAAGTTGATCAGCTCCCCGTGCGCGTGCGCCGCGGTCTCCAGAAACCGGCTGAATGCGCCGATGTTGCGAACCGCCGCCTCGGCCGCGATCTCTTCCTTGAGATAGTCGCCCGCGTAGGCGGCGAGGTCCTCCCCGGGTGAGTCGGAGAAGAAGACCGGCGGCAGAAGACCGTACTCGAGCGCCCGGTTCAGGTCGAAACGCTCACGGAGCTCGATGCGGACGAAGGGATGCAGGCTGCGCGACCAGGCCCGGCCACCGAGGAGGTTGACGCCCTTGCGGCGCAGACTCCGCGCGCTCGATCCGGTGAGGAGGAACCGGACCCCGTGCCGCTCGATCATGAGCTGCACCTCGTTGAGGAGCTCGGGCATCTTCTGGATCTCGTCGATGACCACGATGCTCGTGTCGTCCGCCAGTGCTTCCCGGATGAGAGCGGGATTGCGGGACAGCCGGACGAAGAGGGCCTGGTCGAGCAGGCTGTAGGTGGGGACCCCGTCGAACTGCTGTCGAATCAGGGTGGACTTGCCGGTCTGGCGCGGGCCGAACAGAAAGCACGACCGATGCTTCAGGATGCCTCTCACATCCAGGTAGCGGGGAACGACGGGATGGGGCATGCCTCGTTACATTTGACGGCCTGATTGCCGAATATCATGACAATCAGCGAAATCACCGTCAATGGTCACGCATCAATCCATGTGCGCTACGGGCAACCGTGCGTCCGAGTCAGGCAACGCCGCAGCGGGCGAGCGCTTCCCGAACACACGCCGACCCGCGATTTCGAGGCGCCGCGGGTGCGCCCTCTCACGAACCGCAGACCCGGCCCGATTCCCGGCGGCCGAGCCTCGGCACTGCACCTTCTCGATGGCGGCCCCGCCCGACTGGGCGCGGCTACAGCCGGACGGCACCGCCGGCGCGCGCGGACTCCTCGGCCGCGAACGCGAAGCGCAGGATGTCGCGCCCGTCCTTTCCCGAGAGCTGCGGCTGGCTCCCGTTTCGCAGTGCCTCGATGCAGTGCCGGGTCGAGTACACGAAGCTCGTCTCCCAACCCGTCTCGACGTCGCGGTAGTCGGTGAGCACCCCGTCGCGGAAGAGCTGGACGGGAACGACGTCGGCGCCGAGCTGCCCGTGCCCGCGGTTGACCCAGATGACCCCCCGGGTGCCGGTGATCTCGATCCGGTCGTCCTGCGCATAGTGCTCGGTCACGATGTCGAGCTCCGGGGAGTAGACGATCTCGAGGTTGCCGTAGCGGTTCCCGGGAAAGCGGAACGAGACCATCGACGGGGCGTCGAAGACGAAGCCGTCCGGGGCGGTGGTGTGGCCGATCCAGGCGTGCACCTCCTCGGCCGGCCCCATGAAGTACCAGGCGAGGGCGAACTTGTGGTGTCCGTCGTCGAGGACGAGGGGGCCGCCCCCGATCTGGTCGATGTCCTGGCGCCAGGCCCGGCTGGCGGCCGGCACGTCCCACTCCGTCTCGCTCCGTCCCGGGTTGCTCTTGATGCGGATCGTGAGCGGCTCCCCGATCGCGCCGTCGTCGATGAGGGACTTCGCCTGGACGACGGGCGGGTAGAAGACGAAGTTCTCGAACACCCGGAGGGGTCCGGGCGCGCCCCGCGCCGCTTCCACCATGCGGTCCGCGTCGGCGACGCTCGTGCACATCGGCTTCTGGACGGAGACCGCCTTGCCGGCCTCGAGCGCGGCGAGGGCCGCCTCCAGGTGGAGGTGGTGGGGGAGCAGAACCTCGACGAGGTCCACGGTATCGTGCCCCACCAGCTCGTGGTAGTCGTCGGTGATGAGCGGGGAGTCGAGGCCCCAGACCCGCGCCCGTCGCTCCGCGAGGGAGGCGTCCCGGTCGCAGAGGGCGACGATCTCGGCGTGGGGGTTGGAGAGGTACTCGATCGCGTGCAGATCGGATATGCGGCCGGTTCCGACGAAGCCGACGCGGATTCTGTCCAAGCTCGGATCTCCTGCATCATGGCCGGGCCCGGAATCGCGCCCGCGCGAATCGAATCGTTGAAGCGGCAGGTCGCGAAATCCGCTTTGTCGGCCGGCGCGGATCGGGCGCATAATGCTTGCACACGCACGATCGGCGTACAACACGCATTTCGACAATCGAGGAGAGCGGAACATGCGCAGAATCAGACCATTCGAGGCGGCGACGCTCGCCGGCGCGCTCGCGCTGACCGGTGGGGTCGGTTGGAGCGGGACCGCGCTCGCGGAGGGCGAGGTCACCATCACCCACTACTTCAGCGGCGACCTCGGCCGGGCCGGGCTCGAGAAGATCTTCGCGAAGTTCAAGGAGGAGAAGGGGATCACGGTCAAGGACAGCCCCATCGGCCACGAGGACTTCAAGGCCGGGATCCTGGTCCGCGCGGCGGGCGGCAACCTCCCGGACGTCTTCAGCTACTGGGCGGGGGCGCGCACCCAGTTCGTCGTCGACGCGGGGAACCTCGGCGCGATCGACGACATGTGGGCCGGCCGGGGGCTCGACGCGGTCGTCGCGAAGTCGGTCGCGGACGGGGCGACCATGTACAACGGCGCCCGCTACCTCGTGCCGTTCGGCTACCACTACGCCGGCATGTTCTACAACGCCAAGGTGATGGCGGACGCGGGGGTGACCGAGTTCCCCACCACCTGGGACGGGTTCCTGGCCCTTTGCGCGGATCTGAAGGCCAAGGGGATCACCCCCATCGCCCTCGGCTCCAAGAACCGCTGGCCCGCCCAGTTCTGGTTCGACTACCTGCTGCTCCGCACGGCCGGTCCCGACTACCGCGCGAAGCTCATGGCGGGGGAGGCCGCGTACACCGACGACGAGGTGAAGGCGGCGATGGGAATGTGGAAGGACCTGGTCGACGCCGGGTACTTCGCGCCGAACGCCAACGCGGACGACTGGACCGACGCCTCGGACCGGGTCGCGCGGGGCGACGCGGCGATGACCCTCATGGGCACCTGGATCACCGGTTACTGGAACGGCAACGGCCTCATGGCGGGCGACGACTACGACTTCTTCGAGTTCCCGGCGATCGCCGAGGGCGTCCCCAACGCGGTGGTGGGGCCGGTCGACGGCCTGCTCATCTCCGACAACGCGCCGAACCGCGCGAACGCCGAGGAGCTGCTCGCGTTCCTCGTCTCGGACGAGGAGTCCCAGGGCATCTGGGCCCAGGCGCAAGGAGCGCTGTCGCCCAACGTCGGGGTCGACGAGAGCATCTACACCTCGGTGATGAAGCGGGCTCTCGCAGCGGTCGGGAACGCGGATACCTTCGCGTTCAACTACGACCTCGCGACGCCTCCCCCCGTCGCGGAGGTCGGCCTCTCGATGTTCGCCCGGTTCATGGACGATCCGTCCGGATACGAGGCCATCCTCGCGGACGCCGAAGCCGCCGCCAGGGACGCATTCCAGCAGTAGACGGGACGGCAGCGGCCGCCCGGCCGGCCGCGCGTCCGAGAGAATACGGGAGAGGGGGCCAACTGGCCCCCTCCGTCACCCCGGAGGCCGTCGCGCCGGCCCGCCGGCCCCGGAGCCCGCCGCACGCGAGCGCCCGACACACGATGAACCGTCACGCCGTCTTCTGGCGGGTCGCGCTGCTCGCCCCGCCCCTCGCGGTCTTCGGGGTCTTCGTGGTCTGGCCCCTCCTCGACTCCTTCTACTACAGCTTCACGGACTGGAGCGGCTTCAATCCGCGCTACCGCTTCGTCGGGCTCGACAACTTCGCCCGGGTGGTGACCGACCGTCTGTTCGCCAACGCCATCGCGAACACGGTCATCTGGATGGTGCTCGCGCTGCTGCTCCCCACCCTCGGCGGACTCGGGCTCGCGCTCCTCCTCGACTCCTCCCGGGTGCGCGGCGCCAACGTCTTCAAGTCCATCTTCTACCTCCCGATCTGCCTCGCCGCGGTGATCGTCGGGCAGATCTGGGTCTGGATCTACCAGCCGGAGTGGGGGCTGCTGAACACCTTTCTCGGGGCGGTCACCGGCGAGCCGGAGACGTTCGCGTGGCTCGCGAAGCCGCAGAGCGCGCTCTACTCGGTGATCGTGGCGTGGTCCTGGCAGCAAATGGGGCTCTCGATGGTGATCTTCCTCGCGGGGCTCACCGCGGTCCCCGCGGACCTGACGGAGGCAGCGTCGATCGAGGGCGCGAACGGCTGGCAGAAGACGTGGCACGTGGTCCTCCCGATGCTGCGCCCGGCGACGGTGGTGGTGGTGGCCCTCTCGGTCATCAACTCGCTCAAGGGATTCGACATCCTCTACATCATGACCGCGGGGGGGCCGTTCCACTCCTCCGACACCCTCGCGATGTTCATGTACAACGAGTCGTTCAAGAAGTACAAGATGGGCTACGGGAGCGCGATCTCGGTCATCCTCTTCCTGCTCACCCTCGCCATCATCTTCCTGTACTTCCGGCAACTCCGGAAGCTGGACGAGATCCATGGCTGACGGAGCGGGGACGGGCGGGGGCGGGGGGAGCGCGCGTCGGACCGGCGGCAACGGCGTCCCACCCACGTCATCGAGGTCGGGACACCGCACCAACCCCGCAAGCGGAGACGGCCGATCGCGCAAGACCGCCGTGCGCCCGGGGGCAGGTACGGGGACGGCGGCGGGAGCCGGCGGCCGGCCCTTCAATCCGTGGCCGGCAGTCGTCTTCGTCTGCCTCTGCGTCCTCGCTCTCCTCTTCCTCGCCCCGACCCTCGGGGTGATCCTCAGCTCGCTCAAGAGCACCCGCGAGATCGCCTTCGGCGCGCTCTGGACAATCCCGAGCGGGCTCTACCTCGAGAACTTCCGCGAGGTGCTCGCCCACCCCTCGGTCAAGACCTACTTCATCAACACCTTCCTCGTCACCGTCCCGGCGACGGCGGGGTCGATCGGGCTCGGGATCCTCGCCGGGTACGTGTTCTCGAAGCTCCCGTTCCGGGGCAGCGAGCTGCTGTTCCTGGTGGTGGTGTCCGGAATGTTCTTCCCGCCCCAGATCATCCTCATTCCCCTCTTCCGGATGTTCAGCGGGCTCGGCCTCCTCGACACCCTGTGGCCGATGATCATCGTCCACATCGCGATGGGGATCCCGATCTGCACCCTCCTCATGCGCAACTTCTTCGCCACCGTCCCGAACGCGCTCCGGGAGGCGGCGATCGTGGAGGGGGCGAACGAATGGCATGTCCTGACGCGGATCGCCCTCCCCATCAGCCTCCCCGCCCTCGCGGTCCTCGCGACCCTCCAGTTCACCTGGATCTGGAACGACTTCCTCTGGCCCCTCATCTTCACCCAGAGCGACGAGAAACGGACGATCATGCTCGGAATCGTGTCCCTCAAGGGCCAGTACAGCGTGGCGTGGGGGATCCAGGGCGCGCTCTCGCTG